>NZ_JBQFVP010000002.1:0-426517 GCF_056539825.1 Ruegeria sp. B10
TCAAAGACAAATGATCCCGCAAAAAACCAGACAATAACGTCCGACCCTCAACATCACCGCTCACAGACATCCCATTCACAGTCAGCGATATATTTGGCATAAGACCTCCCCTTCTTTAGCTCATTCGCTTGGGGCGAGTTAAACACGGGAGGTCTGACTTGAGAACAGGAATTTGTTGCTTTTTGACAACAGAGGGACGCAAAAGGCCGAAGCCATAAACTCATCGGCGCCACCTGTGGGCCTCTGAACTATTTCTTCCGTTGCGCGCGAGGTTGCGGCCGGGTCGGGATTTCCTTGAGCAGACCGCCCACACCCATCGCAGCAATATCAGCACCAGTAGTCTCAACCCCGCAGGCGACCCGCGACAAAACCCAATCGGCGCCATTCAACGCCGGAGAGCGCGCGCATCCTGGCAGGCCGATCACAGGGCGTGTGTTCAGCGCCCCCAGAAACAGCAAATTGCCCGGATCGACCGGCATGCCGAACCGGTCAACTTCCCCGCCCGCGGCGCGCACGGCGGACGGGGCCACGTCGTTCACATCCGACGTGGCCGATGCCGTCAGGATCATCAGCACATCGCCTTCGGCACGATCAATGGCCGATGCAAGTTGATCGGTTTTATGCGGGACGATCTGCACATCGCACAGGTCCATGCCCAGAGCTTCGACACGCCCGCGCATGGCAGCTATGCCCTTCTCATTGGGCGGCCCTCCGGCGATGTCCGTTACGATCAATCCCGCGCTGCGATAGACCGGCGCGACAAGGCGCACCGAGGCCTGCGCCAAGGCGGCCGCGCGTTCAACATCGGCTTTGGGAACGGCGTAAGAGATCACCTTGATCGTCGCGACCATACCGCCCGCTGTCATCTGCTGATGCTGCGGGACCGTTGCGACTGTGATCATCGGATTGATGCGGTTGAACTGCTCGAGCGCCGCCACATCCAGCACCACCACGCCCGGTCCCTCAGCCAGAAGGTTCACACGGCCGGTAAACGCCTCGGTCAAGCGTAGATTGGCGTCGGTGGGATCGGGAACCAGAGCACTGGCCAGCATTTCAGCGGCCTCGTCCTCATGACAGTCACCGGGCTCAAGACGGGCAACGATGACCTCGTCAAACCCCGCGCTGGACAATTGCGAGACATGCTCGGCAGTTAGCATGAGCCCTTTGCGCATCTTTTGGTCCGAGCCTTTGACGGAATGCGCGAGAATGGCTCCGGCGGCTTCGGTCACGGGCACAGGGCCGAATTTCATGCCTTACCTCGCAGTACCGCCGTCATCTGGGCTAGGATGGCCACGGCAATCTCGGAGGGGCCGGCGGCACCGATATCAAGACCGATAGGGCCATGAATGCGCGCGATCTGAGCTTGGGTGAACCCCGCCTCGGTCATCCGCTCAACCCTTTTGGCATGGGTGCGGGTCGACCCAAGGGCGCCAATGTAGAACACATCCGCATCCAACGCGGCCTGCAGGGCCGGATCATCCAGCTTTGGATCGTGGGTCAACAGGACAATGGCCGTGCGCTGATCCAGACCCAGCTTGGCGACTGCTTCATCCGGCCAATCGGTCAACAGGGTCTCTCCGGGGAAGCGGCTGTCTGAGGCAAAGGCCTCACGCGGGTCGATGATGGCCGGGTCGTAGCCCGCAATCCGCGCCATCGGCACCAAGGCCTGCGCGATGTGAACCGCACCGACGATGATCAACCGCAACGGCGGGTTGTGAACGGCGACGAAGGTCTTGCCGTCTTCCTCGAACCCAGACCGATCCATACGCAACCGATCCACGTAAGCATTGCGGCGCAAGGCCCTGTGTCCGCTGTCTGTATTCACTTCATAGGCCAGCGGTTCACGGCGCGCACGGGCGGCGACCAACTCGGCCAGCATCGGCTCAGGCAGGACAGAGCCAACCGGCTCGACCAAAACCCGAATGGTGCCGCCGCAGGCCAAACCGACGGCAAAGGCGTCTTCATCGCTGACACCGAATTCAAGCAGGCGCGCCTCGCCCTCATCAATGGCCTCAATGGCTTCGACGATCACGGCGCCTTCGACGCAACCGCCCGAGACCGAGCCTTCGATCCGCCCGTCCCCGCCGATCACCAGCTGTGCCCCCACACGGCGCGGTGCGCTGCCCCAGGTTTCGACAACAGTGGCCAGCGCGGCACCGCGACCGCTGCGGTGCCATTCCAAAGCGCGTTCCGGGCTGCTGTCGAATCGATCCATCGAATCCTCCTGGCTTGTTGCAAACCAACATAGGCAGCCTTGGACCAATGAAAAGCGAACGTTAGTCGGAGACGGCAGTCAATTCGCGTTTATGTGGGCAGTAAAAGGCCGATTTGATATTCACACTCTCAAAGGATTGATTGCGAATACCCCACGTCTTAAGTTGAAACTGTGCCTGAATCTGGATTGGGCGCTCTCAATAAATTTCTCAACGGAGACGAAGAGTTGAAACGCATTCTTACACTGGGAGCGGCGGTTGGCCTGTTGGCCTCGACCGCTGCATGGGCTGATACATTCGAACGCTATGGTGAGGTTGAAGGCTGGAAAGTCTTCATCGACAATGAAAAGAAATCTTGCCTGATTGAGGCCGTGGATGACGCGGAAAACGTTGTTCAGATGGGCCTGACCGAGGATCGCGGAGTGGGCTACGTTGGCGTTTTCACCAAGGCGGAAACCAATATCAAACGCGGCGAGAAAGAAGCCGTGGCGATCCTGCTGGGTGAAAACCTGTATGTGGGTGAAGCCACTGGCATGAAGGGCAATATCACCAAGGGCTATTCCGGTGGCTATGTCCTGTCCGACGACCCTCAATTTGCGGATGACCTAGCCAAGAAACAGGTCATGATCGTCTTCCCCGAAAAGGAATTTGCTTTCACCGTCGATCTGACTGGCACTTACAAGGCCATGGAAATGGCGCGTGAGTGCAACGAAAAACAGCTGGGCTAAATCCTAGCCGGAAAGCGCGGACATGAGCCGCGCTTTCTCTCCGACGTCGTCCTGAGCAGAGATGACAGTGGCGAGGTCTTCGAGTGACGCAATCGAATGGCCTGCGCGGAAGCTGTCGACATGGGGCAGCATGGCGGCCACGCCCTGTGCTTTGGGGGCGAACCCATCCCAACGCAGCAGTGGGTTCAGCCAGATCAGACGCCGGGCCGAAAGATGCAGACGCTCGGTCTCTTTCGCCAAAGCTTCGGGCGCGCCGCGATCCAGCCCGTCCGAGATCAGCAGAACCACCGCGCCCTGCCCCATGACGCGCCGCGACCAGTCTCGGTTGAAGGCGTGCAGGCAGTCTCCGATCCGCGTGCCCCCTTCCCAATCTTGCGCCTCGGCCCCGGCGGCAGCTAGGGCGGCATCCACGTCGCGCTGGTGAAGGTGACGGGTGATATTGGTCAGTTGGGTGCCGAAGGTGAAGGCATGGACTTTGGCCCAACCGGCCCCTTTGGCATTCGAGACCGTGTGCAGGAAGTGCAAGATCAAGCGGCTATACTGGCTCATCGAGCCGGAGATATCGCAGAGCACGACCAGATTGGGCCAGCGCGGCCGGGGTTTTTGTTTCGCGATATCGTGCAGCTCACCGCCCTGACGCATGGCGGCGCGCAGGGTTCTCGCCCGGTCGATCCGGTGGCCGATATAGCTGGCCTGGCTGCGGCGGCTTTCGATCGGCTTGACCGGCAGGCTGAGGCGCGACAGGAGGCGCTTGGCCTGCGCTATCTCATCAGTACTCATCTGTTCAAAATCCAGACTGCGCAAACGCTCCTCGGACGAAGCCGTTTGCGAAGCGTCGATCTCAAGCTCGGTCTCTCCCTCCTGCTCCTCGGAGGTTTCAGGCTGATCGCGTTCAACCCCGTCAAGCAACGCCTCAGCCGCGCGTTTTTCACCGGCGTCGGCTTTGCGTTCTTCCTGCACACCGCGAATGGCGGGCAGCATCATGGACATCATGTGTTCCAGATACCTTGGGTCGCGCCAATAAAGGCGAAAGACCTGCGCGAAGACAGTGCGATGTTCGGGGCGGTTCACGAAACAAGCGTGCAGGGTCCAGTAAAAATCCTGCTTCTCAGAGAAGCCTGCGGCCTCAACGGCCCGAATGGCATCCACCACACGACCGGTGCCGATCGGCAGCCCGGCTTTTCGAAGGGCGCGGGCGAAATGTGTGATGTTCTGCGCCAGCTTCGGGTTTTCGGGAATGTCGAGCGGGATCTGTTCGGCCATCAGCGCTCATGGGGGCTCTGCCCCCATACCCCCGAGGTATTTTCAAACAGAAGAAACATCAGGCCGGTTCTAAATCGGCCTTGGCTTCGTCAAGAATGCGTTTGGCCTCGGACCCTTGCAGTTTCTGGATGTCGTCCTGGTATTTGAGAATCGCGCCGAGGGTATCTCCGATCACTTCGGGGCTGAGGTTGATGACGTCCAGCGCCAGCAGGCATTTGGCCCAGTCGATGGTTTCGGCCACGCCGGGTTTCTTGAACAGGTCTTCGGTGCGCAAACGCTGCACGAAGGCTACGACCTCACGACTGAGGGACTGGGCCGCTTCGGGCGCGCGGGCGTTCAGGATTTCAATCTCTCGGTCGAAATCCGGGTAGTCGACCCAGTGGTAAAGGCAGCGGCGTTTGAGGGCATCATGCACCTCACGCGTGCGGTTGGACGTGACGATCACCAACGGCGGTTCCGGGGCTTTAACGGTGCCGAGTTCCGGGATTGTGACCTGAAAATCGCTAAGCGCCTCCAGCAAGAAGGCCTCGAAGGGTTCATCCGTGCGGTCAAGCTCGTCGATCAGCAACACCGGCGCGCCGTTTTCATCGGGCCTCATGGCTCGTAGCAATGGGCGTTCGACGAGGTAGTCATCCGAGAACAGCTCGGTCTGCAGGGCAGAACGATCTGCGCCGCCTGCAGCTTCGGCGGTTCGGATGGCGACCATCTGCGCGGGAAAGTTCCATTCATAAACGGCAGAGGACGCATCAAGCCCTTCGTAGCATTGCAAGCGGATCAGGCGGCGACCAAGCCCTGCGGCCAGTGCCTTGGCGATCTCGGTCTTGCCGACACCGGCCTCGCCTTCCAGGAACAGCGGCCGGCCGAGTTTCAGCGACAGGAAGACGACCGTTGCCAGCGCACGGCCGCAAACATAGCCCTGCGCGCTTAGCATGGTTTGAACCGCGTCTATGGAATCTGGCTGTGTCATGTGCTGAATTCTCCCTTGCCACAAAAGGTCATGGCCGCGCCTGTGCGTCAAGGCCATCACCCGTTTCTGAGCTACGACGTTCGAACGAGTTGACAAGGGCTTTTACGGCGGCGGCCTCTGTGTTAGCGGAGGCGCATGACCGATAGCATCACGATCCGCCGCCCCGACGACTGGCATCTGCATCTGCGCGATGGCGCGATGTTGCAGGCCGTCCTTCCCGAAACCGCCCGCCATTTTGGCCGTGCGATCATCATGCCCAATCTGGTGCCCCCGGTGGTGACCGGCGCGCACGCCGCCGCCTATCGCGAGCGTATCATGGCTGCGCTGCCCGAAGGGATGACGTTCGAGCCGCTGATGACCCTGTATCTGACCGAAGATACGGATCCAGAAGACCTCGCCGCTGCGCATGCAAGTGGTTTGGTCAAGGCGGTCAAGCTCTACCCGGCAGGTGCAACGACCAATTCGCATTCGGGTGTTCGGAATTTCGACAATGTGCGCCCGGTGCTGGAGAAGATGGCCGAGATCGGCCTGCCGCTGTGTGTTCATGGCGAGGTCACCGATGCCGAGATAGACATTTTCGACCGCGAGGCCGTGTTCGTCGACCGCGTTCTGGATCCAATCCGCAAGGCCACGCCGGGCCTGCGCGTTGTGATGGAGCATATTACGACCCGCGACGGGGTTCAGTATGTTGCCGCCAACGAGGCCGATCTAGGAGCGACGATCACGGCGCACCACCTGATCATCAACCGCAATCACATTTTGGTGGGCGGGATCAAACCTCACTACTACTGCCTGCCCGTCGCCAAGCGTGAAGAGCATCGGTTGGAACTGTTGAAGGCCGCGACCTCGGGCGACCCGCGCTATTTCCTGGGCACGGACAGCGCACCGCATACGGATGACAACAAGGAAATGGCCTGTGGCTGTGCGGGATGTTTCACGGCAACAAACACCATGTCCTTAGTAGCCGAGATGTTCGACCGCGAAGGTGCCCTAGACAATTTGGAAGGGTTCGTGTCGTTGAATGGTCCGGCCTTCTATCGCCTGCCGGTGAACGAAAGTTCGATCACGCTGACCAAGGGTGACCCGGTCGAATACCCGTCGAAGATCGAAAGTGGCGACGGCCCCGTCACCGTATTCGACCCCGGCTTCCCCCTGCACTGGCGCGTGGTTTAACCCGCCAGTTTTGCAGCCAGATCGCGGGCGCGACCTCCGGTGCGCAGCATCGACCAGATCGCGTCTGCCTCGTCCCCTCCAATCAGTTTCGACGCTTTGGCCCGGACACGGTCTTCCCGATCCGCCAGAGACATCGGAGCCATCAGATCATGGGTAACCTCGCGTCGCACGCCGTCGCGCCGCAGAAGCTCTAGGCGGGCCTGGGTCTCGGTGAGGGTTTCATCCGCCTCGACCGTGATGCGGTCTCGCAAAGAGCGAATGCGAGGATCAGCGCAGACCTTTTCGGTGTAACTGCTTGGCAAAGCGGTGTCGTAGCCGAGCGCCTGCATGGCGATCACCGTGCGATAGGAAAACTTCGCCCCCAGCCCTGTGGTCGGAGACATCTGGTTGCAGACACTCATCCAGCGCGGATGGGTTTTGACCTTGATTTCAGCCACTTCAGGTTCGGCAATATCAAGACGCAGAGCAGCCTCAAGCGCGGCATGCAAACCGTGGCAGCATGCGTGGAACTTATGGCTGACCGATTCGAACAGCCATTCCTCTCCTAACCCGTCCAGCGCCGCCGACGTATCCGCCGCGCCCTGATGGGTCGCACCAAAGCCGTACTGACCCTCTAGCGCACTCGCATTGGGTTCAAAGCCCCGTTTGATCAGCAACGCGGCCTCGATCCCGGCTGATGCGGCCAATCCTGCATTGTAGGGTTTGCCCATGGTGCCGAACTGAGCTTTCAGACCGGCCGCGCGCGTGGCCGTCAAGCCCAGAACTTCCTGCATCTGGTTGGCATCGAACCCAAGCACCCGACCCGCTGCAACCGCAGCGCCAAAGGCCCCCGCAGTCGCCGTTTGGTGGAACCCAGCCTGATAGTGGTCTCGACCGAGCCAGAGGCCGATACGGATCGAAACCTCCATCCCGATCAAGGCCGCCTCCAACAGATCAACGAGGATACGGTCATCCCATTCTGAAACCGCCAAGGCCGCAGGCAGGATGGCAACCGACGGATGGCCGATATGGGCGAAATGGGTGTCGTCATAGTCCAGCGCGTGAGACACCGTTCCGTTGACCAGTGCCGCAGCACGCAGAGGTGCTGCCCCGCCGCCAAACAGATGGGCCTGTGCTACGCCGCCCTCCTCCTGCACCATGTCCCGAACGGCGACCGACACGGGTTCGGACACACCGGCACGACCCACGGCGATCCAGTCGAGAACGGACAGAGACGTAATAGCCCGCGCCTGCGCGGTTGTGTTGACGGGGCTGGCGGCAAAACTCGCAAGCGTTGAGGTGAATCCAGACATAGCGCGCAGTCTAACGCGCGCCGGTCGTTGGTAAAGCCTTAGCTATACAGCTCGGCGGCGCGGGCCTCGAATGCGCGCACGATGCGCTGCATGGCCTCGTTGAAGACGACACCAATGATCCCTTGCAGGATGGCGTTCTTGAACTCGAAATCCACATGGAACGATACGTTGCACCCACCTTCGGGCGCGTCTTCAAACTGCCAGTCCGATTTCATGTATTTGAACGGGCCGTCCAGATATTCAGTGTCGATCTTCTTTTGACCGGCAAACAAAGTCACCCGGCTACCAAACCGTTCGCGAAACACTTTGAACGAGATCACCAGATCCGCCTCCATCACCTCGGCCTCGCCAGCCGCATAGGTCCGGCGGATACGCGCGGCGGCGCACCAGGGAAGGAACTTGGGATAGTTCGCCACGTCAGCAACCAGGTCATACATCTGTTGGGCCGTATAAGGCAGGTGACGCGTTTCCGAGTGGATAGGCATGGCAATCCGGCATTTGAAGGTGACAATGGCGCGTCATGTCGTATGTTGCGCGCCAAAGATCAAGGGGGCTGCGATGACTGACCGCGCTTATGTGATAGATGAGATGATCTCGGCCAAGGCAATTGCAGCCAGAATCGAAGAGCTTTGCCGCGAAATTACCGAAGAATTCGGCAATACTGACAAGCTGGTTGTCGTTGGCCTACTGCGTGGCTCTTTCGTGTTCATCGCTGATCTGGTCCGTGAGTTGGACCTGCCGATCGAGGTGGATTTCCTGGAGGCTTCGTCCTACGGTGACGCGATGGAGAGCAGCCGGGAAGTGCGCATTCTCAAGGACTTGCGTGGCGCGATTGAAGGTCGAGATGTGCTGGTTGTCGAAGATATCGTCGATACGGGCCATACTCTGAACCACGTCACCAACCTGCTACGCAGTCGTGAGCCAAAACGGCTTAAGTCCATTGCCCTGTTGGACAAACCAAGCCGGCGCGAGGTCGATTTTCGTTCAGATTGGATCGGGTTCGAAATCCCTGACGAGTTCGTCGTGGGCTACGGAATCGACTACGCGCAGCGCAATCGCAACCTGCCGTTTATCGGCAAGGTTCGATTTACCTGAACACGGCCTCAGCCCAGCACCTGCCGGATCGCCGCCAGAAAGACGCCTGTGCCAACTGG
Organism: Ruegeria sp. B10; assembly: GCF_056539825.1. Classification (NCBI taxonomy): domain Bacteria; kingdom Pseudomonadati; phylum Pseudomonadota; class Alphaproteobacteria; order Rhodobacterales; family Roseobacteraceae; genus Ruegeria; species Ruegeria sp. B10. The sequence goes on from NZ_JBQFVP010000002.1 coordinate 8,791, forward strand.
AATCAGCGCGTCTGGGAAATCATAGTCGGGATTGTGAAGTTGGGGGTGGTCTCTCCCGGCTCCCAACCAGAACATCGCCGACTTTGCGACTTTGCCGAACTGGCCAAAATCTTCCGAAAACCTCTGCGGTTCATTGGTCAACTTGCATGGAACGGCTTGATCCGCACAGGCTTCGGCCAGAATAGTCACCGCCTCAGCGTCGTTGGTGCAGGCCTCGAAGACATCCTCATAGGTGATCTCGGCACTCAGGTTCTCCGACTTAACGACCTGCTGAACCAAAGCCTCAGAATCGGCAATGAGCTTTGCCATCCGGTCGTCTGACACGGTGCGCAATGTCACCCACAGCTGGGCCTGACCGGGGGCGACGCCAAAGGTCTGCTCTCCGAGGCTGGCATGCGTGATCGTGGTAAGCGCGTAGTCGGCGTTCAGGGCGCCAGCCGCGCCAAGCCGGGTAAGTTCCGGGATCAACGCGGACAAAGCGCCCGCCGGAGAAACCCCGTCCTGCGGTGCAGCGGCGTGAGAGGTCTTTCCGGTCAACGCAATCCGCATACCGCGAGAGGCGCAATTGGTTGGACCCTGACACAGTTCAACCTCGCTCAGTTCCAGCCCCGGCAAGTTATGGAGAGAAAACACGTAATCCGGCGCAAGCTTAGCGAACGCAGGATCGTCTCGGATCGCCTTGGCCCCCTGACCGGTTTCTTCAGCAGGTTGGAAAATCAGAACCACCCGTCCGCGCGTCGCGCGCAGTTCCTGCAACGCAAGCGCCACGCCGAGAACCATCGACATATGGCCATCATGCCCGCACAGATGCCCTTTACCCGGCACGGTCGAGACATACGGCAGTTCCGAGAGTTCCTTGATCGGCAACCCATCGAGCTCGCACCGAATGGCGACGGTGGGACCGGTTGTGCCGCTGTCGAAGACCGCCGCAACTCCGTGCCCGCCGAGGTCGGTCACCACGGTGTCCGCCCCTGCGCGACGCAGCTCATCAGCCATACGCTTGGCGGTTTCAAGTTCTTGCCCAGAAAGTTCGGGATGTTGATGCAAACTGCGGCGCAGCGCTGTCAGCTGCGCCAATCTATCAGGCGTCACGCTTGCCCCAGCTTCGCCTGCCGTGCCGCACGCAAACGCGCGAAATCATCCCCCGCGTGGTAGGACGAGCGCGTCAGCGGTGTCGCCGAGACCATCAGGAAACCCTTGCCATAGGCGGCTTTTTCATAGGAGGCGAACTCTTCAGGCGTCACGAAACGGTCCACCGCGTGGTGCTTGGGCGTCGGTTGCAGATATTGGCCAATGGTCAGGAAATCTATGTCAGCGGCGCGCATGTCGTCCATGACCTGACCTACTTGCTGTTTATCCTCACCCAGACCGACCATGATGCCGGATTTGGTGAAGATCGACGGGTCCAGTTCCTTCACCCGCTGCAAAAGGCGCAGCGAGTGGAAATACCGCGCGCCGGGGCGAACCTCAGGGTAGAGGCCCGGGACGGTTTCGAGATTGTGGTTGAACACATCCGGCTTGGCCTCGACCACGGTCTCAAGCACTTCGGGTTCACATTTCAGGAAGTCCGGCGTCAGAATCTCGATCGTTGTCTTCGGCGAGCGGTGACGGACGGCGCGAATAGTCTGCGCGAAATGATCCGCTCCGCCGTCTTTCAAATCGTCCCGGTCGACCGAGGTGATCACAACGTGGTTCAGACCCAATTTTTGCACCGCATGCGCAACACGACCCGGCTCAAACGCGTCAAGCGAGTCCGGACGTCCCGTGGCGATGTTGCAGAAGGTACAGCCGCGGGTGCAGATCTCGCCCATGATCATCATAGTGGCGTGGCCCTGGCTCCAGCACTCGCCCACATTGGGGCATCCGGCCTCTTCGCAAACCGTCACCAGATTGTTTTCACGCATGATCTTGTGCGTCTCGGCATAGCCCTTGCCGCCTGGCGCCTTGACCCTGATCCATTTCGGTTTCTTGGGCTGGGAGTTGTCCGGGCGATGCGCCTTTTCGGGGTGACGTTGTTCTGGGATTTTCAGATCGCGCACGGGCAGTTTTCCTAACTTTGGGTCAACTTTGTGTACCCATAACATAAAACACTCACGCCTGTTACACCAGCGACGCATAGCCGCTATGCACATATCTCGCGAGCGTCAAATTAGTTTAACCTTAAACTATATTTTTCGCACGAAAAATCAATAGACAAGCCAATCAAACCGATCTTGCAGATGCAGCATTTCATGGATTGCAGGCAATTTAGAACTGATTTAAATCGCCAGAAAGTCACAACTGAATCACAGGAACTTGAACATGAAGACCGGAGCAAAACTGCCCGATGTGACCTTCCACACGCGCGTTCGCGACGAGGCCGTCGAAGGCCCCAACCCGTTCCGCTGGGAAGACAAGACAACCGCCGACTATTTCGCTGGCAAACGGGTTATCCTGTTCTCGCTGCCCGGCGCTTTCACCCCCACATGTTCGACCTACCAGCTGCCCGGATTTGAAAACGGCTACGCCGACTTCACCGCCAAGGGTATCGACGAGATCTACTGCATGTCCGTCAATGACAGCTTTGTCATGAACAAATGGGCGCAGGATCAAGGCCTGGATAACGTCAAGGTCATCCCTGATGGTTCGGGTGAGTTCACCCGCAAGATGGGCATGCTGGTTGACAAGGAAAATCTGGGCTTTGGCATGCGCTCGTGGCGCTATGCGGCCATCATCAATGACGGCGTTGTCGAAGCCTGGTTCGAAGAACCTGGCCTGATGGACAACTGTCCCGAAGACCCATATGGCGTGTCGTCGCCCGAGACTCTGATCCAGCATCTGGAAGCTGCCGCCGAACCTGCTTTGGCGTAAACCCGGTGCTTAGGCGCTGAATACCGGCCCGCCACTGGCGGGCCTTTTCATGACCGCGTGGCCGAAACGATCTGCTCCCCCACGTCCCGGATCACCTGGGCCAAACGATCCACCCAGCCGTCATCCGTTGTTGACGCGCGCCGGACTAACCCCACCGTGCGCGCCGGTTGCGGGGCACCAAAACGCAAAAGCTTCATGCCCGGAACAGCCTCTGATTCCGATTTTGCGGCCAATTCGGGCATCAGGGTCAGGCCGAACCCCTCGGCAACCAGCCGGGAAAGCGTCGCAAGCGAGGAGGCCCCCATGTTGATCTGCCCACTACCCCGATCCTGCCCGCAGACCTCAAGCGCTTGATCCGTCAGGCAATGGCCATCCTCCAACAGCATCAACTGTGCTGATTGCAAATCCAGAGGGCGCAGCATCTCGGGGCTGGTGTTCACACGTTGCAGCCGCGCGGCGCTGCCTGCCAGCAGGAAATGATCCTGGAACAGAGGCGTTTCGCGGAATTCTGAGCCACCCGCTGGCAGGGCTAGGACCGCAGCGTCGATCTCACCTTCGCGGAGCAATGATAGCAACCGTTCGGTCCTCGCCTCGCGGATCTGCACGCGCAGCGAAACATCTGCGGCGCGTAGACCACCCAGAACGCCGGGCAGTAGGTACGGTGCAATCGTCGGGATGATCCCGATCGACAGCGACCGATGGCCGCCAGAATGATCCCGCGCGAACTGGTCCAGCCGCACAGCTGCACCCAGTACCTGACGGGCATATTCCAGAACGTCTCGCCCCAGCGGCGTCAGCAGGATGTCCCGCGCTTGACGCTCGAACAGTACACCGCCCAGTGTTTCTTCAAGCGATTTGATCTGCACAGACAGAGCAGGTTGCGATACATTGCAAACCTGCGCAGCGCGCCCGAAATTGCGCTGCTCGGCCACGGCTTGAAAATACTGCAACTGCTTGAGTGTGAAGTTCATAGCCCTTGATTATCACCAAGGGCCAAAACCACAAGAGAGACTTATCCCTAGCCGATCATGCGATCTTGCCCAGAGAGGCCCTCATAGTGTCGTTTCAGGCGCTGTAACGCGATGCGCAGAACGATCTTGCCCGAACGCGCCGACCATCCCATGCGTTTTTCGGCCAGCTCCAGCCCCTCAAGATAGCAACAACAGCGCAGCGCAACGTCGCTCAACCCCGGTCCAAGGTCCGACAACGCGCGCGCCACACGGTCTTTCGCGTCTGAGGCCCCTCGCCCTCCGTGAGATTCACTGTCGAAATTACCGCGCCCGCCCCCGGTCAGAAAGCGATCCCAGTTCTGCGCAACTTGCGGACCGATCTGCGCAAGTTCAAAGTCTTCGCGCAAACGTTCCCCGGCACGGAGAAGCGTTTCATCGAGAAAGGGTTTGCCGTCTCGGTCCCGCCGCCGCGCCAAGGCGATCAAAGGGCTTTCCGCGGCGCTATAGCGCACGCGTCGGGAGCGTTCCGGTGCGTCTCCACTCAACTTAGGCTGGAACGCCGCCTGTGCCTCGGCCATGCCGAATTCGTTGCGCGACCGGGCCTTGTTTTCCGCCTCGGCCACCAACCTGTTGAGCGCCGCGCGCCCTGATGTCGAGATCCGGTACCGCGAAATACGGCCCGGATTGTCGCAGGAAATCCAGTCCTGCAAGGCAATCGCCTGCGCGATTTTGCAATCCACAACGGCCGTCCTTGTGGTCCCGGCCTCACCGGTGTCACGCACGACCACGGCCTTCTCCATATCCTCGGCCACCGCCAGAACCGCTCCTGTCTCACACAGGCGTCGCAACACACGCAGCGCTTCGCCCTCGAATGAGCCGTCTTCTTGGTCATTCTGTCCGCTTGCGTCAAAGCGGCGCGTCCGATCAGAGACCGAGAAATGTGTCTCGGCCAGCGATTGCAGAGCCGCATCGACCAAAGGATCATCGCGGCGCATTTCGACGCGTCGGATTTGTCTGAGAATGGTAGAGGCATGGCACCCGGCCGATCTTGCGATATCCCGGATCGACTGACCGGTTTCCGTGTGCGCAAGGTAACGCTGTGCCCCCTCGGGAACCCATGCCGGAATAGAGAATGCCACGTTGTTTTCCATATTCATTTGCCCTCGTCGACAAAACAGACTGCCACTTTTGCCCCTCGAAATTAAAGTTAACCAAATCTAACTAGAGGTGGTTTCGTTACTCGTTCGTTAACCCCGAAGCGCAGCAACCAGATTTGATTCAAAAAGATAAACAGTCGTGAAACCAACGTTCGGGGCGATCCTTGAGAGCGCAACACCCGCCTAGGTTGTGTGACAAACAGGGCGACAATTCCCCGAACAAGAGGCACCTGAAATGCAAGACCTGATGACCATGATCACGACACTCCGCCGCCCCCGCTTATTGGCACGCGCCGCAAAATTCGGGGCGCAGGACTACAATCGTGACCGGCATCTTCAGCGCATCCTGGGCTATGGTCGACTGCCCGGAAACGGGGCCGCTCTGATGCGGCTTATGGATATGGAGAGAGAGCAAAATACGCTGCGAAAAGAGGAGGATGCCGCCTATTCTCTGGTCAGGCATCTTGATCTTCTGATTGCGCTTTTGGGTGAGGCGCAGCTGTACCAAGCCAGCCGCGCCGCACAGTTCGAGTGATCAGGTAAACGCGTCCGGCATCGAGGCTTTCTTGTCGGCAATATAAGCCTCGAGCGCCTCTTTGGTGGCCGGGTCCATCTGCGGCTGCTGGTAGTTGGCCAGCAGATGCTCGACCCGGGCCGAGGCCAACTGACGCGTATCGCGCGAACCTTCATCCTGCCAGGTCTCGAACGGTTTGTAATCTAGCACTTCGGTTTTCCAGAAGGCTTCCTTGAAGTTGGCCTGCGTGTGCTCGCAGCCAAGATAGTGACCGCCCGGTCCCACTTCACGGATCGCACCCATCGCCTGCGCGTTCTCATCATAGGCGACACCTTTGGCCAGACCGTGCAGAACACCAAGTTGATCGGCATCCATCACGAACTTCTCAAAGTCTGCAACCAGACCGCCTTCGAGCCAGCCGCACGAGTGCAGCATGAAGTTCACGCCCGACATCAGACCCATGTTCAGCGAGTTCGCGGTCTCATATGCCGCCTGCGCATCAGGCAGTTTCGAGCCACAGAACGACCCCGCAGAGCGGTAGGGCAAGTTGAGGCGGCGGGCCAGCTGACCTGCACCATAGGTGATATGCGCGGCCTCGGGTGTACCAAAGGTCGGCGCGCCCGAGTTCATGTCAATCGAAGTCACGAACGCACCAAAGATCACGGGTGCACCCGGACGGATGATCTGGCTATAGGCGATGCCCGCCAGAACCTCGGCCAGAACCTGCGTCAGCGTCCCTGCTACCGACACCGGCGCCATCGCACCACCGACAATGAAGGGCGAGACGATGCAAGCCTGATTGTTCTTCGCGTAAACTTCCAGCGCGCCCATCATCACATCGTCGAAGGTCATCGGCGAGTTGATGTTGGTCAGCGAGGTCATCACGGTGTTGTTCTGAACGAAGTCCTTGCCGAACAGAATCTCGCACATCTCGACCGAATCTTGCGCCCGGCTGGGGTCGGTCACGGAACCCATGAAGGGTTTGTCAGACAGCGTCATGTGCGCCATCAGCATATCGAGGTGGCGTTTGTTCACCGGGATATCGGTCGGTTCGCAAACGGTACCGCCCGAGTGGTGCAGCCACTTGGACATGTAGGCCAGCTTCACGAACTTGTTGAAGTCATCCATGGTCGCATAGCGACGACCACCCTGCGCATCACGCACAAACGGAGGGCCATAGACAGGCGCCAGAACCAGGTTACGGCCACCGATCACCACCGATTTCTCAGGGTTGCGGGCGTGCTGAGTGAACTGGCTTGGGGCTGTTTTGACCAGCTGACGCGCCAGACCACGCGGGATGCGCACGCGTTCACCATCAACATCCGCACCCGCATTGCGCCAACGCTCCAGCGCGGCGGGATTGTCGACAAAGTTGACGCCAACCTCTTCCAGAATCGTTTCGGCGTTGTACTCGATGATCTCCAACGCTTCTTCGTTGAGGACCTCAAAGTTCGGAATGTTCCGCTCAATGTACTTTGCGGTGTCGATCCGAACCGCAGTGCGTTCTGCCCGGCGGGCGGCTCCGCCACCACCGCGACCTCGACGACGTGCTGATGCTTCAGCCATTTTTCCTCACCATACTTTGGATGTGTTGATTGGGGTTCTATCTAGCCCGCCAACACTCGCTACTATTGGAAGATAACGGCTATTGGCACATAAAAGCGACATTACGCCGCGACGTGACCCTTTAAAATAACGGTTTCAGGTCTCGTTCGCGTCTTCCCACTCAACACTCAGAATCCCCGGTTCAAGAATAAGTGGCGCTGCGATTTTGTGTTGCACGTTTTCGGGATGATCTTCGGTGGAAACGAGAATTTCCAGTGTTTGCAAACCTTTGTCGTCTGCATCTCCCTTTTGAAACCCGACAATGCGCACCCCGTTTTGCGCCAAAGCCTGTAGTGCCGCCGCACGGACCTCCGCCTGAGCATCTGCCGCGCACTGCACGAGAATGCGGAACTCCTGCGTCAACGGAACCCCGGCGCGTGTCGTTTTTTTCAACCACTTCACCAGTGGCCGCAGCCCCAGATTCACGAAAATAACGAAACCCGTCATCATGATCGCAAAGATCCAAGCACCACTTCCGGCCATCATCCCCACAGCCGCCGAACACCACAAGGTCGCCGCCGTATTCAGGCCGTGAATGGTGAACCCATGCCGAAAGATGATGCCAGCGCCAAGAAACCCAATCCCCGAAACGACCTGCGCGGCCACACGAGTGGGACTCACCTCATCTGGATAGAGCGCAGAGAACACCACAAAAGCCGCGGCGCTTAAGGCCACCAGCGCATTTGTGCGCAAACCAGCCATACGTTGGCGTACTTGACGCTCGGACCCGATCAGCGCCCCACAGAACATGGCCAGAGCCAAATTCAAAGCGGCAAGTTCAACAGCTATGGGCAAACGCATCTCTCCTATTCGGGTGTCCGCTTCACACAGACGGAAAAATCGTCATATTTTTGTTACAAAACTTTTACAATAGCCGAAGCGCAGTTTCGCAGAAATGCGGGTATCTGCCCTTCAGCAAAGACCTTTCTCTTGCGAATTCGTCACGCTTGGCCTATGGCCCGCACATGAGTGATACATCCCACGACCGCCTTCTGATCATCGACTTCGGCAGCCAGGTGACGCAGTTGATTGCACGCCGACTACGCGAGCTGAATGTCTATTGCGAAATCCAGCCCTACCAGAATGTCACCATGGAATTTGTGCGCGAAATGGCGCCCAAAGCGGTGATTTTTTCGGGTGGGCCGGACAGTGTCACGCGCGAGGGCTCTCCGCGCGCGCCGCAAGCGATTTTCGACTATGGCGTTCCGATCCTGGGCATCTGTTATGGCCAGCAGGTGATGATGCACCAACTGGGCGGCAAGGTCGAAAGCGGCCATGGTACTGCCGAGTTTGGCCGCGCCTTTGTCACTCCGAAAGGTCAGTTGGACATCCTGAAAGACTGGTTCGCGGATGGTGATGAACAGGTCTGGATGAGCCATGGCGACCATGTCAGCGAAATTGCTCCGGGGTTTGAGGTCTACGGCACCTCCCCCAACGCGCCGTTTGCCATCACCGCAGACAGAAAGCGCCATTTCTACGCTGTGCAGTTCCACCCCGAGGTGCATCACACCCCCAAGGGCGCCAAGCTATATGAGAATTTCGTAAAGCTCGCCGGGTTCAGCGGCGACTGGACGATGGGTGCCTATCGCGAACAGATGATCGAGAAGATCCGCGAGCAGGTTGGTGACAAGAAAGTCATCTGCGGCCTGTCCGGCGGTGTCGACAGCTCGGTGGCCGCGATCCTGATCCACGAGGCGATTGGCGATCAGCTCACCTGTGTCTTTGTTGACCACGGTCTGTTGCGCAAGAACGAGGCGCAGGAAGTCGTGGGCATGTTCCGCGACAACTATAATATTCAGCTGATCCACGCGGACGAAAGCGATCTGTTCCTGGGCGAGCTGGACGGTCAAAGCGACCCCGAGACCAAGCGCAAGATCATCGGCAAGCTGTTTATCGACGTCTTCCAGAAACACGCCGATACCATCGACGGGGCCGAGTTCCTGGCCCAAGGCACGCTCTACCCTGACGTCATCGAATCCGTCTCGTTCAGCGGAGGCCCTTCGGTCACGATCAAGTCGCACCATAATGTCGGTGGCCTCCCCGAGAAGATGGGCCTGAAGCTGGTCGAACCCCTGCGTGAGCTGTTCAAGGATGAGGTCCGCGCGCTGGGTCGCGAACTGGGCCTGCCCGACAGCTTCATCGGCCGCCACCCCTTCCCCGGACCGGGCCTTGCTATTCGCTGCCCAGGTGAGATCACCCGCGAGAAGCTCGAAATCCTGCGGGAAGCCGATGCGGTTTACATCGACCAGATTCGCAAACATGGGCTCTATGATGAAATCTGGCAGGCTTTCGTGGCGATTCTCCCCGTCCGAACCGTTGGCGTCATGGGCGATGGCCGTACCTATGACTACGCCTGCGCGCTTCGTGCCGTAACGTCAGTTGATGGCATGACCGCCGACTATTACCCCTTCAGCCACGAGTTCCTTGGCGAAACCGCCACACGGATCATTAACGAGGTCAAGGGCATCAACCGGTGCACATACGATATCACTTCGAAACCTCCGGGAACGATTGAGTGGGAATGAGAAAAAAGCCGGGTTCTGACCCGGCTTTTTTATTTCTCCGACACTGAGAAAAGTGATTTAAAGTCAGACATCTAAACCAATCGTTAAGAGGCGCAGCGTGCAGGGCGACAAAACGCAGTTTGGTAAGGCCGCTCTGTGGATGACCGGCGCCATTGCCTCGTTCTCCTCAATGGCCGTCGCTGGTCGAGAACTGAGCCTGCATCACGATACTTTCGAGATCATGATGTATCGCAGTTTTGTCGGCGTGCTCATCGTAGCGCTAGTACTGACGGCGACCCGCAAATGGCATCAGGTCACAACCGAGCGTCTTGGTTTGCACGCCATTCGCAACACGTTCCATTTCACCGGCCAAAACCTTTGGTTCTACGCCGTCGGAGTGGCCCCTCTGGCGCAGGTTTTCGCGCTTGAATTCACCCAACCGATCTGGGTTATCCTGCTTTCTCCGCTTCTTTTGAAAGAGCGCCTGACCGCGATCCGAATGACATCGGCACTGATCGCGTTTGCTGGCGTCCTGATGGTGACAAGACCCGGAACCTCAAGCCTTTCTACGGGCATTCTCATGGCTGCTGGAAGCGCGATTTTCTTCGCGTTTACAACAATCACGACGAAACAGCTCACCCACCATGCAAGTATCGGATGTATCGTGTTTTGGCTGACTGTGATGCAGGCGGTTCTGGGCACCATTGCGGCAGGGATAGACCAGCAAATCGCATTGCCAACGCTGCAGACTGCACCCTTTTTGTTGCTGGTTGGTCTGGCCGGTCTTTTGGCGCATTTCTGTATCACAAACGCGCTTGCAATCGCCCCCGCGACCGTGGTGGTGCCATTCGACTTTGCCCGCCTGCCGACAATCGCGGTTGTCGGTATGCTTCTTTATCATGAACCACTGGATCACTGGACGCAGCTCGGAGCAGCCGTGATCTTTTCAGGTATCTTTCTGAATGTTTGGTCCGAAAATCGTAACAGTTTAGCAACAGTTCGTGCCGACACTCATAAGAAGTAACGCACGGTCACTAGTTGACGATAAAATAGACACCGAGACAGTATCGGGCATTCAAATCGAGCGGGTCGGCATCCGTACACTCACACGATGCCATACAGGCCTTCAAGGGACAGTAAGGGAGGAATACATGAGAAAGGCGCTACTATCAGCGTGCGCGCTTTGCGTGGGGACAACGGCTGGCCACGCTGGCGGCCTGGACCGAAGCGGTCAGGGCATAAACTTGATTTTCGAAGAAGGATCGGTAGTGCAGTTCCGGCTGGGATATACGAAGCCTAGGGTGAGCGGCTCACTACTTGATGCGAACCCCGGCAGCCCAACGCAGGGGCAGGTTATCGACTCTGGAAACGTAGCAAACGACTTCTTCACGCCACATCTCGGCTACAAAACTTCTCTAACCGAGAAGCTCGACTTTGCGATTATGTATGACGAGCCCTTCGGTGCCGATATCGCGTATGGCCCCAACTATCCTCTTTCTATCAACCCAATCCCGGGTGGACGAACAGGCGTACTAGAAGCGAAAGCGGATACCGAAGCAATTACGGCTTTGCTTCGCTACAAGTTTGATGGCGGCTTTAGTGCGATCGGCGGGGTCAGGGCCCAGCGAGTGAGCGCCAGCGTCACGGTCCCGGCCGCCGCAGGCTACGAAGTGAGTACTGATGCAGACGTGGCCTTTGGGTATGTCGTAGGCGTCGCTTGGGAAAAACCGGAAATTGCAGCGAGGGTTGCGCTTACCTACAACTCCAAGATCAGCCACGATTTGTCTCAAACAGAGTCGGTAAATCCAATTCCGGGCGCTGGTATTCCACCTGGAACAGTAGCGACCTTTGATACGGATTCTGAGGTCGAAACGCCACAGTCGATCAATCTGGATTTCCAAACCGGCGTAGCACCCAAAACACTGCTATTCGGCTCGATCAGGTGGGTTGATTGGCCGCAATTGGAGTATGATCCGCCAAACTATCCGCCGACCACCGCACTGGTTAGCTATGGCAATGCCACCTACACTTACACTCTAGGTTTGGGATACCAGTTCTCTGAAGAGTTTTCGGGCGCTGTGACGTTGGGCTATGAAACCGACGAAGGAGAACCGGTGACCAACCTGGGTCCCACAGACGGTTTCTGGAGCATCGGTCTTGGCGGCACATACTCTCTGGAAAAAGCCAAAATCTCGGCGGGCGTTCGCTACACCGATATTGGTGACGCAACGGCTGACGGTGGGTTTGGCCAAACAGCTGACTTCTCGGGCAACAGCGCTTGGAGTGTCGGTTTCCAGATCACCTACGCTCTGGACTAATCGCCCCACACAAACCAGTCAGACCCCGCCGTTTTTGGTGGGGTCTTTTTGTTTCCGCATCTTTCGGGTCGCCGCATTAACTCAAAGGTGCCACAACCTGTTCATGGAACAGCAAAAACACCTATCCCCCCGCGCATGGGCTGAGCTTTCGCTGCTGGGTATCATCTGGGGCGCGTCATTTGTTTCGATCCGCATTGCGCTGGACACGATACCAGTGTTGACCTCGGTCCTGCATCGAACATTCTGGGCAATGCTGGCCTTGTGGTTGGTGGTTTGGATCAGGGGTCTAAGCGTCCCGAGCTCACCTCGCCTCTGGTTGGGATTTCTGGTTATGGGACTGCTCAATAACGTGATTCCGTTCTCGCTGATGGCGTGGGGGCAGTTGTACATTGACACCGGCCTCACGGCGATTTTGAACGCGGCAACGGCTATCTTTGGTGTTCTCGTTGCTGCCCTCTTCTTTTCTGACGAGCGGTTGACAGCACCGCGCCTTCTGGGCGCTGGACTGGGCTTTTTTGGCGTCTCAATCGCAATCGGTATCGGCAATCTCACCAGCTTTAGCCTGCAAAACACAGCTCAACTTGCCATCCTCGCGGGCACTATCTCCTACGCGTTTGCCGGCGCTTGGGCGCGCAAACACCTAAGCTCCCTGCCCCCTATTGTTGCGGCTGCAGGGATGCTAACCGGCTCGACCCTCTTCATGATCCCGATCGCCCTCATGACGGACGGTATACCAAGCCTCAACCTGCCTGCGGCCACATGGGCGGCAATCGCGTATTATTCCCTGATTGCGACGGCGGGCGCTTACCTTCTCTACTACCGGGTCCTAGCAATGGCGGGCAGTGGCAATCTGTTACTTGTGACCCTGATCATCCCACCTGTCGCGATCGTTTTGGGCGCCTTGCTGCGAGACGAGGCACTGGATTCGCGCGCCTATATTGGCTTTGCCGTGCTGGCTGCGGGACTATTGATCCTCAACCGAGCCGCCCCACGCGATTGACGCCGCCGCCTGCCCGATTTAGCAAAGGCAAAAACAAGGGACAGCAGAAGATGATCTACGGCTCGGCAAGAGATTGGCGTGGGGCTGCACGCAAGAAGGTGCTGTTTTTTGGCATGTCGGGGCTGGGCAAGACCTATGTATCCAACATCCTGCGGGACAGCGGTGGCTGGTTTCACTACTCGGTCGACTACCGGATCGGCACCCGCTACATGGGCGAATACATCGCCGATAACGCCAAGGCTGAGGCGATGAAAGTCCCATTCCTGAGGGACCTTCTGCTGTCGGATTCGATATATATCGGCTCGAACATCTCGTTCGAGAACCTGACCCCTGTCGCATCCTATCTTGGCAAACCCGGTAATCCGGCGCTTGGCGGGTTGGAGATGTCCGAGTACCGCCGCCGACAGGAGCAATTCCGACTGGCTGAAATTCACGCCCTTCTGGACACCGAATATTTCGTGGACCGGGCAGAGCGCCTCTATGGCTATCCGCATTTCATCTGCGACACAGGCGGGTCGATTTGCGAGTGGGTCGACCCGAACGACCCAGCAGATCAACTGATGTCCGAGCTGTCAAAACAGGCGCTGATGATCTGGCTGAAGGGTGACGACGACCACACGGCCGAACTGGTCCGACGCTTTGACAAGGCCCCCAAGCCGATGTCCTACCAGGCTGAATTCCTGACCCGCGTCTGGACCGAATATCTAGATCAACACGGCTGCTCCGGGTCTGACGTGGACCCGGACGCGTTCATCCGGTGGACCTACGCTCAGGCGCTTGCCCATCGTCAGCCCCGGTACGAGGCGATGGCGAAGAACTGGGGCGTTACGATAACGGCCAAAGACATCGGAAAAGTGCGCGATGCGGCTGATTTCGATGGGTTGATCGAACGCACCCTTGAGACCGGGCGCGATCGCGCCTAACTACCTCCTCCTAACCTACTCAAAAGTCTGACCCGATGCCGATCAAAATCCCATCCGAACTGCCCGCCTTTGACGTCCTGACCCAGGAAGGCGTCATGGTCATGGCTGCGGATCAGGCAATGCGGCAGGATATTCGCCCTCTGCGGATCGGGCTGCTGAATCTGATGCCCAAGAAGATCCAGACCGAGAACCAGTTCGCGCGTCTGATCGGTGCCACTCCGCTGCAGATTGACCTGTCTCTGATCCGCATGACCGAGCATCGGACCAAGAACACCGCCGCGGCGCATATGGCCGAATTCTATCAGCCGTTCAAAGACGTGAAGGATCATAAGTTCGATGGCCTGATCATCACCGGTGCGCCGATCGAACATCTGGAATTCGATGATGTCACCTATTGGGAAGAACTCCGCGAGGTGTTTGAGTGGACACAGACCAATGTCCATTCCACATTCGGGGTCTGCTGGGGAGGTATGGCGATGATCAACCATTTCCACGGCGTGAAAAAACACATGCTGGACGCCAAGGCCTTTGGCTGTTTCCGGCATCGGAACCTTCTCCCGTCCTCTCCGTTTTTGCGGGGATTCTCGGATGATTGCGTTATTCCTGTCAGCCGCTGGACCGAGATGAAACAGGCCGAGATCGACAACGCGGACGGTCTCGTCACGTTGCTTGGCAGCGATGAAGCAGGTCCTTGCCTTGTCGAGGATCCGGCGCATCGTGCGCTCTATATCTTCAACCATTTCGAATATGACAGCGATACGTTGAAGCAGGAATATGATCGGGACGTCGCAAATGGCACACCGATCAACGTGCCGATGAACTACTATCCCGATGATGACCCGACGCAGGCGCCGCAGAACCGGTGGCGCAGCCATGCGCATCTGCTCTATGGTAACTGGATCAATGAAATATATCAGTCCACACCATTCGATATGAGTGAAATTGGCCGCTAAGATCTGGATACTCCTGACGCTGGGCCTGATCGGCTTCGCAGCGTTTACCTTGTGGCGCGCCGCCCAGAGCGAGGCCCGCGCTGCCCAGGCGTTTCCGCCCGAAGGCCAGATACTCGACGTGGATGGAATTGCCGTGCATGCGGTTGTCATGGGGGACGGCCCTGATGTGGTCTTGATCCATGGCTCCAGCGGCAATACCCGCGACATGACCTTCGCCTTGGCCCCTATTCTGGCCGAAACCTACCGCGTGATCGTGTTTGACCGTCCCGGCCTTGGCTATTCGGACAGTTTCAATCCCGAGGGCGAAACCATCCAGGAGCAGGCGGATATCCTGCAACGCGCCGCTGCCCAACTTGGCGCAGAGAAACCCATTGTCGCGGGACAAAGTCTTGGAGGGTCAGTAGCACTGGCCTGGGCGGTGACCCGTCCCAACAATCTCTCGGGCCTTGTGCTGATCGCCCCGGCCGCCATCCCGTGGGAGACGCCGCTGGACAATTTCAACCGATTGGCGGCGACCAACCTAGGAAGCGCGCTCGCCCTACCCCTGATCACCTCCTACGTGCCGGAATCTTATGTCGAAACGGCCCTCGACAAAGTGTTTGCCCCCCAAACTGCGCCCGAAGGCTATGCCGAGCATTTCGGCCCCGCCCTGACAATGCGCCGCGCCTCGATGCACGCCAACGCAAAACAACGGGTCCGGCTGCTGGAAGAGGTTGAGCGTCTGCAGCCCCGATACGGTGAAATCTCTGTGCCTACCGAAATCATTCACGGCACGGCAGACACGACCGTCAAGCTGGATTGGCACTCAACCCGCTTGATCGAACAAATCCCCGGTGCCGAGCTGATCGAGCTGCCGGGCATCGGCCATATGCCCCAGGTCGTCGCAGCCGAAGAGGTCGCCGCCGCCATAGACCGCGCCGCACAGCGGGCGGGTTTGCGTTAGGCCAGCACCTAATTCATAGTTAGATATGGATTTTATCGCGAGGTAGCTCATGGCCCGGTCAGAAAAAGGTGCAATCGAGAAGTATTACCGCAAGAAAGCGCCCGGCGACGTGCGTAAAATGATCGAAAAGGCCAACAAGGGCGACATCCTGAACCCGAGCTACCCTTACGCCGAAAAAATGAAGACAAAGGACTACGAGCAGCAGATCGAGGCGCTGCAAATCGAGCTGGTCAAAATGCAATCCTGGGTCAAAGAAACCGGCCAACGGGTCGCGATCATCTTTGAAGGCAGAGATGCGGCGGGAAAAGGCGGCACCATCAAGCGGTTCCGCGAGAACCTGAACCCACGCGGGGCTCGGAATGTTGCGCTCAGCAAGCCCTCGGATTCCGAGCGCAGCCAATGGTATTTCCAACGCTATATCCAGCACCTGCCCTCGGCAGGTGAGATCGTGTTTTTCGACCGCAGTTGGTACAACCGAGGTGTCGTGGAAAACGTCTTTGGGTTCTGTAATCAGGAGGAACGCGAACGGTTCTTCCGTCAGGTGTTGCCGCTGGAAACCGGGTTCGTGAACGACGGGATAAGTCTGTTCAAGTTCTGGCTGAATGTCGGCCGGGCGGAACAGCTGAACCGCTTTTTGGCGCGTGAGACGGATCCGCTCAAACAGTGGAAACTCAGCCCAATCGATATCGCCGGATTGGAAAAATGGGATGAATACACTCAGTCGATTTCTGAAACTCTGACCCGATCACATTCGGAAAACTGTCCTTGGACCATCGTGCGGTCTGACGACAAGAAACGCGCGCGCCTTGCAGCGATCCGAACGGTGCTGCTGGCTTTGGACTATGATGAGAAAGACGAAAAAGCCATCGGCGATAATGATCCGAAAATCTGCGGCGGGCCGGATGTCTGGGAGTCCTGACGCAAATATCGGAAAGGCTAAGAATTGATCGCTTGGGCGTTGGACCATTGGTTGAAATTGGACTATCTCTTGGCACCCGAACACGTGAAAAACCAATAACCTGAGGCCGGAATGACGAAGCGTGGGTATCACCATGGAAACCTGAAGCAGGCCCTGATTGAGGCCGCGCTTTCGTTGATCGAAGAAAAAGGCCCCACCGGTTTCACCCTGTCCGAGGCCGCCAAGACCGCCGGGGTCACTCCTGCTGCCGTCTACCGGCACTATCACGGGCGGGAGGACCTGATAGCCGAGGCCGCCCGCCAAGGGTTCGAGATGTTCGCCGACTTGATGCAATATGCCTATGACGAGGGTCAGCCATCCGCTCTGGCCGCGTTTGAGGCCACCGGGCGCGCCTATCTGGCCTTTGCCCGCAAGCATCCCGGCCATTACATCGCCATGTTCGAAAGCGGGATTTCCCCGAACCGTACGCCCGAGCTGTCTTTGGCGTCAAACCGGGCCAAAACGGTTCTGGAGAAGGCAGCTGCGGACCTGTCGCAACATATCCCACCGGAAAAGCGGCCTCCCGCGTCCATGTTCTCGGCCCATATTTGGGCAATGAGTCACGGTGTGGTTGAACTCTATGCGCGTAACGCGACCGGTGCGACCTCGCCCTTTTCGCCCGAGGACCTTCTCGAAAGCGGGATTGGGATTTACCTGCGCGGGCTGGGTCTGGTGCCGCAGGATGACTGATCCTCAGAACAATCGGCTTCCCTGATTAGCGCTGAGGCCTGACGAGACGTTGATCAGATCCATCTCCCCCATCCCCTTGATCTCGACCCGTCCCAGATCCGAGACCTGAAACTCGTCGATTAACGCATATTTCATCGCCTCCGGCGCGACGATGTTCATCGGGTTTGCAAAGACTTGCAGGCGCGCGGCGATGTTCACGGCTGGGCCAAACACGTCATAGACATATTTCTGAATGCCCACGACCGACCCGACAGCCGGCCCCATGCCCAAGCCGATCCGGGCCTGCCATTTGTGCGGGTGGCTTTCGTTACGCCGCTCGAGATACCGCAGGAAGCGCACTGCGCAATGGGCGACCGCCGTGGCATGGTCGGGCGTCGCATCCGGCATGCCAGAGACGGCCAAATAGGCGTCCCCAATTGTTTTGATCCGCTCGCATCCATACTGCTCAACGATCCGGTCGAAGGCCGTGAAGATATCATTCAACTCGCTCAACGTGACTGTCGGATCGGTTTTGGCAGCAAAATCCGTGAACCCGACGAAATCCAACATCACCACCGAGACTTCGTCAAACAGCTGAGGGGTCACGACGCCAAACGTCTTGAACTCTTCATACACAGCGCGGGGCATCACGTTCAGCAAGAGACGTTCAACCCTTTCCTTCTCGCGCTCCAATTCACGCGTGTTGCGCTCGACCATGGTCGAGTAGCTGTCAATCATGCTCTCCAGTTCGCGAATGCGCGTGATGTTCTGGCATTCTACGATCAGCACCTGTTCCGACAACCCACTGGCCAGTGAGACAGTGACCGCAAAGATCAGCGTCCGGCGTTTGGGTTTGATCTGAAGCTCGACCGAATACCGCAGGCCGGATTGCTTGACGTCCTCCAGCTCTCTCACGTCAAGGTCGGGCAGGATATCCAACAGAGACTGCTTTATCTCGGGCTTGCCAAACCACTCAGCGAAAGGACTGTTGTGAAAGACGAATTTCAGATCCGAGGCACGCACAACGGCAACACCAACGCCGATGGCACGCAGGAGCTGTTCATTGATGGCAAGGATGCTCATGCCGCGTCACGGCTGACGATGATCGAGCGCTTGCCTTCAATCGCGCCAAGGGCCGTTTTGATATCGCGCTCGGACATGCCATGCATCTCAAGCGCTTCGCCGAATAGCTCCGCCATGACATCAAAATGGTCATGAGAAATGCCAAGGTGGCGATGCACAGCCTCGATCCTATCGTCGCTGAACGCAGCAGGACCACCGACCAGGGAAGAGACGAACTTGGTCTGATGGTCAATCAGGCGCGGCATGTCGATATCTTCGAAGAAATGCCCGATTTCGTCGGAATCAAGCGCTATTTCGTAGAAACTCATCACCACACGGCTGATGGTTTTGAAGCCGCCGTATTTCTCGTAAAGCGTTTGTGACACCCCAACACCCAGTCAATAACTAGAAATAACGCCACAACCTTATATCAAATTGGTATTTTTGTTAATGCTTTTGAAAACTTGAGTTCTTCAGCCTCGGTTTGCCACTAGGGTGCTCGAAACAGGCTTCAGACAAGAAGGTCGGTATCAGTTGGAATGAACCCAACAAACCCACCCTGGTCGAGCAATTTTTTTTGCCCTCCAAAGCGCCAACCAAGCTTGCGTTTTGCCGCGAACAGCTCGCGCCGAGCCCGGAACCAGAACGGGCCTTTGTCCAAGCCGGTATTGGTGGATTGATCACCTTCCCGCTCGCTGGTCTTGACCTGTTCGAGATCTTGCTGCTGCTTCGACCAGATCATCTGCACACCGACAGCCGGGAACACCTGATACATCCGCCAATCTGGCCGGGGGATCGATACGAAATCATCGAGATGGTCGGAATACTGCTGAGACCAGGCCAGCAGTTTGCGACACCCCTCCTGCGACAGAACATAGGCCGCAGCACTTGGGGCCATTTCCAGCATTGGGCGAACTGTAACTCTGCCTATCTCTTCCTCTGCTCCAAAACGCAGGCTGCGCGGCGAGTAGTCCATCTTTGCGAAATCGAACCTGTCCGCGTTCTCGACGAGGCTGTCGATCACCTGCCCCAGTCGGGACGACATCTCGACATCATCCTCGAAAATTGCGGCCGCCTTCAGATTTTGATCCACTGCTTGCTGCCAGACGGTGCGATGGCTTTCAAAACAGGCGATCTCGCTTTGCTTCAAACCCCAGCGAGAACCAACGCCCGGCACATACCCATTCCCCTCCAGAGCATCCGCCTGACGTGCGTCAACCGCGCTGAAGCGGATCGGTTCGATCACGCCAGCTTTTGCGAACTGCGCCTCCATAAACGCGCGGCGTTCGGGAACCCGGTCAAGGTTTATGTAGAACACAGCCGTACTAAGCTGCTCATCCGCTTGCGTCACGCGCTGTCCTTTCGCTGCCTTTTATGTCCCATGCGACCGGTCATAGGCCGAGACGCTGGGCTGAACATGC
Organism: Ruegeria sp. B10; assembly: GCF_056539825.1. NCBI lineage: Bacteria > Pseudomonadati > Pseudomonadota > Alphaproteobacteria > Rhodobacterales > Roseobacteraceae > Ruegeria > Ruegeria sp. B10. Next base: position 28,618 of record NZ_JBQFVP010000002.1, read on the forward strand.
ACCTGCCGCGCGGCCTCACCAGGGTCAAAGACCTCAATCAGCAAGGGATAGCACGCAGCGGTGTCCGAGGAATGCTCTGAGGAACAATCCCCACCCGGACAGGCTGAGAGGCCGACGATCAGGTCGATCTCGGCGTGGAATTCAAGGTAGTCACCCGGACGCACTGGGCTGGCCTTCATAAAATACTGGCCGGTATCGCGCGTGAACCCAGTACACATGAAGACGTTCAGAACGTCATGCACATGGGTCTCCGCCTCGTGCAGAGGCAGATCGCAATGCTGCGCCAAGGCCCGGGTCAGGTTCGAATGACAGCAATAGTGGTAGTCATCCCCCGACAGCAACCGCCCGGTATATGGGTCGCAGCGGGTGCCGATCACGTCATGAACGGAGCCCCCAAAGGCGTCAAAGCCGTACCAGTCCAGCGTATCAGCCGTGATCGTCGCCATAGGCCGCATATTTGGGAAAGTCGACCACATGCGGTCTCCGGTCGAAAGATGCGTACCGTGCAGGGCGCGGGTTTTACCGGAATAGAACCTTTCGGTCAGATCGTGTTTGTTCCACAAGTTCAGATCGCCAACTTGAGCGCCTTCGACAGATGTGATGCGGAAAAAAGCACCGGCTGGCACGTCGATACAGGCGGCATCGCGCGGCGCGGCGGTGACCCCTGCAGTTTTCACGGATGTGTCCCGCGAGCGGGTCAGCCCATCTAGGTCGGGGCTGGGCAGAGTCTCGGGCGGGTAGCAGATGACTGGGCGGATGGCCTTGCGGTCCTCGGCATCAGTTGGGGCCGGGAAATTTGGGGTTGAGAGTTTCACTTAGCACCTCCGCCAATTTGGGCTGTCTTGCACCTAACACCGCCAGACATAAAGCAAATACAGGACAGCAGCCAATGCTCAAATTGGTCCATTCTGACGCAACTAACCCGCCATGCGCGCGCGCCGCCGCGCCATAGATTTGCGAAACGCCCAATCGCTGAACAATGTCAGAGGCAACAGGACCCTCTCACCCAACCCGTCAATGACGACAAGTCTGCCACCGCGCTCCTGCGCGCGCACGATGTTTCCGATCCCCATGTCACCAACGATGATACGTCCGCGCTCCAGATCATCCAGCAACTCCAGCAAGTCGGCCCGCAGCTTCTGAGCCACTTCCGGGTCACCATTTGCAGCCATCATCTCGGCATGCAGGGACGGGGCGAGATCCCCATCCGGGCCGGTCATCTTTTCTACCACGATTGCAGGCCCCTGCGAAGTTGGTGCATAGCCCATGAACTTCGCCAGACGCTCGATCTCAGGGCAGCCACGGTGCAGCGCGGCAAGGTATTCGTTCGCTTCGCGGTTCCACTGTCGCAAATTGCCGTAACGCCATTGCGCATAGCGCGGTATGAGGTGGTTTCGCTTCGGCTCATCCACGCGGACTTTCAACAGGGCGCCATCCATTTCGGGATGCTGGAAAATCTCATAATTCTGGCTTGTACGCAGAGGCACCTGCCTGGTCAGGTCAATCATGTTCGTCCGTCTGTCCTGTGCAGAAAATTCGCGTCGACCGGCACTATATGGCTGTCATGGAACTGATACAATGCAACCAGATCTCGCCACACAGAACGGTCATATCTAGGTGCGGCATAAACTGATCAGGGGGATTGTGGCGGAGAGACAGGGATTCGAACCCTGGAGACGGTTTCCCGCCTACACACTTTCCAGGCGTGCGCCTTCGACCACTCGGCCACCTCTCCGTGAGCGCGATATGTGACGCAATGCAAAAGGATTTGCAAGGCCCCAATAGCGCGAATTCACACCCGTTTGCAGATTAGTTCGCGGACCATTCCCCGCGCGAGCAATGCTCAGACTTCGTCCCCAGCATCGCCGTCCAGATCTCCCTCGGTCATGGCTGCGGGTTCGGTGCTGGGTGCTCGTTGCTCCGGGGCTGTCGCGGTGTGGTCTTGTGCTTCAGCGCGCAAGGCTTCGGGGTTACGAAGCCAAACGTCGCGTTGTGCGAACGGGATCTCTATACCTTCTTCCACGAAACGGCGGTTGATTTCGTGGTTCATGTCGGATTTGACCGACAGAACCCAATTCACGTCGCGCAAAATGCCTCGGATTTCAAAGTCCAGCGAATCCGCACCGAACCCCTGAAACACCACGCTGGGGGCTGGATTCGCCAAGACCATGGGATGAGAATTCGCGATCTCGCCCAGAATGGTCTCGACCTTGCGCGTATCGGTCCCATAGGCCACTCCCACAGGCACGATCACCCGGCCAATCGTGTTGCCACGGGTATAGTTGGTGACGACGCCGCTGATCAGATCCGAATTCGGAACAATGACATCCGTCCGGTCAAACGTCTCAATCCGCGTGGATCGGACCGAGATATCGCGGACGTAGCCCATCATGCCGTTCACATCGATCCAATCCCCTTTCGAGATGGGACGCTCGACCAGAAGAATGATGCCAGAAACGAAGTTCGAAACGATGGTCTGAAGACCAAAACCAATACCGACAGACAGTGCACCGGCTACAATCGCGAGAGATGAGAGATCAAACCCAGCCACCGTGATTGCAACCAGTGAGGCGAGGAAAATGCCGACGTAACCAGTGCCCGATACGATCGCATTTTGCCCGCCTGGATCAATACTTGTCTTGGGCAGCAGCGAATTGCGCAAGCCTCCCTGCAGCAGTCGTGTCAGGCCATATCCGATGGCAAACACGGCGACAAAAGTCAGGAAATTGGACGGAGAGATCGTAACCCCGCCCAAGCTGAACCCTTGCAGGATCTGCGACCAGATCTCGCTAAGATCCGCTTCGCGCGCGCCCCAGAAAAGGGCCAGGATAGGGATCGAAATCAAGGCCAGGAAGAAACCCACCAGAACCGCGAACAGAGAATCGCGGGCGTTATCCCCCTGCCCCGTAAACCAGCCGTATAGCGAGCTGATAAAGCGCTGCACGATCACAAGAATGGCGATCAGGATCAGCGTGTTGACTGCAGGAAACACAATCGCTTCGGCCGCGTTGGTGTAGCCCAACAAGGCCAGAACAGGCGCGCTGACACCCAGCAGGAACACGATGCGCCGGACAACCTCGACAACCTGCGAAAATCCACTGGCACGTGGGATCTCGCCGCCCTCGGTCGCTGGATCTGATTGTCTGATCTGACGAATGCGCAGCAGAAGAAGAGAGGTGACGACAATGACCGGGAAGATAACAACGGCGCGGGTGGAATCCGCTATGTTCTCAATCCTCTCGAACAGGCCAACCATGTCGTGCAGGATCAGCATCACTGCCAGAATATCGACATAGATACGTATTTCGGTGATCTGCCCCGCCGAGAATCTTTGGAAATTCTGTGCCGCGGCCATCAGGTAGACCTGCCGTCCGACCCAGTCGAAAACAAGCACGATCGCCGCCCAATACGGCACCTGCTGCAGTAGAAGCGTGCCGCGAAGACCAAGTACTCCGGTCAGGTCAATCGCAGCTGTCAGAGCCACCACGCCAATCCAGGGAAGGATGATGCGCAGAAGGGAAATCACAAAGGTCCACGCACCGGTTCCGCGCCCACCGAAACGACGCAGATAGTCGCCTCCTCGTTCAGACCAATGGCGTCCGTAAACCAGTAAGATGACGGCTAGCGCCACCAAGGCCAGTATCGCGGGGGCCTGATTCTGAACGCGTTCTTTAGTGACGTCAGATGTCAGACTGGCCGTCGTCTCGTTGAACAGTCCGAACAGAGCCTCGCGGATATCGGACCACGCGGCGGGCCATGTCGACAGGTTCAGCGGCGATGGACCGCGTTCCAAAAACTGCTTTCTCTGACGTTCTCGCAGGATACGGTCAATTTCGCTGATCAGACCGTTGGCGCGGCTAAAGGCCTCCTCAGAGATAATCCGCGGCACCCGCAAGGCGTTGAGCTGTTCGTCCAGATGCTCGCGAAGTTGCGCGATATCCTCCGGCTCTGTGACCCCTTCTTCGGGCGCGGGACCCAGCGCCTTGACCTGGCTTTCCAGCGTCTGGATGCGGTCGGCATTGGCGTTGCGAGCCGTATTGAACGTATTGCGATAGCCGTCGATCTCAGTTCGCAACTGCTCCATCGCGGCGTCCGACGCCCTGTCGGCTTCAACAACGCTTTCGGCACGGTCCGCAGTGCTGAGCCAGCCCTTATAGAACTCGCTCTGCCGATCAGTCAGTTGCGCCGAGGCTACCCCCGCCAACCCGACTAAGATAAGCGCAGCAATTGTCAGAAACAGGCGGACCTGTCGCAGCATCAGACGTCCTCGAACACGCCCGGTATCTTTCGCGGGGCGTCTGTCATCCAATCCGGTACCGGCAGTTCTTTTTCGCGCAGGAACTCGGGATTGAACAGTTTGGACTGATAGCGTGTGCCATAGTCACACAGGATGGTCACAATCGTATGCCCCGGCCCAAGGTCCTTGGCCAAACGCACCGCACCAGCCATGTTGATCGCGGTCGAACCACCCATGACCAGACCTTCTTCACGAAGCAGGTCAAAGATGTACGGCAGGGCTTCGTTGTCGGTCGCCTGATAGGTGTAGTCCGGCTTGAACCCTTCGAGGTTCTTGGTGATCCGCACCTGTCCGATACCTTCTGCGATCGAGCCGCCCTCCATCGCGATTTCGCCAGTTGTGTAGTAGGAATACAGCCCCGCGCCCATCGGGTCGACCAGGCCTATCTTCACGCCTTTTGGCTGCAGCGCATCGGCCACGCCCGCCAGCGTTCCGCCCGAGCCGACCGCGCAGACAAAGCCATCGACCTTGCCGTCGGTCTGTTCCCAGATCTCGGGGCCGGTGGTTTCCACATGGGCCTGACGGTTGGCAACATTGTCGAACTGGTTTGCCCAGATCGCGCCATTGGGTTCAGTTTGCGCCAGTTCATCGGCCAGACGGCGGGAGTAGTGAACGAAGTTGTTGGGGTTGCGATACGGTGCCGCCGGAACCTGAACCAATTGCGCGCCTGCAAGACGCAGCATGTCTTTCTTCTCTTCTGACTGGGTCTCCGGGATAACGATCACCGTCTTGAACCCCATCGATGCACCGACCAGAGCCAGCCCGATGCCTGTATTGCCTGCGGTGCCTTCCACTATGGTGCCACCGGGCTTCAACTCACCCCGCGCAACTGCGTCGCGGATGATGTAGAGAGCAGCACGGTCCTTGACCGACTGGCCGGGGTTCATAAATTCCGCCTTGCCGAGGATCTCGCACTCGGTTTCTTCACTGATGCGCTTCAACCGGATCAGCGGCGTTTTTCCGACTGCGTCGGCAAGATCTCGTGCAATGCGCATGGCACCCTCATTTCATTACGTAATACTGCAGATTTACAGCCGCTCTGCGCCAACCACAAGCGCGATAGTCACCCACGCAGGCGGTCGCGGTGACGCGCCAGCCAATGGGCCAGAGTCAACAGCGGTAAGTCTTTGAATTCACCGCGATCCACCATGGCAATAAACATGTCAAAAGGTAGAACACGAGAGCGTATATCCTCACCTTCGGTGGTCAGCCCTGCGGTTATTGCGGGATCTGTCAAATCACCAAGCCCGACATAGAGATAGACGTACTCGGTCGACGACCCGCTGGAGGAATAACCTCCTCCTGCGCTATGCAGAGCATCGAAAGCGATGCCTGCCTCCTCCATTCCTTCACGATGTGCGGCCTGCTCTGGCGTTTCACTAGGGTCGATCATGCCTGCAACCGGCTCCCACATCCAAGGTTCGGGATCATCGATCAGATAGACTGGGGCGCGGAACTGCTCGACAAGTAATACGGTGTCTCGCACCGGATCATAGGGGAGAACGATTACCGCGCTGCCTTGCAACAGCGCGCTTCGGTTCAGCGTCGGCCCCATGGCTCCATCGTATTGACGGTGTTGCAGGTCGATCTCTTCCATCGCGAAGTAGTTGACATAGGCCCGATGATGGCGATGCACGATCACGTCCTTGGACACATCGCGCGCATCCCCCGTTTGCCGCTGCCGTGCGAAGAGTTTTGCCCAGGCCCGCGTCTGAATCGCCTGCATGCTGCGCGCCATATCCGAAGGCGCAACCCGCCCGAGATAGCTCATTTCCTCCTCGGCGGCGAGCGCGGTGACGTCACCGAGGCGTTCAACCCACCCGTCCAGAGACCAAGGCCCATCCGCCACCCAGGCCGTAGGTTCGGGAAAAAACACCTGAGCCTGCGCCCAGGTTCCATCCTCTAGCGTCACTGCCAAAGGCCTCAGATCATAGTCGAACCCGCCCTCGTAATAAGCCAGTCGATCCAGATCCGCTTGCGTGAGGCCTTGCACGAACAATCCCAAAGCCTGTTCATCATCTGCCTGTTGAATCATTGGGAAGTCCTGTCCCTGAACCGCAGAGACGAAGTGGCCTCGCAGGATGGCAGGTGTCAGCGATAGCTCAGACGAAGAGCGCCCCAGAACGGCCTCCAACAGCGGCACATGCCGCAGGGTTCCATAGAAGAACAAATCGGACACGAGAGGACAGGCTTTCGTTAAGTGTTTACATTCAGCGCCAGCGGCGGCTTGCTATTTCTGTCAGCAAACCGGTGGCGATGGCGCCAACACCCAAGGTGATCAGGATTTCGGGTGCGAGTAACTGTTCACCGAATTCGACGCCAATCTTGAAGATCGCAATCAGCGCCTCAAAGGGACCGTCATAGCGGTGGCGCATGGCCAGCCGGAACATTTCATAGGTGCCCTGAACGAAAAGGCCCCAAAACACCAGTGAAGCCACGCCGGTCAGGCCGTTGTTAATCCCGGCCGTCCAGCCTCGGCCAGCGCGCTTGCCCATGATTTTCCAACCGCAGATCCAACCCAAGGCGATGTTGACCACGGTAAAATACCCATAGTCCTTCCCCTCTTCTCCGTTTGCGATAACCATGCTGGACACGATGAACGCCAACACCACAAGACAAGCGGCGGCGACAAGGCGACTGGCGGTGGGCATGTATGAATTCCGTTCGTTAACTAGGCTTTGCTATGGTGATCTGTGTCACATCGCAATTGCCCGTGTCAAAGGCTGCGCCACAAGCCGTCAAATAATAATTCCACATGCGGCGGAAACGCTCATCAAATCCCATCTCCGAGATCTGGTCCCACTTGTCGTTGAACGTATCAAACCATCGCCGCAGGGTCAGGTCATAGCTCTTACCGAACTCCTTCGAGCGCACAACATCCAGCCCCGCCTGATTAATCTGCTGTCGTAAGATCGTCGGCGATGGCAGCATCCCCCCTGGGAAGATGTATTTTTGAATGAAATCAACGCCGTTCTTGTAGTAGTCCCAGCGATGATCGCCCACGGTGATGATCTGCAACGTGGCTTGCGCCCCCGGCTTCAACCGATCACGGACAGTATCGAAATAGATCGGCCAGTATTTCTGACCCACGGCCTCAAACATCTCGATCGAGGCAATGCCATCGTATTGCCCTTGTTCGTCGCGATAATCCTGAAGTTTCAGATCAACCAGATCCGATATGCCAGCTTTCTCAATGCGTTGCTGCGCGAACTTCAACTGCTCTTGGCTGATAGTCAGACCCGTCACACGCAGGCCCCGCTCTTTCGCGGCATATTCGGCGAAGCCGCCCCAGCCACAGCCGATCTCAAGTACGTGATCGCCGGGTTTGACGCCCATCTCATCGACCATGCTGGCGTATTTGGCGGTCTGCGCCTTCTCGAGGCTCTCTTGCCCTGTCTCGAAAATGGCGCTGGAATAAGTCATCGTATCGTCAAGCCAGAGCGCATAAAAATCGTTCCCCAAATCGTAGTGATACGAGATATTCTTCTTGGCCTGTCTACGGTTGTTTCGATGCAGCCAAAACCGCAGACGCTCATAGGCCTGCACGAGAAACTTGCCTGTGAAGCCATCGTAGGCCGTCTCACTGCCCATATGGACCAAATCCATGAAGGCGCGCAAATCAGGCGTGCTCCAATGGCCTTCCAGATACGCGTCAGAAAAGCCAAGCTCACCTTCCCGGATCAGGCGGGCAAACACGTCTGGATCGTGAATTTCGACCTCGGCAACCGGTCCTGGCTTTGAGCCCTCAACACGGAAGGTCCGACCGTCGGACAAAGTGATTTCCAATCGCCCGGCTTCCATTTTGCTCAGCATCTTGAAAACCTGCGCGAAATATCTGGGCAGACCTTTTTGGCCTTCGGTCGTTGTCAAGATCATCCGCTTTCCCCTCTGCGGTGGTTGATGCAGGCTAGGACGCAATTGTGTTTGTGGCAAGTTTTCAGTTCCTTACTGGTTTTTTCGGCGTTCATACGCGGCCAGCGCACGGGCGCGCCCTGTTGGCAGATCGACCACTGGTGGCGGGTAGTCTGTCTTGGAGTTCAGGCCCCAGGAACGGGGCGTGGCTTCAAAGTAGGACAAGGCCGTCTCGGACGGGTTTGGCCTGCCTTCGGCAACCCACTGTTTTAAGTAGGCACCCTTGGGGTCGAACTTTTCCTGCTGTGTAACGGGATTGAAAATGCGGAAGAACGGAGACGCATCCGGTCCGGACCCCGCGACCCATTGCCAGCCCATCGCATTGCAAGCCGGGTCCCAGTCGATCAGGCAATCCTCGAACCACTCCATCCCGATTTTCCAATGGGTCATCAGATGCTTGGTCAGGTAACTTGCCACGATCATCCGGGCACGGTTGTGCATCCGCCCGGTCACATACATCTGCCGCAGACCCGCATCCACAACCGGAATGCCGGTTCTGGCTTGCAGCCAAGCCTTCACCTCGGGCGCATCTCGGGCCTCGTTCCATGGAAAAGCGTCCCATTCTGGCTTCCAGTTGCCCGACACCAGCTGAGGCGTGTGGTACATCAGATGATAGGCGAACTCGCGCCAGACAAGCTGTCGCAGAAATGAACCAGTGCCTTGGGTCCCTTCGAAAGCCGCGCGTTGCACGCGATGCCAAGCGGTACGCGGGCCGATCTCACCCAATGAGAGGTATTCGGACAGGTTCGAAGTCCCATCAAGATCCAGCCTGTCACGGTCGGCGCCGTAATTCGCGATCCGGTTCAGGAACCCCTCCAGATGATCAAGCGCCGCTTGCTCCCCCGGTTGCACATAGGGTCTGACGACCTCCGCCCCTCGGTTCATCTCCGCGCCAAGGTGCCATGTCGCCAGATCGTCCGAGGCGGGCCAGTGCGCGGGGGCGGTCAATCGCGTCGGAGCGGCCTCGGGCGGAGGGACCTCACGCCCCTGCACAGCGCGCCACATTGGGGTGAAGACGCGAAAGGGCTGACCGGCCTTGGTAGCAACCGTCCAAGGTTCGAACAGAAGATGTCCGGCAAAGGATTTGGCCTCGATCCCCTGCTCTTTCAGCGCCGATTTGATCTTAGTATCCCGCGCAATCGAGGCCGGATCGTAAGCGCGCGACCAATACACATCCGTCGCTCCGGTTTCAGCGATCAGCAGCTGCAACTGTGCCAACGCATCGCCCCGCCGCAGGATAAGACGGCTGCCAATGTCGTTCAGCGCGCGACCAAAGACCTCAAGCCCCAGCCCAAGCCGCCACTTCGGGGCCGCGCCAAGGGTGTGCACCAGATCATCACACAGGAACACCGGCACCAAGGGACGCCCCGTCGCGACCGCGGCAGAAAGCGCCGGATGATCGCTTAGCCGCAGGTCACGCCTGAACCATAAAATGATCGGAGGTTGCCCGTCTTCCATATTCGCCCCGCCGTTTTCTTTCCACTACGGAGCATATCGAAAACTGGATCACAAAACCCGGTCAAGTGCATTCAATAACTGATCAATTTCCTGTTGGGACGTGTAGTGCGTGAAGCTGACCCGCAACACGCCTTGATCCGGATCGACCCCCATCGCCTGCAAGGCGCGTACAGCATAGAAGTCACCACCGCCGGCCATCACGCCATGCGCCGCCAGCTCAGCCGCCACAGCAGCGGCCGGTCGACCCAAAGCCAAGGCAACGGTGGGCGCGCGCCGCGTCGCCTCGGACGGGCCGAGCAATCGCACTGCGTTTCGGTTTTTAACAGCATCAAGCACCGGTTGCAGCAGCGCCACTTCGTGATCGCGTATCAGGTCATGGGCGAAAGCGCCTTGCGCGGCGGCACCCTCAGTTGGGCCGCCATGGTGGGTGCTGAGCAGCGAGATATAATCCGCCATCCCCGCGCTGGCCGCTATTTGCGCATGGTCCGGGCCTGCCGGAGTGAACCGTTTATAAAGAGTATCGCCGTTGAAATAATGCGCCTGATTGGGCAGCAACTCACCCAGAGCACGCCGGATGACCATGCAACCCTGATGTGGGCCGTAGGTCTTGTAGGCCGAGAAAAGATAGATATCCGGCCCCAGATCACCCACATTCGGAAACCCGTGCGGCGCGTAGGACACGCCGTCCACGCACACAAAAGCGCCAGCAGCATGGGCAATGGCGGTGATCTCGGTCACCGGGTTGATCTCACCCACCACGTTCGAGCAATGCGGGAAGCAGACCAGCCGAACTTTTTCATCCAGTAGGTTTTCCAGATCCTGCGGGTTCAGAGATCCCGTTTCGGGATCAATCTTCCACTCGCGCACTTCGATCCCGGCCTCGACGAGGCGTCTCCAAGGGCCGGAATTGGCCTCGTGATCCTGATTGGTAACGATAATTGCTTCGCCGGGGCTCATCCATTGCCGGAAGGCCTGTGCAAGAACGTATGTGTTCTGGGTGGTCGAGGGACCAAAACTCAGTTCGTCAGTTTCAACCCCCAGAACCGCGGCCATCCGGGCGCGGGCTTCGTCCATCTCGGCACCCGCGAGGCGGCTGGCCTCATAGGGCGCGTAAGGCTGAACTTTGCGTTGAGTGTAGAACCGCGTCAGCCGGTCGATCACTTGCTGGCAGGTGTAGGAGCCACCTGCGTTCTCGAAGAAGGCCTGCCCCTGAAGGCTGGGTTCGGCAAAGGCCGGAAACTGAGCCCGAACGAAATCAATATCCAACGCTGTCATGGACAAGCCTTTCGATGAGTGGAGAACAGTAATAGCTAAGTGCGCGCCTCAGCCTTCAACCTTGGTATAGGTCCCCTCACCGGCCAGAATGCCCCGGAAACCACCCGGTTCATCCAGACCAAACACGATCAGCGGCAGGTTGTTGTCACGCGCCAGCGCAATGGCCGAAGCATCCATGACCCGCAGCCGTTTGGCCAGTACGTCGTCGTAGGAAACCGTGTCATAGCGCTTTGCATCGGCATGTTCTTTCGGGTCCTTGTCATACACCCCGTCCACGCCGTTTTTCCCCATGAAGATCGCCTGGCAAGCCATCTCATTCGCACGCAGCGTCGCGGCCGTATCTGTGGTGAAATACGGGTTGCCCGTCCCAGCAGCAAAGATACAAACCCGTTTCTTTTCAAGGTGGCGCACGGCGCGGCGGCGGATATAGGGCTCGCAGACCTCATCCATACGAATGGCCGAGATCACGCGGGTAAATACCCCGATCTCTTCCAGCGCCGACTGCATCCCGAGCGCGTTCATTACGGTGGCCAGCATCCCCATATAATCCGCCGTAGTCCGCTCCATCCCTTGGGCCGAGCCGCTGAGGCCGCGGAAGATATTGCCGCCCCCGATCACCATGCAAATCTCAACGCCCAGATCATGGACCGATTTCACCTCCTGCGCGATGCGCTGGACGGTGGGCGGATGTAGGCCGAATCCCTGATCACCCATCAACGCCTCGCCGGAAATCTTCAGCATCACGCGATCATACTTGGGTTTTTGGGTGTTGGGGGACGAGGTCAGGCTCATATTGCGCTCCGGGCTGGCACGGGTTTATTTTCCAGCGCAAAATGAAGCAAAACGACCGCAGGTTCAATGCGGATACTGAGGGACCATGACCAATCACCCCACCGCATCGATTTGGGACCGGATCCCCGAGATACCAGAGGACAAGCCGGTTCTGATCGCTGGCCCGACGGCCTCGGGCAAGTCTGAGTTGGCGTTGCGCATTGCCGAAAGGTTCGGAGGGGTGATCGTCAACGCCGATGCCAGTCAGGTTTACGACTGCTGGCAGGTGATCTCGGCGCGCCCCTCGCCGGACGAGGAAGCGCGCGCGCCGCATCGCCTTTATGGTCACGTCGCGTTTGATCAGGAGTATTCCACCGGCCACTGGTTGCGTGAGATCACTCCGCTGCTGACGGCCAGCCCGCGCCCGATCATCGTCGGCGGGACGGGGCTGTATTTCACCGCTCTGACGGAAGGAATGGCCGAGATACCACCGACTCCCCCGCATGTGCGCCAGGATGCCGATCAGATGGACTTGGCCCAGCTGATGTCGGGTGTGGACGCTGAAACCCTGACCCGGCTGGACACCAACAACCGCGCCCGCGTTCAGCGCGCGTGGGAGGTTCAGCAGGCAACCGGACGCAGTCTGGCATCCTGGCAAGACAACACGCCGCCGCCTGTTCTGGCCCTGAAGGACGCGGTGCCTATTGTCTTTGACGTCGACAAAACATGGCTGCTGGACCGTATCACCCTGCGGTTCGATCACATGTTAGAGAGCGGCGCTTTGGACGAGGTTGCGGCCATGCGCGACCGCTACGATCCGTCGCTGCCGGCCTGCAAGGCCATCGGGGTTCCGGAACTCATGGCCTATCTGGATGGCGCAATGACAGTGGAGCAGGCTCGCGAACTGGCCACGATCTCGACCCGTCAGTTTGCCAAACGCCAGCGCACATGGTTTCGCGCACGAATGAAGGCGTGGAATCACCTTGATTTATCAAACTGATACGAAACGCGGTTGATTCCCCGCATCCAATCTGGCTGCCCGTAGGATTGAACCAATATTTCCAGTACTTACGGCGCTTGGCTTCCATGAGTTGGCGTCATGCCCCGCGTCGGGACTGGGTAAGAAACACTGGGCAAGTGACGCGCAACAACAGCCCAGACATGTCGTTTTTTTGCTCTTCATGCCGCATTCGAACATTGACGTCCTTCGGATTCTGTTGCCGAATACCGACATGGGGAATTCCAACGTTCAAAATACCGAACCCTTCGACCTTCGACTTGGCCTGAAAAACGCCGGCTAGGCTCGTTCATTCCATGCAAAAAAACAAATATGTCACAGGGAGAGACATTCATGACTAACCATACAACAAAGGGAACGTCGGTGCACTGGGCCGCAGAGATGCACGCCCAGGAATACCGCGACGGCAAGCTGAACCGCCGCGAGTTTCTGGCCCGCGTTACCGCACTGGGCGTTGCCGCTCCGGTCGCCTACGGCATGATCGGTCTGCAATCACCCGCAGCCGCAGCTGAGCCGCAACAAGGTGGTACTATCCGTTATCAGATGGAAGTTCGCGCACTCAAAGACCCGCGCACCTATGACTGGACGCAGATCGCGACCTTCACCGCGGGCTGGCTGGAGTATCTTGTCGAGTACAACAACGACGGTACGTTCAAACCGATGTTGCTGGAAAGCTGGGAAGCCAACGACGACGCCACCGAATACACGCTGAACGTCCGCAAAGGCGTCAAGTGGAACAACGGTGACGATTTCACTGCCGAAGATGTGGCGCGCAACATCGAAGGCTGGTGTGACGCAACGCTGGAAGGCAACTCGATGGCCTCGCGCATGGCGTCGTTGGTCGATGAAAGCACCCAAAAAGCCTCTGATGGCGCTATTACCGTTGTTGATTCGCACACCGTTAAACTGAAGTGCAACACGCCGGACATCACCATCATCCCAGGCATGGCGGACTATCCGGGTGCTATCGTCCACGGCAGCTTTGACCCGAATGACATGCTGTCGAACCCGATTGGCACAGGCTTCATGATCCCCGAAAGCCACGAGGTCGGTGTGAAAGGCGTTCTGGTCCGCAACGAGGGCTTCGACTGGTGGGGCTACGAAGCGGGCAAAGGCGGTTATATCGACCGCATCGAATTCATCGACTACGGCACCGACCCTGCCGCCTTCCTGGCCGCCTATGAGGCCGAAGAGATCGACATGAACTGGGAGTCGGTCGGTGAATTCGTCGATATCTTTGACGGCATTGGGCTTGTTCGCTCGGAAATCCCGTCGGGCTTTACCATCGTCATCCGCCCGAACCAGCTGGCTGAAGATGCGGACGGCAACAAAATCTACGGCGACAAGCGGGTCCGTCAGGCCCTTGCCATGGCGGTCGACAACGAGGTTTGTCTTGAACTCGGTATGTCCGGTTACGGCATCCCAGCTGAAAACAGCCATGTCGGCCCGATGCATCCGGAATATGACTCGTCGATCACCCGCATCCCCTACGATCCGGCCGGAGCAAAGGCCCTGATGGAAGAAGCGGGCATGGCTGACTTCGAGCACGAAGTGCAGTCCATCGACGATGACTGGCGCCGGAACACGACTGCTGCCGTTGTGGCCCAGCTGAACGACGCAGGAATCAAGGCCAAGCACACGGTTCTGCCGGGCTCGACCTTCTGGAATGACTGGACCAAGTACCCGTATTCCTCGACCAACTGGAACCACCGCCCGCTGGGTACGCAAATCCTAGCCCTCGCGTACAAATCGGGCGTCGCTTGGAACGAATCCGGTTTCTCTAATGAAGAGTTCGACACGCTGCTGGCCGAGGCAAACTCGCTCGCTGATGTCGACATGCGCCGCGAGGTGATGGCGAAACTGCAGGCGATCATGATCGAAGAAGGTGTCGTCATTCAGCCATACTGGCGGACGGCAATGCGCCATCATCGCGACAACATGGTCGGTGTCGAAAAGCACATCGCGGACCTGCCGCAACTTTACAAGTTCGGCCTGACCTCCTGACCCAAAACACACAAGGGCCGCGCCGCACTGGCGCGGCCCTTCGTCCTCAATACGGCGACCATAAGAATAGCAACGCGTGAGGCGGAATGCCGTCCACGCCAGCCGACCAACAGGGGCTAACATGGGACTTTTCATTTTAAGGCGTGTGGGGATTATGCTGTTGACAGCGTTGTGCCTGACATTCCTGGTTTTTTTCCTCACCAATCTCTACCCGAACCTGGAAAAGCTTGCGAAAACGCAGGGCAATTTCCGGATGTCGGATGAGCAGGTCGAGAGCTTTTTGGAAAAAGGCGGATACCTCCAGTCGACGCCCATAAAATACGGTGAATGGCTGGGCGTTCTGCCTTCATACCGGCACACGAATGAGGACGGCACAGTTCAGGGCCGATGCATTCTACCGGGCAAAACCGCCGAAGAGTCTCCTAATTTCTGCGGTATCCTTCAGGGCTACTGGGGGTATTCGACGGTCTTCAAAGAGGAAGTCGGGACCGTTGTCGGCACCCGGCTGGCTTTGACAGGCCGGCTGATGTTCTGGGTGATGCTGCTGATGGTCCCCTCGGCGCTGATCCTTGGCATTCTGGCTGGAATGAAAGAAGGGTCGGCTACGGACCGGACCCTGTCTACCTTTGCTATTACAACCACCGCGACGCCGGAATACGTCTCGGGCGTGATCTTCATCGCGATCTTCACGTCATCCGCTGTGGGCCTAAAGTGGTTCAAGGGCACGGCGACGCAAGCGATGGAGAACCCGACGTTCGAGAACTTCTTCTTACCGGTACTGACCATTGCGCTTTATGGGATGGGCTATATCGCCCGCATGACCCGTGCCTCGATGACCGAGGTGATGACGGCGCAATATATCCGCACCGCGCGCCTGAAGGGTGTCTCGTTCCCGAACATCGTCATGAAACACGCGCTACGGAACGCTCTGATCGCGCCGTTCACCGTCATCATGTTGCAGTTCCCATGGCTGCTGAATGGTGTGGTGATCGTCGAGACCCTGTTCAACTACAAGGGCTTTGGCTGGGCGCTGGTGCAGGCGGCGGGGAACAATGACATCCAGCTGTTGTTGGCGATCTCTGTCGTGTCGGTCTTTGTGGTTCTGGTGACGCAGCTGATATCGGATATCGGCTATGTCTACCTCAACCCGCGCATTCGCATTTCTTAAGGGAGGGCAGATCATGGAACCACTTACCTGGACCGGCTCTATCGCCTTCCTCAACCCGCTACTCGCGCTGGCACTGGGTGTCATGGCCTTGTCCATCGTCGTCTGGATGCTGGCCAGCATTGTGCTGCCCGAGGATCAGATGACGGTGAACCCTGACGGTACGTTGACCTCAAGCTCGGGCCTGCGAAACATGATACAGGCCGCGCTGCGCTATAGCTTCATGGCCAGCGTCGCGATCGCGGTCGCCTATGTCGTGTTGGGCATCCTGATGGGCACCAGCGCCGGGATCATTGGTGCGATTTCGCAGCAATTCCTGCCCGTCTGGTTGTCGCTTATCATCCTGTATGCAATGTCAATCGCGTTCAAACGCAAGCTTGGTCTTTACGGCAAACTTTTCGATAGCCCAATCGGCATGATCGGCTTTGGCCTTGTGATGTTCTGGGTCTTTACCGGCATCTTCGGCGCGCTTGATCTGATCGTAACACATGACCCGCTTGCACAGGTCTCGGGGATGAAAAACAAGGTGCCCGGAACGCCGCTGCCTAATCTGGAGGACGGCCAATATGCCTGGTACCTTCTGGGCGGAGACAATCTGGCCCGCGACGTATTCAGCCGGATGGTAAAAGGCGCGTGGATCGTGGTGCAAATTGCGCCGCTGGCCACGATGTTTGCCTTTATGGTTGGGATCACATTGGGCCTGCCCGCTGGGTACTACGGTGGTCGTCTGGATACGCTTTTGTCGTTCCTAGCAAACCTGATCCTCGCCTTCCCCGTGATCCTGCTGTTCTACCTGTTGGTGACACCCGAGATCGTGGCGACCGGAGTGCCGAACTATATGGCAGCCATCCTGTTTGTCTTCCCGATCATCTTCCTCGGTGTCCTACTGAATTCACGCTATTACACGCGTCCGAATTTCCGAACACCTCTGCTGATCGGGGTTCTGGGCGTGGCGCTGTGGTTCTACCTGTCACTGATTTCGACCGAAGGCTACATCATCAGCACCGACAGCTACCGCGTCTGGGGTTTGCCGACCTATCTGGATTTGTTCGACATTCCGGGCGGTATTCTGGTCGTGTTCGTTTCGGTGGTCTTCGTGAACTCTCCCACGGTGTTCCGCATCGTGCGCGGGTTGGCGCTGGATATCAAAACCCGCGACTACGTCGCTGCGGCCCAGACGCGTGGTGAGGGTCCGTGGTATATCATGCTTTGGGAGATCCTGCCCAACGCGCGTGGTCCGCTGATCGTCGATTTCTGTCTGCGGATTGGCTATACCACCATCCTTCTGGGGACCTTGGGTTTCTTCGGGCTGGGCTTGCCGCCCGAAAGCCCGGACTGGGGCTCGACGATCAACGAAGGGCGCAAGCTGCTCTCGATCTATCTGCACCCTGCCCTTCCGCCCGCTTTGGCCCTGTTGTCACTGGTTCTGGGTTTGAACCTGCTGGCAGACGGTCTGCGCGAAGAAAGTCTGAAGGACTGATGTGATCTAGGCCGGGGGCTCTGCCCCCGGACCCCCGAGGTATTTTTAGCCAGATGAAGGGGATCCCCCGGACTCTCGCGAGGAGTAACAAGATGAACAAACTGGCGGACTATGACGGGCCTATTCTGGAGATCGACAAGCTTTCGATTTCGTTTTTCACCCGACTGAGGGAAATTCCCGCCGTTATGGATTTCTCGGTCAGTGTGCAGCCGGGTGAGGCTGTAGGATTGGTTGGTGAATCCGGCTGCGGTAAGTCTACGGTGGCGCTGGGTGTCATGCAGGATCTGGGCAAGAACGGGCGCATCGTCGGCGGCTCGATCAAGTTCAAGGGGCGCGATCTCGGTGAGATGACTACCGAGGAATTGCGCGACATTCGCGGCAATGAGATCGCAATGATCTACCAGGAGCCGATGGCCTCGCTGAACCCGGCAATGAAGATCGGCAAACAGTTGATGGAAGTGCCGATGATCCATGAGGGCGTCGGTCAGGAAGAAGCTTTTGCCCGTGCTTTGGAGGTTGTCACAGACGTCCGCCTGCCCGACCCTGAACGGATGCTGAACTCATTCCCGCACCAGCTATCAGGCGGTCAGCAGCAACGGATTGTCATCGCGATGGCGTTGATGTCGAAGCCTGCCCTGTTGATTTTGGACGAACCCACAACGGCGCTGGATGTGACCGTCGAGGCGGCCGTGGTCGAACTGGTTAAAGATCTGGGCAAGAAATACGGCACCTCGATGCTGTTTATCTCGCACAACCTTGGGCTGGTTCTGGAAACCTGCGACCGCTTGTGCGTGATGTATTCGGGCGAAGCTGTCGAGCGCGGCTCGATCCACGATGTATTCGATGAGATGCAGCACCCTTACACACAGGCGCTGTTCCGGTCGATCCCCCTGCCCGGTGCCGACAAGAACGCGCGTCCGCTGGTAGCCATTCCAGGGAACTTCCCTCTGCCGCATGAACGCCCGCCGGGATGTAACTTTGGCCCGCGTTGCGACTATTTCGAAGAAGGCCGTTGCGACGCCCAGAACATCCTGATGGAGGCTGTGCCGGGCAATGATCGCCACCATACGCGCTGCCTGAAGTTCCGAGAGATTGACTGGAACGCGCCGATCACCGTTGGCGAGCAAAAGGAAAAGGGCGAGATCGGGCGGACCGTTCTGAAGATGGACAACCTCAAGAAGTACTATGAGGTGGCGGCCAACGCCCTGTTCGGAGGCGGGACGACCAAAGTGGTCAAGGCCAACGAGACCCTAAGTTTTGAGGCGCATGAGTCTGAGACGTTGGCCATTGTGGGTGAATCCGGTTGCGGTAAATCCACTTTCGCCAAGGTTCTGATGGGTCTGGAGACGGCAACTGACGGGCAAATCCTGCTGGACAACCGCAATATCGAGGCCGTGCCGATTGAGGAGCGCGACGCCAAGACAGTGGGTGAAGTTCAGATGGTGTTCCAGAACCCGTTTGACACTCTGAACCCTTCCATGACTGTTGGGCGCCAGATCATCCGGGCGCTCGAGATCTTCGGGGTCGGCAATTCCGAGGCTGAGCGCAAGAAGCGCATGCTGGAGCTCTTGGACCTGGTGAAACTGCCCCGCGCTTTCGCGGACCGGATGCCGCGACAGCTCTCGGGTGGTCAGAAACAGCGTGTTGGTATCGCGCGCGCCTTTGCGGGTGATGCAAGGATCGTGGTCGCGGATGAGCCGGTCTCGGCCTTGGATGTATCCGTTCAGGCGGCCGTGACCGATCTGCTGATGGAGATCCAGCGCGAACACAAGACCACGCTGCTATTCATCAGCCATGATCTGTCGATCGTGCGCTATCTGAGCGACCGGGTGATGGTGATGTATCTCGGCCACGTGGTCGAACTGGGCACGACCGATCAGGTCTTCTCGCCCCCGTATCACCCTTACACCGAAGCGCTTCTGAGCGCGGTTCCGATTGCAGATACCTCGATCGAGAAACAGCATATCGTGCTGGAGGGCGATATTCCGTCGGCCATGAACCCGCCGCCGGGTTGCCCGTTCCAGACGCGTTGTCGTTGGAAATCCGAGGTGCCGGACGGGCGTTGTGAATCAGATGTACCGCCTGTGAAAACTCTGGCCGACGGCCATCAGGTCAAATGTCACCTGGCCGAAGATGTTCTGGCCCGTATGGAGCCTGTGATTAAAATCGCCGCAGAATAGGCGCTTGTACGAACTTGAAAGGCCGGTCACAGACCGGCCTTTTTCGTTGAATACTACTATCGAATTTAACTGTTGTGCGCCTTAACCGCCCCAGATCACCTTCACGTAATTCTGGGTCTCCGCGTAAGGCGGAATGCCGCCGTGTTTCTCAACGGCCTTGGGTCCCGCATTATATGCCGCAAGCGCCAAGGGCCATGACTTGAACTTGCGGTATTGCCATGACAGATACCGCGCGCCCCCTTCCAAGTTCTGCTTGGGGTCATGTGGGTTGACGCCCAAGAGCTGGGCCGTCTGCGGCATTAGCTGAGCCAGACCAAGGGCCCCTTTGTGAGATTTCGCTGTGGGGTTCCAGCCACTTTCCTGCTGCACCAGGCGCAAAAACAGCTCTTCCGGGATGTTATGCTGGCGGGCTGCTTGCCTGGCAAGCTTCAGGTATTCTCCTCGATACTTCCCAGTATAGCGTTTGTCGAACCGGCCCTGCGCCACTTTCGGCTTAAGCCGCTCGGACCCGCGATATTGCGTCGCCGCGCGCGAATCCAACACTTTGGATTGCTTGAGGAAAATGTCTTTTCTATTCTTGGTAGACAGTGTCTGAGCCTGCACCGGGGCCGTGGTCAGCAGCAGACACACACCGACAAAACCTAAAACCAAAGACCGCATAAATGCCTATCCTGCCCGATCCGAAAACAAGCGGAGTATATGGTCCCGCCGCTTGAATTAAAAGTGTGCAGAACGGGGCAAGCAGATTCTTGTCCGACACTGTGTCATCAACGTGTTTTCACCCTGATGCAGGCCGTATAGGGTCTCTGGCATATTCAGCGCCAGATTCGGCGCATTCAAGTGAGAACAAAGCGGGGAACTATATGGCGGGTTCAGTTAACAAGGTCATTCTGGTCGGAAATCTCGGCCGAGATCCCGAGGTTCGGTCGTTTCAGAACGGCGGTAAAGTGTGCAACCTGCGGATTGCGACGTCAGAGAACTGGAAAGACCGCAACACGGGCGAACGCCGGGAGCGGACCGAGTGGCACTCGGTCGCGATCTTCTCGGAACCTCTGGCCCGCATTGCCGAGCAATACCTACGCAAAGGCAGCAAGGTCTACATCGAAGGCCAGTTGGAAACTCGCAAGTGGCAGGACCAGTCCGGCCAAGATCGCTATTCGACCGAGGTTGTTTTGCGCCCTTATCGCGGTGAACTGACTCTGCTGGACAGCCGTAGCGAAGGTGGCGGCGGCGGCTACGGCGGTGGCCAATCGGGCAGCTACGGCGGCGGTCAGGCTGGCGGCGGCTACGGCGATCCCTATGGCGCACCGTCCGGCTCACCTGCCCCCGCTTCCGGGGGAATCGACGACGACGAGATTCCGTTCTAAACGAAACGGAGACACAATATGGCATGGTCCTTCGCTCTCGGCCGACTTCTCGGGTCCGAACTGCGGGTCCATGTCACCTTTTTCCTGTTGTTGGCCTGGGTCGGATTCGCGGCCTATTCCAGCGGAGGTTGGCCGGCCGCGATCGAAAACCTGATCTTCGTGTTGGCCCTGTTTGCCTGCGTAGTGGCGCATGAGTTCGGCCACGCCCTGATGGCGCGCCGCTTTGGCATCAAAACTCCTGACATCACCCTGTTGCCCATCGGCGGTCTGGCCCGGTTAGAGCGTATGCCGGAAAAACCGATGCAAGAGGTCTGGGTGGCCCTCGCCGGTCCGGCCGTCAATGTCGCGATCTGGTTGGTTCTGGTGGCGTTTGGTGCCAGTAAACCCTTTGAGACGATCAGCCAGATAGAATCCGCAAACATCGGGATGCTGGACCGTCTCGCCTACATCAATCTTCTGCTGGCCGCGTTCAACATGATCCCCGCCTTCCCGATGGATGGAGGTCGCGTTTTCCGAGCCCTCCTCTGCCTTCGTCTGGACCGCGTCACAGCCACGCGCATCGCGGCGCTGAGCGGTCAGATGCTTGCCGTTGGGCTCGGGTTTTACGGACTCAGTTCGGGCAATCCGATCCTCGTCGTGATTGCGGTTTTTGTGTTCTTCGCAGCCAATGCAGAAAGTCAGGATGTGGCACTGCGCTCGGCCACGCGGCACGTTTTGGCGCGCGACGCGATGATCACTGAATTTCACGCGCTGTCACCTCAGGACACGTTGAATACAGCCGCACAGGCCGTGATCCATACAACGCAACATGAGTTTCCGGTTCTGGACGACAAAGGCCACCTTCAGGGCTTCGTAACCCGAGATCACTTGTTCAAGGCGCTGGCAGGCGACCACCCACGCTCTGACCCCGCCGTTTCGATCATGGAGCGTAACATCCCGCAGGTCGGCTTGACCGCCGGATTGGCAAAGGTTCTGGACGGGTTGCACAAAGGCGCGCCAGCGGTCGCCGTGATCAATCGCACCGGGCTTATGATCGGCTATATCACCCGTGAAAACATCGGTGAGTTGATGGTTATCCGAGGGCGCTGATCGCCTTCGTCAGACGGTTGCCAACGCATCTTCCAGCACCGACAGAACGGCCTCACGCGGGACATCCGAGGTGACAAAGGCCTGACCAATCCCTCGCGCCAAAATGAAACGCAACTGACCGTCGATCACCTTTTTGTCCTGCGCCATCAGGTCCACCAACGCCTCGCCTCCGGGAAGATCACCGGGAATATCGGTCAGATCGGTTTTCATCCCCATAGCCTTCAAATGCGCCCGCACTCGGCTTGGATCTTCCTGCGAACATAGGCCCAGCCGGGCCGACAATTCAAAGGCCAGCGCGCAACCGATTGCCACGCCTTCGCCATGCAGCAGCCGGTCGGAATACCCCGTCGCGGCCTCCAACGCGTGGCAGAACGTGTGCCCGAGGTTCAAAAGCGCGCGATCGCCCTGCTCGGTCTCGTCACGTGCGACAATGTCAGCTTTCATCTGAACCGAGCGTGTCACAGCACGCACCCGCGCGGCCATATCGCCTGAGGAGACCTTGGTCCCATTCCCTTCAAGCCATTCGAAGAAATCGGCGTCGCCGAGCAGGCCGTATTTGACCACCTCTCCATAGCCAGACAGGAAATCACGCTGGGTCATGGTGCCCAGAACCGAGGTGTCGGCCAGTACTAAGGAGGGTTGATGAAACGCTCCGATCAGGTTCTTACCCTGCGGCGCGTTGATCCCGGTTTTGCCTCCGACCGAGCTGTCGACCTGCGCCAGCAAAGAGGTCGGGATTTGAACGAAACGCACGCCACGGCGCAGCACAGCGGCAGCGAAACCTGCGAGGTCCCCGATCACTCCGCCACCAAGGGCGATGACGATGTCCCGACGTTCGACCTTTTCGGCCAGCAGCCATTCAACCGCGCGTTCAAAATGCGGCCAGCTTTTGGTCGCTTCTCCTGCAGGCAAAGCCAGTGAGGACATCTCAATCCCCGAAGCCGCCAAACCGTCGCGCAGGGCCTCCAGATGAAGGGCGGCGACGTTTTCATCGGTCAGAACGGCAACTTTCGGACGGTGCAGTAAAGGCGCGATCCGCGCACCGGATTGCGCCAGCAGATCGGGGCCAATCTCGACATCATACGAGCGTTCGCCCAATTCTACATGTACGGTCTGATGCATCTAATTTCGTTCCAAAACATCGGGTCGCGCCAGAAGGGCGTCGACCACGCGGTCTACCATATTGTCGATCGAGGTCTCACCATCCGAGGCCACCGTCAGATCGGCCTCGGCATAGACCGGGACACGCGCCTCGTACAGCGCCTTCAACGTCGCATAGGGATCATCGGTTCTCAGCAATGGTCGAGTATTCTTGTGCCGCACCCGGGTCCACAACACATCAAGATCCGCGCGCAACCAGACCGAGGCACCCCGTTCGGTGATCATGTCGCGGTTGCCCTCGGACAGAAACGCGCCACCGCCCGTCGACAGGATACCTTTCTGCTCATCCAGCAAGCGGCCGATAACCTGGGTTTCCTTGGCGCGAAAAAACGGCTCTCCGTCGCGCTGGAAAATCTCAGGGATGGTCATATTGGCGGCTGATTCGATCTCGGCGTCGCTATCGAGGAAAGGAACACCCAGCCGCGCCGCTAGTGCGCGGCCCACAGCGGTCTTTCCGGCCCCCATCATGCCCACAAGAACAACGGTTTTGTGCAGATCAAACCCGCCCTGTGTGCCTGCCGCGTGTGTGTTATGCTTAATTTCGCTCATTTAACCGTGAATGACGTGATCTTAAGAAAAATGCCAGTTATAACTTGGTCAAAACCAAAAATTGAGGCAGCGTGGCGCAATGGGCCGTCTGATCAAGTTCCTGATATATATTGTTTGCCTGGCCTTCATCGGGCTGGTGGCCTACGCCTATGTGGGTCCTTATTTCGGTGCCGATTTCTCGGCCCCGCAAAGCGAAATCCGTGAACCGGTCACGTTGGATGTCGATTAAGCACGTGTTGGTTGCGCTGTCTCTGGCCGGAGCAGCGCAGGCACAGCAGCCGCTGACTGCGATTGATTGGCTGAACGACCCGCCCGAGAACCTGCCGGGAACTGTGCTGCTGGAACCTCCGGTCGCACAGAACGGAGGCCGGCCCGTGGTTGAGGTCACGCCTCTGGACGCGCTGTCTCAGCCGATTGGTTTGGTGTCGTCGAGTGTAACCGGGCTACCCGTCGACCTCTGGCATGGCAGCGACCCCGAGCGGATTTCAGAACTGATTGCTCGCATCCCGGTCAAGCATAACCCCGCGATGCAGCGGTTGCTATTCACGCTTCTGCTGTCCGAGGCCCGCGCGCCCGGCGGTGCATCTGGAGAAGAAACACTGTTACTGGCGCGCCTGGATCGGCTGATGCAGCTCGGTGCGGCGGACCCGGCGCAGTCGCTGGTGCAACTCGCCGGTCCAACGGACACGCAGGCCAGGTTTGAACGCTGGTTTGACGCGACGCTTTTGACTGGAGACGAAGATCGCAGTTGCACGGCTTTGATTGCCCAGCCAAACCTGTCCAAAGACTATGCGGCCCAGATCTTCTGCAAGGCCCGCCGGGGAGATTGGCCTTCTGCCGCTTTGACGCTTGAGGCTGCCCACGCGCTGGAGCTGTTGCCGCCCGAGGAATTGGACCTGCTCGACCGTTTCCTCAACCCCGACATTTTTGAGGACGCGCCTTACCTGCCGCAGCCCGAGGACCCGGATCCGCTGAGCTTCAGGCTGTTTGAGGCCATTGGGGAGCGTTTGCCCTCAGCCCCTCTGCCGCGGGCCTTCGCCAATGCCGACCTGCGCGATGTGGCAGGCTGGAAGGCGCAGATCGAAGCCGCTGAACGCCTGACCCGCATTGGCGCGCTGACCCCGAACCAGTTGCTTGGTCTTTACACCGAACGTTCTCCGGCAGCTTCGGGTGCCGTTTGGGATCGGGTGGCCGCTGTGCAGCAGTTCGAAACCGCCCTTGAAACCGGCAATATCGAGGCGATTAGCAAGACCCTCCCCCTCGTCTGGAAACAGATGCGCAGCGTCGGGCTTGAAGTGCCCTTTGCCGATCTCTTTTCCGAACGCCTCTATAGGGTCGAATTGCAGGGGGCCGATGTGGAAGCCCTACGCTGGCGTATCCTGATGCTCTCGGATTTCTATGAACGCGCCGCGATGCAAGCGCCGAACACAGCGGTTGAGACGCAGTTCCTGGCAGCTTTGGCGCAGGGTGATCCTGGTCGCGCTGTTTCGCCATCGCCTTTGGCGGATGCGGTCGCGCAAGGGTTCGCCTGGGCCGCGCCGGTGCCTTCGGACATCGAGGCCCTGCTGGACAATGGTCAACTCGGCGAGTCGATTTTGGAGGCAATGCAGCTGTTTGCCCACGGCGCGCGCGGCAATCTGGTGGACATGACTGCAGCCATCGCGGCCTTCCGCCGTGTCGGGTTGGAGGAAACCGCCCGCCGCGCCGCGCTGAACCTGCTGATCCTGAATGAGCGCGGATAATGAGCGGCCCGGGATCAGATAAGCTGTGGATTTCAACCTTCCTGCAGGCGCAGGCCGCCGAATTGGGCGCGGCCACTAACACTCTCCTGGCCTATGGTCGCGACCTGAAGGATTTCGCCACGTGGCTGGAGCATCGAAAAACCAGTTTCGAGCAAGCGGATCGGGATCGGATCGAGGCCTATCTGATCGACTGCGATGCGCAGGGCCTGTCCCGCGCGACCCGCGCCCGGCGATTGTCGGCGATCAAGCAGCTGTACCGGTTCGCGTTTGAAGAAGGCTGGCGCGAGGCGAACCCGGCCATTCAGATCAAAGGCCCGGGGCGCAAGAAGCAATTGCCCAAAACGTTGGATGTGCCCGAGGTCGACCGTCTGCTCGAGGCCGCCCGCCAGACCGGACGCAGCCCTGCCGACCGTATCCGCAACACCTGCCTGATGGAGCTTCTCTACGCGACTGGTATGCGGGTGACGGAGCTGGTCTCCCTGCCCGTCTCGTCGGCCCGCGGCGATCCCCGCATGTTGCTGGTTCTAGGCAAGGGCGGTAAGGAACGAATGGTCCCCCTGTCCCCACCGGCCCGCGATGCGCTGGCCGTTTGGCTTGAAGAACGAGACAAGGCCGAGGATGCAAGTGTTGAAAAAGGCGGCACCCGATCAAAATTCCTGTTCCCGTCACGGGGCAAATCCGGGCATCTGACCCGGCACAGGTTCTTTTTGCTGGTCAAAGAATTGGCGGTTCAGGGCGGTGTCTCGCCCGAAAAGGTCACGCCGCATACGTTGCGCCATGCCTTCGCCACCCATCTGCTTGCAAACGGGGCCGACCTGCGCTCTATCCAGACCCTACTGGGCCACGCAGACATCGCGACGACCGAGATCTACACCCACGTGCTGGATGAACGGCTGTCAGAACTGGTGCTGGAACATCACCCGCTGGCGAAAGACAAGGTTAGCAAGGGCTAACCCCTTGATTGCAAGGGTGCGCATCCCCATAACGGGTGCAGAAACACGAACAACCAAGGACCGATGGAACCCACATCCTCTCTGATC
Source organism: Ruegeria sp. B10 (assembly GCF_056539825.1). Classification (NCBI taxonomy): domain Bacteria; kingdom Pseudomonadati; phylum Pseudomonadota; class Alphaproteobacteria; order Rhodobacterales; family Roseobacteraceae; genus Ruegeria; species Ruegeria sp. B10. Next base: position 55,126 of record NZ_JBQFVP010000002.1, read on the forward strand.
GACGGCGCATTCTGGTTTACCACTGGCGCTATCCTGCTTTTGCTTGTCCTTTCGGGCTTTTTCTCAGGCTCAGAAACAGCGCTGACCGCATCATCCCGAGGGAAGCTGAGGGCACAGGCCGACAAAGGCTCTCGCGGGGCGCAAAAGGCGCTCGATATCACCGACGACAATGAGAGGCTGATCGGCTCGGTCCTGCTGGGCAACAACCTGGTTAACATCCTCGCGGCCTCGCTGGCGACGGCCCTATTCACCCGACTGTTCGGTGAAAGCGGCGTGGCGTTGGCGACGCTGGTCATGACCCTTTTGGTTCTGATCTTTGCCGAGGTTCTTCCCAAGACCTATGCCATCACCAATTCGGAAAAAGCCGCCTCTGCCGTGGCCCCGATCATCAGCGTTGTCGTCACCGTTTTCTCACCCATTGTGGCCGCGGTACGCCTGTTGGTGCGCGGCGTCTTGCGCATTTTCGGTGTCCAGATCGACCCCGACAGCAACATCCTCGCCGTGCGCGAGGAAATCGCCGGTGCGTTGCAGCTGGGCCATTCGGAAGGCGTGGTCGAGAAAGAAGACCGCGACCGCATTCTGGGCGCGCTTGATCTGGGGGATCGCGCGGTTGAGGAGATCATGCTCCACCGCTCGAACATCGAGATGATCGACGCCGATGCAGAGCCGGATGCCATTCTGGAGCAATGCCTGCAAAGCCGCCACACCCGCCTGCCGGTCTTCCGTGACGAGCCCGAGAACATCATCGGCGTGGTCCATGCCAAAGACCTGTTCCGTGCAATGTACGCGCAGGTCGGAGGATCCGAAAGCAATTCGGACCGTTTGGCCGGGTTCGACATCACCAAAGTGGCTAACGATCCCTATTTCGTACCGGAAACCACCACTCTGGACGACCAGATGCGAGAGTTTCTGCGCATTCGCAGCCACTTTGCCCTAGTGGTCGACGAATACGGATCGCTGCGCGGCCTGATCACGCTCGAAGATATTCTCGAAGAAATCGTTGGTGAAATCGCCGACGAGTTCGATATCGAAGAAGAGGTTCCCGTAACCCGCACCGAGGACGGCCAGTTTCTGGTCGAAGGGGCCATGACCATCCGCGACGTCAACCGTGCCCTAGACTGGTCCCTGCCGGATGAAGAGGCGAACACCGTCGCTGGCCTTGTTATACATGAGGCGCAGATGATCCCTGTGGTCGGTCAGGTGTTTTCCTTCCACGGGTTCCGGTTCGAGGTTACCGCGCGCGAGGGCAACCGGGTGACGGAGCTGAAGATCAGACCGCTCTAAGCGCGGGACGACGTGCGCGACATTATTTGTCGTTTTTATACTTGCGCCCCCGGTGTCTCCGGTCAGACTTCCAGAAAATCTGGGAGTCTTTCATGAAACTGCAAACCCGCGTGGCGGTCATTGGGGGCGGCGTTGTCGGCTGCTCGGTTCTGTATCACCTGACCAAACTGGGGTGGTCCGACGTCATGCTTCTGGAACGGTCCGAGCTGACCTCGGGCTCGACTTGGCACGCGGCGGGCGGGTTTCACACTCTGAACGGCGACACCAACATGGCGGCGCTGCAGGGCTATACGATCCGTCTGTATAAAGAGCTGGAAGAGATCACCGGCATGTCCTGCGGGTTACACCATGTTGGCGGGGTTACGCTGGCCGACAATCAGGATCGGTTCGACATGCTGCTGGCCGAACGCGCCAAGCACCGGTTCATGGGGCTGGAAACTGAAATCGTCGGCCCGGATGAGATCAAGAAGATTGCGCCCATCACCAACACCGACGGCATCATCGGTGCGCTTTATGATCCACTGGACGGGCATCTGGACCCCTCGGGCACGACCCACGCCTATGCCAAGGCCGCTCGGATGGGCGGAGCCACCATCGAAACCCATTGCATGGTGCGCGAAACCAACCAGCGCGCGGATGGCACATGGGATGTGGTCACCGACAAGGGCACGATCCATGCCGAGCATATCGTCAACGCGGGAGGCCTCTGGGCGCGTGAGGTCGGTGCAATGGCGGGCATCTATTTCCCTCTGCACCCGATGGAGCATCAATATCTGGTCACCGACTCGATCCCTCAGATCGAGGCCATCATCGACGCGGGCGGAGAGCATCCGCATGTGATGGACCCTGCTGGAGAGAGCTATCTGCGGCAGGAGGGGCGTGGGTTGTGCATCGGGTTCTACGAACAACCCTGCAAGCCCTGGGCCGTCGACGGAACACCGTGGGAGTTCGGGCATGAGCTGCTGCCCGATGATTTTGACAAGATCACCGACAGTATCGAGTTCGCCTACAAGCGCTTCCCTGTTCTGGCCGAGGCCGGGGTGAAATCGGTGATCCACGGCCCGTTCACCTTTGCGCCCGATGGCAATCCTCTGGTCGGGCCGGTGCCGGGGACGCGCAACTATTGGTCTGCTTGCGGTGTCATGGCCGGATTCAGCCAGGGCGGCGGCGTCGGCCTGACGCTGGCGCAATGGATGATCGAAGGCGAGCCGGAGCGCGACGTCTTCGCCATGGACGTGGCCCGGTTCGGCGACTGGATCAGCCCGGGCTATACCCGCCCGAAGGTCATTGAGAACTATCAGAAACGGTTCAGCGTCGCCTACCCGAACGAGGAACTGCCCGCCGCGCGTCCCAATCGCACCACGCCAATGTATGACATCTTCAGCGATCTGGGCGCGGTGTGGGGTCAGCAATATGGGCTGGAGGTGCCGAATTATTTCGCGCAAGGTGATGAGCCGGGTTATGAGACGCCCTCGTTCCGGCGCTCGGACGCGTTTGACGCCACGGGGCGCGAAGTCCGCGCTGTCCGCGAAGGCGTAGGAATCAACGAGGTCCACAATTTCGGTAAGTATCGCATATCGGGCCCGAATGCCCGCGCGTGGCTGGATCGGATCATGGCGGGGCGCATCCCTCAGCCGGGCCGCGTCTCCCTGACCCCGATGCTGTCGTCCAAAGGTAAGCTGATCGGTGATTTTACCGTGTCTTGCCTGAGTGAGACTGACTTCCGCCTGACTGCCTCATACGGCAGCCAAGCCTACCACATGCGTTGGTTCCAGCAGAACGCAGCCGAGGGCGTCTCAGTCAGCAATATCAGCGACCAGCTGAATGGCTTCCAAATCGCTGGCCCTAAAGCAACTGAGGTTCTGGCCGCTTGCACGCGCGAAGATGTCTCGACCCTCCGGTTCCTCGACGTGCGCCCGATGACGATCGGTATGACGGATTGCCTCGTGCAGCGGGTCAGTTACACCGGCGATCTGGGCTATGAGATCTATTGCGATCCGATGGCGCAACGACAGCTCTGGTGGACCTTGTGGGAGGCCGGACAGCCCCACGGGATAGTGCCTTTCGGAATGCGCGCCATGATGTCCTTGCGTCTGGACAAGTTCTTTGGCTCATGGATGCGGGAGTTCTCACCAGACTACACAGCCGCAGAAACAGGGCTTGACCGTTTCATTTCATTCTCCAAAAACACCGACTTCATTGGTCGAGCAACGGCCGAGGCAGAGCGGCATAGTGGTACGGCTCGCAAACTGGTCGCCTTCGAGGTTGAGGCTGAAGATGCGGATATGAACGCTTACGAGCCGATCTGGCTAGACGGAGAGGTCGTCGGTTTTTGCACTTCTGGTGGCTATTCCCACTATGCCCGAACCTCCGTCGCGATAGGGTTCCTTCCGACGGACCGTATCAAGGACGGGCTGGAGGTTCAGATCGAAATTCTCGGCCAGATGCGGACCGCACGGGTGATCTCGACCCCCCTGTTTGATCCTGAGGGAGACCGAATGAGGGGCTGACAACGCTGCAACCGGACGGCATGTTGCCCCTATGACAGACATACCCATCATACTGCTTGCGGCAGGCCAATCTCGGCGCATGCGCGGTGCAGATAAGCTGCTACAGGCGGTCGACGGCATACCCCTTTTGCGGCGATCTACTTTGACGGCCTTGGAGGTCGGACCGGTGATCGTTGCGCTTCCTCCCCGCCCTCATGCTCGCTACGGCGCGCTGGACGGTTTGGATGTGCAGAAGGTCCCAATTGCGGATGCGGCAGAAGGCATGAACGCCAGCCTACGCGGTGCGCTGGCCCAGGTGGATGACGCTGCGCCGGCTGTCATGGTTCTTCTGGCGGATTTACCTGAGCTAACCTCGAACGACCTAAGAGCTGTGAAGAACGCGAGACGCGCCAATCCCGATAATCTGATTTGGCGCGGGGCCACGTCGGCTGGCAAGCCCGGTCATCCAGTGCTTTTTGATCGCCAGATTTTTCCAGAACTTCGGAAGCTGACTGGAGATCAAGGTGCCCAATCCGTCATTCGCGCGCACAAGGACAAGGCTCACCTCACACGTCTTCCCGGCGACAATGCTCTGTTAGACCTCGACACACCCGAGGCATGGGCGGACTGGCTCAGAAAACGAGGGTCGTAAATGAACACGACCCGGTCGTTAAAGACCGGGTCGTGTGCCCAAAACAGGACTACCACTTTCAGCAATCAATAAAGCTAAACCAAATCACCTATACAGGTGGACAGGCGTACAGCAGCTAAAACCTAAACAAGACCCCCTCGTTAACATGCCACCAGCGCTTTAAGACTGAGCAAGCCACGGGCACCCCCTAGTGCCTTTGGCTCCCCCTCACTTGGGCATGTTTATATTTGCTGATCCGATCCTTCGAAACAACGTAAAATTGGAAGAAACGGTTAACTAGGGACGTCTCAGTTTGGTTTTTGGGCAACATCCCGTCGCGTCAAGATCAACCTTAAGTGGATTTCCGTTGGCCGAGGCATTTAAAACCGTCCCGTTAAACATGGTCTTATTCGATAATAACCATGCAATTGCAAGAATATAGTTTACATCGTCAGAATATTTTTCGGCCACCTTCTACTTTAGGTAGAACGCCTAAAAACACCGCCAAACGACACGCCGTTTGTTCATCATCAATATTCAATTCAACCAAATTCAAAGTTTGACAACCAATTCAGCAACAATCCTCCGATTCGCAGTGCGTCAGCAGGCCTGAATCCGCGAATCCCAACAGCGCTCCGCCGACACGGAACAATTGCTTTGTGGCAAAATTAAGTTTTCTTAATTCACCAGTCAGGAAAGACACAGATTGAGGGTTCATTTGCTGTTTCAACGCGCGCCTCAATTCGCGCGACGTGAACAGGAGACAAAAAATGAGCATCCGTAAATCCTCAGTACTTTTTCCGCGCAAATCCAGCTGGGTTGGCGCCAGTGCCTTAGGCGCAGCCCTTCTGGCCACAACGGCCCTGCCCTCGATGGCTGATGAAGCGCTGGCCGATCTGGTCGAGACGGTCTCGCCTTCGGTCGTGACCATTATTGCCGAACAGGACGCGGTCGCGACGCCTGCTCGGGGTCAGGACTTTGATCTGGAAAACCATCCCTTTGGTGAGTTCTTCAAAAGGTTCGGCGCGCCCGAAGGCTTCGACATGCCGAAGCGCGGTCCGTCCCAGGGTCTGGGCTCCGGCTTTGTACTGGATGCCGAGGGCTACATCGTCACCAATCATCACGTGGTCGACAATGCCTCGACCATCACAGTCCGTCTGAGCGACGACCGCACTTATGACGCCGAGGTCGTCGGCACCGACCCGTTAACCGATATCGCCGTCCTGAAGATCGAGCCTGAGGCTGAGCTGCAAGCGGTGACTCTGGGTGACAGCGACGTGATCCGTGTCGGTGAAGACGTCGTGGCCATCGGCAATCCCTTCGGTCTGAGTTCCACCGTCACCACCGGCATCGTGTCCGCCAAAGGGCGCAATATTTCGCAAGGACCATACGCCGAATTCATCCAAACCGATGCCGCCATCAACAAAGGCAATTCGGGTGGCCCACTTTTCAACATGGAGGGCGAGGTTATCGGCGTGAATTCAGCCATTTACTCGCCAAGCGGCGGTTCGGTCGGGTTGGGTTTCGCCGTCACCTCCAACATCGTGGATCACATCACGGCTGATCTGCGCGATGACGGGGAAATCAGCCGCGGTTGGCTGGGTGTTTCGATCCAGAATGTCAGCCCCGAGTTGGCGGCCGCACTGGGCATCGACGCTTCAACCGGCGCACTGGTGTCCGATGTCGTGACCGACAGCCCGGCGGATGGTGTGTTGCAGCAAGGCGATGTGATCCTGAGCTTCAACAATGAGCCCGTGGACAACAGCAGCGACCTGCCGATCCTTGTGGGCACCACCAAAGTGGGCACTGACAGCGTTCTGACCGTCCTTCGGGATGGCACCGAGCAGCAGATGGAGCTGACCATCGGCCAACACCAGACTGCATCTGCTCAGACCGACGCGCCCGTCGAGGCCGAGGTCTCGGGCACATCGCTCGGTGTTACCGTTGCCCCTCTGACTGAAACTGCACGTGCCGAAATGGGCGTTGGCGAAGGGATCGACGGGGTCGTCGTGACCGATCTGAAGCCCGACAGCCCTGCGGCCAAGGCCGGACTGCAGCGGGGCGACGTGATCGTCAAACTGGGCAGCCAGGAGACCGCTTCGCCGGACGCCCTTAAGGCGGCTTTGGACAGCGAGAAGACAGACCCCGCTCTCGTGCTGATCAACCGCGGTGGCAACCAGATCTTCGTGGCGGTTGAAATCGTCTGACCTCAGGCCCGCGCGCGCCACATGATGGGGAGATCTGGTGCGCGCCTCCTGGCGGATTGGTTTGTCCGCAATTCGCCGGGCGTGCCGGGTGCGCAAGGACGCACCCGGCTCGTGTTTTCCTCAGGCCATGTGCTTTGGCCATAAATTGTGTTTAAATTCGAATAAAAAGGAGCCTCCATCATGAGCAGACGCCTGCTGATCGTCGAAGATGACGCAGATACACGGGACTTCATCGCGAAAGGATTCAGCGAAGAAGGCTATGTGGTCGAGGTTGCCGCAGATGGCCGCGAAGGGTTGTATCACGCCACTGACGGAGGTTTTGATGCTATTGTTCTGGACAGGATGCTGCCCGGATTGGATGGCTTGTCCCTGATCAAATCCATGCGCGCTGCCGGGCTGAAAACGCCGGTTCTAATGCTGACCGCCATGAGCGCTGTTGATGAACGTGTCAAAGGGCTACGGTCGGGCGCGGATGATTATCTGGTCAAACCCTTCTCGTTCCAGGAACTTCATGCGCGAATCGAGGCGCTGCTGCGCCGCCCGCAGGACGCCGAAGAAACACCGACCCTTACCTGCAAAGACCTTGAGATGGATTTGCTGACCCGCAAGGTCACACGCGACGGGCACGAGATCTCGTTGACACCGCGCGAGTTCCAGATCCTTGAATTCTTCCTGCGTCGTAAGAACCGAGTTGTGTCGCGCACCATGCTGCTTGAGGGCGTTTGGGACTATCACTTCGACCCGAACACAAACGTAGTGGACGTCCACATCTCGAAACTGCGGCGTCAACTGGACGAAGGCGGAGATGTACCGCTGATTGAAACCGTCCGGGGCGCGGGTTACATGATGTCTGATGGATAACCTTCGGCTTTCGGTAAATAATTCCAGAACAAGACTTGTCGTCGCCAGCATGGTTCTCAGCACCATTCTGACGGCGACGGTGCTGGCTTTGGTCTATGTGACGGCCAATCGCAGCATCGAATCCGAAACACGCTCGGTCGTCTCGGCGGAACTGACCGGGCTTGCCGATGAATATGAGCGGCGCGGTCTTATTGGCCTCATCACCGCAATCGAGCGCCGCCTGCCCAGTGCCTCGGAACGCGACGCGCTTTATCTTTTGACCGACCGGTTCGGCAACAAACTGGCGGGCAATCTCAAACATTGGCCCGAGGACATCACGGCGGGCAGTGGCTGGGTCGATCTTGAGGTCCGCCGCGCCGACAATGACGAGCTGGTGCCCGTTTCTGCCGCCTCAATCCGCCTGCCCGGTGGCGAGCGCCTTATCGTTGGGCGTGATGCCGTTGCCCGTCAGCAATTTGACCGCGTCCTGCTGCGCTCGGTCGCGCTGGCGCTCGGGATTGCCCTGCTCCTCAGCCTGCTGACCGGATGGCTGTTCACCCGACTGGTGTTTTCGCGCCTGTCCGACATTGCCAGCACGGCGGAGAATATCGTTTCGGGTGATCTGTCCCGTCGGATGCCGATACGCGGCACCGGAGATGAATTCGATCAGGTCGCCGGGACCTTGAACACCATGCTCGACCGGATTGAAGAGCTGATCAGCAACCTGCGCACGACCTCGAACTCGATCGCGCATGACCTTCGCTCGCCCCTTTCCCGGTTGAAACAACGGGTTGAGGCGCTGTCCGACCCGGACAAAAGCGATCTGGATCGCGAGATCGACATCGCCCGGGCCACCACCGAGGTTGATCATGTCTTGCGTGTGCTCGGGCAACTGACCGAAATCTCACGCGCCGAGGCCGGGCTGGGGCGCGAACAGTTTGAGGATGTTGATCTGCACCAACTGGTTGCGGATGTCGTGGACCTTTATGAGCCGGTCGCGGCGGATCAGAATGTCCGACTTGAGGTGACAGGACAGGCCAAGCCCATTCAGGGCCACCGCCCTCTTCTGTCGCAAGCCTTGTCCAACCTGCTGGACAACGCGTTGCGCTATGCGCCAGAGGATTCGACCATCACCGTATCCCTTGCAGAGGACACCACCTGCACCCGCGTCAGCGTGCGCGATGAGGGACCCGGCGTTCCGGAACAGGACCTACCTCGCCTGCAACAACCTTTCGTAACGCTCGACCCTGCACGGACTGAGCGCAATGCCGGACTGGGCCTTGCCTTGGTGGCTGCAATCTCACGGATGCATGGTGGCGCGTTCGAGGCTCGCAACTGCGATCCCGGCCTCGAAACTACACTGAAACTGGCACGCTAACTCGGACGTCCCTTGATCGCCATGTTCTTGTTTTTGTAGCGCTTATCCTCGGTCACATCCGCACCGAACCACGCAGGCGGCGTGTAGCCTTTCGCATCTAGCTCCGAGGTGAATTCGACCTCAACCAGACACAGCGGTGCCAGATCGCCTTCGAACACATCCAATTCAAACACATGCCCATCCGGCAGCGTGCCTGTGTATCGCACCTTCTCAACCCGCCGCCCCTCGGTCTCGGGCCAGAAGGTTTCGAACTGATCGGCTGAGAGCTCAACCTCCCGCTCGATCCGGACCAGACCGCCCGCGCCTTTGAGGGTCAGGAAATAGCTGTCGTTCTTCTGCCGCAGACGCATCTCAACCGAGTCCTCACTGGCCGTCAGATAACCCTGCCGCACCACGGCCTTTTTGGTTCCAGCCAAATCGGGCAGCTCAGCGACCAGGAATTTGCGTTCGATTTCGATGCTCATTTGGATGCAATCACCCCGTTCTCCAATTCATCATAGAGCGCCTGATACGCCGCACCGGCCGCACTGCGTGCAGCATAAGTGCTGACCGGAGCGCGGTGCTGGCCCATTTTCTCGATATCCGCGGTAAAGGGAATCGAGGTCTGCAGAAACCGTTTGCGGTATAGCCCGCGCATCTTCTCCATTGTGTCCTGATGCAAAATCTTGCGCTTCTGCACCATCGAGAAGAACGCCCTCAGCTTTTTTTTCCGCAATTTGTGTTCTTCGAAAAAGCTAACCAGCTGATCGAATGTGCGTTCCGAAAGTGTCGTCGGGATCACCGGCACAACGATCTCATCAGCAGCGCGGAAGATGTTCTCGGACAGGGTCGAGAAGTTCGGCGGGCAATCCAGAATAATCACGTCATAATCGCTGCCTGCCGCGACCAGAGCCTTCTTCAAACGTGAGCGCTTGTTGCGCATCCGGGATAGGAACACGTCGAAGTCACGGAATGTCAGGTTAGCGGGCAACACATCCAGGCCTTCGAAGTCACTGGCCCGAATAGCCTTGGTAAACCGTTCAACATCCTCAAAAAAACGCGCGTCTGTCAGCTTTTTCGAAGGCTTGACCCGGAAATAAAACCCCGAGGCCCCCTGCGGATCCAGATCGCACAAAAGCACCTGCTGACCCGCCTGCGCGTAGGCATAGGCAAGGTTAACCGAGGTCGCGGTCTTCCCGACACCGCCCTTGTTACTGTAGCAGGCAATGATCTTCATTCCTCACTCCTTTGTGTGATGAAACAGGCTACGGAACAGATGCCGGATCTTTGGGCTGTCGAAATGCTGAAAGTTTGAGATCACACGCGCGCGCTCGGCCTTTTGGCGCTGATCCAGCACGGCGATCAACCCTCCTGCCGCCAAACCAAGCTGCGCGTCCACGCGGCCTTGGGCGGTGCTCTGGTCAGCAACAAACGCCAGTAGCGCCTCTTGCTGGACCGAGTAATCGTTGAACAGACCCAGGTTATCCTGCAACTTTTTCAGAGGCTTGAGGATCGTTTTGAAATCCTTCGCATTGAACAGAGGCCCGAAGAACTCCATCAGATAGCGCAGTTTCTTGCAGTCGATCCGCAGGTCGTGGACGGTTTGATCAGGCGTCTCTTCACTGATGCTGCGGGCGAGTTTGCAGGTCTTGCGATAGCGTTTCCATATCAGCGCGCAAGCATAACTATAGGCTCCGCGATCAGCGCTCGGCCCCGGCACCAGGGTTTCTGGACTTGAGAATTTCTGCGCCAGATCAGTCATCGCAGTTTCATAGGTCGCGCTGCGCAAATGGCGGGTCAGACGGGACAGTTCCTTGGTACGCTCTTGTTCGAACCGGTCGAACATAGTCATCACACCCGCATGAAGATTTTCCGGTACAAGTCTGAGATACATATCTTTTTCCAGAAGATATACATCCATATCCCGCAATCGCCCGGTTGGGGCCATAAGGTCCGAGAAGACGCGTTTCAATTCTGCCGTCTGCTGGTCTGAAAACACCCCATTGAACAAGCTCACGACCGAGCGGATGCGCCGCAAAGACACCCGGTAGTCATGCAGAAATTCGGTATCGACATCCGCCACTATGCCAGCTTCGTTCTGACGCGCGACGCCCAGAGAGGTTCGGATCAGGTCGGCCGCGACCTCCAAGGAAGGTTCTTGCGTGCCAAGCGCAATCTCCGGTTTGGCACGATAACGCGTCATGTCCGGAAACAATGCGTCGAACAAGTCGTCGACGCCGCCCGAAGTCATCCCCTCAAGACTCTCACAAGCCGCAGCAAAAGCGCGATCATAGCCGCGCAGTTGTTGCAGCCAGACAAGCGCTACCTGCCCGCGATCCGTGCGCAAGGTCAGGATATGCCCCCGAACTTGCGTCTTTTGCAGATCGTCGAGGATCGCGAACGTGCCGTCCTCAACCTCACCCGATCCAATCGGCGTCAAGGCACGCAGGATGGGAAAGCCGCTCAGCGCCGCCTTCACCGGCCCGTCAGGCAGGTTCTGAACGAATTCTCTCTTGCCCTTTGCCTGCTGCTCTGAGACCTGCCCCTGCATCGAGACCAGCCGCAGTCCCTCTTTGCTCTCAAGCAATACCCGGCCAGAGCTGCGCAGCGACTGTTCGTGACAATCAAGCAAAAGCACCGGCGCGGCGGTGCCCATCTGAATATCGACCGTGTGATTGGGCAAAGCGTGTTCTAGCGCGGCCTGATCAAGCCCGCCAGGGAGGATGAAGAATCCGTTTGTTCCCTGAGACACGTCTTACCCCTGCCCGATCCCTCTACACAAAGTCATGAGACCGTGAATCTCGCCCTGCATCAAGAACAAGATCAACCAAACCGGGGATTTGTGCGGGTGACAGGTCAAAACCGTCCGGCTAAAACCAAGGCATGTCTGATCCGGTCTCCTCCATCCGCAATCTCGGCCCCGCCTTCGAACAGGCCTGCACCCGCGCGGGCATCCATTCGGCGCAGGAGCTACGCGAACTGGGCGCCGATGCCGCCTATGCCAAGCTGTTGGCAGCAGGCACAAGACCGCATTTCATCGGCTACTATGTGCTGGTGATGGGGCTGCAGGGCCGCCCTTGGAACGACTGTAAAGGCGAGGAAAAAAAGACATTAAGACAACGGTTTGACACGATCAAGTCCGGCACCAAGGCGGCCCCGGAAAGCCAAATGGTCTCAGATTTGGATGCCATCGGAGTGCGGGTTGCAGCCCACGATCTGAAGCAGATCTGAAACGAAAAAGGCCGCCCCAATCAGGAGCGGCCCAATCTGTTCACCAAAGCGGCGGCTTAGCCGACCAGTTCGATGCCCGAGAAGAAATAGGCGATCTCAACCGCTGCTGTCTCAGGTGCGTCCGAACCGTGGACCGAGTTTTCGCCAACCGATTCCGCGAACTCGGCGCGGATGGTGCCGGCCGCTGCGTCTGCGGGGTTGGTTGCGCCCATGACTTCACGGTTCTTTGCAATGGCGCCTTCGCCTTCCAGAACCTGAACAACGACCGGAGCCGACGACATGAATTCGCACAGTTCGTCATAGAACGGACGCTCGGAGTGGACTTCGTAGAACTTGCCAGCTTGTTCTTTGGTCATGTGGATGCGCTTTTGCGCAACGATGCGCAGGCCAGCTTCTTCGAACTTGGCGTTGATTTTGCCAGTCAGGTTGCGGCGGGTTGCATCGGGTTTGATGATCGAGAATGTGCGTTCCAGTGCCATGTCGGCCTCTCCTTACAATGTGGCGCGGGGTGTGCGCCGAAATCCATCGCGCGCCGCCTAACATGGTCTGTGGCTCATGAAAAGTCTTATGATGCGTTGCCCCGCGCTTTGCGGTTCAGATTGTGTCAGGCAAAGGCTCTAGACGGTCGACACGGCGGACGTAGAGCACCGCTAGCAGGCCGATGAAACTGCTGCCGCTCATCATGCCCAGAACCAGATACGGGCCGTTTTCGGCGTTGACGAATGCTCCGGTGATAGAGGTCAGCGCAGCCCCCAACGCGACGATCATCGCGCCCGAAAGACCTGCGGCGCTGCCTGCCAGTTTCGGGCGCACCGACATGACGCCAGCCGACGCGTTGGCGTTGGTCAAGCCGTTGCCAAACCCTACGCAAATGGCCGAACCGAAGAATACCCAGACCGAGCCCATCTGGCCCAGAAACAAAAGCAACCCGAGCATAGGGCCGGTCGAGGCCACGATCCGTCCGATCAGGATCATCGTGGTCAGCCGGGTCCGTGCAGCAATGCGTCCTGTGATGAAATTGCCCACCATGAAGCCGCCGGTGATGATGCCAATGCCTAGGCCCAGCATCGCGGGGCTCAGATCGAACCACGCTGCAGCGACCAGCGGCGCGCCAGTGATAAAGCTGTAGAACCCCCCAATCGAAAACGCCGCGCAAAGGGCATAGCCCCAGAACCTGCGGGCGCGGAACAAGTGCGGGTATTCTCTCAGCTGTGCAGCGAAAGTTGAGGAGCGATTGATGTTGGTTTCGCCCATGTCGAACCAAAGCAAGGTCAACAGTCCCGCCCCCAACAGCGAATACAAAACGAAGCCTGCCCGCCACCCGAAAAGCATATCGAGCGCCCCGCCTAGCATCGGCCCGAGCATCGGCGCCAAGGCCATCGCCATAGCGACATAGCCAAGTTTGCTGGCGGCCTCATTCGGCGGGTATTGATCCCGGATCGACGCGCTGGACAAGACTGAGCCCGCTACTACAGCGGCTTGCAACAAGCGGAAGCCAAGGAATAGCCAGATCGACTCAGCGAGGGCGCAACCGATTGAAGCGCAAACAAAGATCGTCATGCAGATCAACAGGACAGGTCTGCGTCCGTAGCGATCCGACAGCGGCCCCATGATCAGCTGAAGTATGGCTGAAACCGCCAGATACCCCGCGACTGACAGATTCACGAGGCCATAGTCGACCGCGAAATCCTCACTCATATGCGCCAGCGAAGGTAGGAACATATTCAGCGAAAGAACCGACAGCGCCGTAGCAAAGATCAGCGTGATCAAAGTTGGAGGCGTCTGGGCGGCGCGCATGGTCAAAACCGTTTCAAATTGGCAAACGAGAAAGCGCTAACACATCGCTGGTCAGTTGAACATGCTTAGCCGCTGGCGGCGGCATCACGGCTCTGCTAAGAGCGCGTCATGCTACGGATCGAAGACATCACTTATGCCGTTGAGGGCCGTCCCCTTTTTGATGGGGCCAGCGCAACCATTCCAGATGGCCACAAGGTTGGTCTTGTGGGCCGCAATGGCACCGGGAAAACCACGCTGTTCCGCCTGATCCGGGGGGAGCTGGCACTGGAATCGGGCAATATCTCGATCCCGAAACGCGCGCGGATTGGCGGTGTGGCGCAAGAGGTGCCCTCGTCCGACGTGTCGCTGATCAATACCGTTCTGGCCGCCGATACCGAACGCGGCGCCCTGATGGCCGAAGCTGAGACCGCTGAGGACCCCGCCCGCATTGCCGAGATCCAGACCCGTCTGGCTGATATCGACGCCTGGTCGGCCGAGGCGCGCGCGGCCTCGATCCTCAAAGGTCTGGGATTTGATGACGACGACCAACTGCGCCCCTGCTCGGATTTCTCGGGCGGTTGGCGGATGCGCGTGGCGCTGGCTGCAGTGCTGTTCTCGCAGCCCGATCTGCTGCTACTGGACGAACCGACCAACTATCTCGACCTCGAAGGCGCGCTGTGGCTGGAGAGCTATCTGGCGAAGTATCCGCATACGGTCATCATCATCAGCCACGACCGCGGGCTGTTGAACCGGGCCGTCGGTTCGATCCTGCATCTGGAAGATCGCAAGCTCACCTATTACGCGGTTCCTTATGACAAGTTCGCCGAACGCCGTGCCGAACGTCTGGCGCAAGCGGAGTCCGAGAATGCCAAGGCCAAAGCCCGCATCGCGCATCTGCAAAGCTTTGTGGATCGCTTCCGCTACAAGGCGTCCAAAGCTGTTCAGGCCCAATCCCGCCTGAAGATGATTGAACGCATCCAGCTGGTCTCTACCCCGCAAGAGGCCGCTTTGCGCGCGTTTTCCTTCCCCGAGCCCGAGGAACTGTCGCCGCCCATCATTCAGATCGAAGGTGGTGTAACCGGCTATGGCGAGGTCGAGGTTCTGCGTCGCCTGAACCTGCGCATTGATCAGGACGACCGGATCGCGCTGCTAGGTAAGAACGGTCAGGGTAAATCGACCCTGTCCAAGCTGCTGTCCGATCGTCTGCCCCTGATGGCGGGCAAGATGAGCCGCAGCAACAAGCTACGCATCGGGTATTTCGCGCAGCATCAGGTGGATGAACTGTATGTGGACGAAACTCCGCTGGACCACCTGCGCCGTCTGCGCCCGGATGAGGCGCCGGGCAAATGGCGCGCGCGTCTTGCCGGGTTTGGCCTGAACGCCGATCAGGCCGAGACAGAGGTTGGGCGCTTGTCCGGTGGGCAAAAAGCCCGTCTGTCGCTGCTGCTCGCCACCATTGATGCGCCGCACATGCTGATCCTCGACGAGCCGACCAACCACCTCGATATCGAAAGCCGCGAGGCGCTGGTTGAGGCGCTGACCGCCTATTCCGGTGCGGTTGTGCTGGTCAGCCACGATATGCACCTGCTGTCGCTGGTAGCGGATCGATTGTGGCTGGTCTCGGACGGGACGGTCAAGCCGTTCGACGACGACCTTGAGGCCTATCGCACCATGCTGCTGGCGCGGGACAAGCCAGTCAAAACAAAGCCGCAGGCTGCAAAGCCCAAACGCCCGTCTCGCGAGGCGATGCTGGCCCTGCGCGCCGATCTGCGCAAATGCGAAGACCGGATCGAAAGGCTGACGGATATGCATGAGAAACTCTCGGCCAAGCTGGCGGATCCAGCGCTGTACGAGGATGACAGGATCAACGATCTTGAGACCTGGAACCGCAAATACGCCGAGGTCTCGGAAGCCATGCAAAAAGCCGAGGCCCTATGGGTGGCCGCAGCGGAACGCCTTGAACAAGCCGAGAATGCCGCATGATGGATCTGGCCTTTTTCATTACAGCCTTCACCACCTTGTTCGTGGTGATTGACCCGTTCGGCACCACGCCAATATTCGTGGCGCTGACGCAGGACATGGATGCGAAGACTCGGCGCAAGACCGCCTTTCGTAGCTGCCTGACCGCCGTCTTCATCCTGATCGCCTTTGCCGCTTTTGGCGAGGCACTGCTGGGCTTTGTCGGGATCTCGATGGCCGCCTTTCGCGTTGCAGGCGGAGCTTTGCTGTTCCTGACCGCGCTGGACATGCTGTTCGACCGCCGCACCAAACGCCGCGAAGACCGGGCGGAGGAAGAGGAACATCCTGACCCGTCTGTCTTCCCTCTGGCCATTCCGCTGATCGCGGGGCCGGGTTCGATCGCGACGATCATCCTGCTGGCCGGTCAGCATCCCGGCGTGCTGGGCATTGTCGAGGCTTGCATCGTAATGCTGGCGGTGATGTCTGTTGTCCTGATCTTCTTTCTGGCTGGCGGGTTGATCGGCCGTATTCTGGGAAAGACGGGGCTGAACGTCCTTACCCGGCTTCTGGGTATGTTGCTGGCGGCTTTGTCGGTTCAGTTCATTCTGGATGGCCTCAAGGCCTTTGGATTCGTGTCCTGACCCCCCATATACTGCTGTGTAGCGAGTAAGGATTTCGGCATGGACACCGACAATGTAATGCGTTTGGTCTACCTCAGCTTGCTGGGCACGGCTGTTGTGTTCTGGTTCCTGGCACAGAACCGCCAATCGCTGAACAAAACCCTGCAGCAGGTCATGGCCTGGGTGTTCATCTTTGTGGGCGTCGTGGCCGTGGTTGGCCTGTGGGAGGATATCCGTACAACGGTCGGCCCTGCTCCGCAGATGACGGTGACAGGTGAGTCGATCGAGGTGCCCCGCTCGGCGGACGGGCATTACTATCTGCCGGTTCAAGTGAACGGAGAGCCGATCACCTTTCTGGTCGATACCGGAGCCAGCCAAATTGTTCTCAGCGACAAAGACGCCAGGCGCGCGGGGATTGACCCGAACCAGCTGAACTACTTTGGCCGTGCCCTTACCGCCAATGGAGAGGTTCGGACCGCTCCGGTACGGCTGGACACGCTGACGGTGGGGCCAATCACAGATCAAAACGTCTCAGCCTGGATCAACGAAGGTGAGTTGCACAAGTCGCTTCTGGGCATGGACTACCTGCATCGTTTTTCGAACATCCAGTTCACCGACGGGCGTATGATCCTGTCCCGCTAGGCATGTGTAGCGCTTGAGAACAAAATGAGAACATGATATGAGTTGCTCATGTCTG
Source organism: Ruegeria sp. B10 (assembly GCF_056539825.1). Taxonomy (NCBI): domain Bacteria; kingdom Pseudomonadati; phylum Pseudomonadota; class Alphaproteobacteria; order Rhodobacterales; family Roseobacteraceae; genus Ruegeria; species Ruegeria sp. B10. Next base: position 72,217 of record NZ_JBQFVP010000002.1, read on the forward strand.
TTCAGCTTCTTGGTCAAAAGCCTGCGCGCGCCGCGCCTGGGGTTACGCTACAGGATGGGATCACCCTGCAACTGGGGCGCGTGCATGAAGGCTGCGGCCCCGCGCGGCGTAGCTTTACCATGTGGCTAGCCGGTCAGATGCAAGGGCCTGTCCTATGGATTTCCCCTGCGTGGGAACCCGGCCAGTTGAACCCAGACGGGATGATGCCCTTTGCCGATCCCGCCCGGTTCATCTTTGTCCGCCCCACCCGCGCCGAGGACCTGCTGTGGTGCATGGAAGAAGCGCTGCGCAGCGGGGCCATCCCGCTGATCGTCGGGGATCTGCCCGGCGCGCCGGGGCTGACGCCCGTGCGTCGGATGCATCTGGCCGCCGAACAGGGCGGCTCTATGGGGCGGGCCCCGCTGGGCCTGCTGCTGACGCCCGGTGATGGAGGTGCGCAAGGGATCGAGACCCGCTGGCACATGGCCGCCACGCATCAGGGCGAGGCCCGCCGCTGGACCCTGACCCGCCGCCGCGCCCGTGCCTTGCCTCCGGTCAGCTGGACGGCCACGCAGATCAAACCGCGCGCCGGGCTGCAGCTTGACCAGATCGCTGCCGTGGACTGAGCGCACCTGATCACGCATTTTTTTGTTGGTCCAAGGGGCTACGCGCCCTAGCGTCCGGTCATGAGAGATTTGACTCGACGTGCCGTTCTTGCGGGGCTGGCGACCCTACCCTTCGCCCAAACGCTGCATGCAGCGCTCAGACCCTATGCGCTGTCGGATAGTGGCACGAAGGTTGGCTTTAGCTTCGATCTGTCCGGCGTTTCGCAAAACGGCACCATGCCGATCCGGACAGCGGATGTTCAAGTGGATACGACACGCCTGCAAAACAGCCGGGTGCAGGTGGCATTGGACGTGAGCAAAGCCAAGACCCGACTGCCCTTCGCGCGCGCGCCGATGCTCAGCCCCAGTGTTCTGGACGCCGAAAGCCATCCGACCATCACCTTCGTCTCAACCGGGATCGAGCTTGGGCAGGATGGGCGCATCTCGGGCGGAGCCCGTATCACCGGGGACCTGACAGTTCGGGGGGTGACGCGTCCGATCACGTTGCAAGCCAGCCTATACCGGCCGCCGGGCACAGCGGCGGGTGATCTGGACCGCCTGTCGATCAGCCTGCAGGGGGCGCTGAACCGGCACGACTTTGGCGCCTCGGGCTATCCTGATCTGGTGAATGACACCGTCACTTTGGACATTCGCGCCGAGATAAGCCGCCTTTGACCAAAGGCGAAAGTTCAAAAACGACTCCTTGACGTCGAATAGCTGCGCGCATTGTCTAAAAGCCTCGCCAAGGTGGACCCATCATGCGCACGATCATTTCCTTTGCCGCCCTATTCCTTTCTGTCATTCTGCTGCAACTGTCGACCGGCGGCGTTGGGCCGCTTGATGCCATTTCCGGCATCACGCTGAATTTCACGACCGAACAAATCGGTCTGCTAGGCTCGGCGCATTTCATCGGTTTCTTCGTCGGCTGCTGGTGGGCTCCGCGTCTGATGGGCAGCGTCGGGCATTCCCGCGCCTTTGCCGTCTGCACCGCGCTGGGCGCGATGGGCCTGATTGGCCATACCCTGACCGAGAACCCCTATGTCTGGGCTTTCCTGAGGATCGCGTCCGGCACTTGTGTCGCCGGGTGTTACACTGTGATCGAGGCCTGGCTGAACGCAAAAGTCACCAATGAGACCCGGGGGCGCGCCATGGGCACCTATCGCATCGCCGATATGGGTGCATCGCTGTGCGCGCAGTTGATCATCGCAGTGCTGCCGCCCGCCTCTTACGTCTCGTACAATCTGCTGGCGATCCTGTGCTGCGCCTCTTTGCTGCCGCTGACCCTGACACGCGCCAGCCAACCCGCAACCCCAGACGCGCCTCGCCTGCGCCCCAAACTGGCCTGGCGCAGCTCTCCTTTGGCGGTTGCCGGAGTCATCGTTGCAGCGCTCAGCTCTGCCTCTTTCCGCATGGTCGGCCCCGTCTACGGACAAGAGGTCGGGCTGGGCATTGATCAGATCGCCTTCTTCCTCGCCTCGTTTGTTCTGGGTGGCGCGATGGCGCAGTATCCGATGGGGTGGCTTGCGGACAAATACGACCGGCGCTGGGTATTGATCTGGCTGTCTGCCTCTGCGGTGCTGAGTTGTGGAATAACCATGATGGCCAGCAACACTGGGACGCTAGGGGTCATGCTGGCGGCATGGGTGTTCGGGTTCACCACCTTCCCGATCTTCTCGGTTTCCTCGGCTCATGCCAACGACTTTGCAACCACTGAACAACGGGTCGAGCTGTCTGCAGCGCTGATGTTCTGGTACGCGCTGGGCGCGATTGCCTCGCCCTACATCTCCTCCACTCTGATCGAGAAATTCGGCCCGGGTGCGCTGTTTGCCTTTGTCGCTGTTGGTCATTTGGGTCTGATCGCCTTCGGTCTGGCCCGGATGCGTTCTCGCCCCACCCCAGAGGAGCGAACGAACTATGTCTATGCCCCCAGAACATCCTTCACGATTGGGCGTTTGTTGAAACGCTCGCGCGAGGAATAGAGGCAGCGACGAGACACCCTTGGTGCTATGGTTCTACGGATTGGAGATCTGTTCTATCGGACAGTCCGACCAGCACGAAACGGTCAAGGAACCTGTCCCGCAGAACAAGAACGTCCGTGCCTTGCTCAAGCGTGTCCCGGTCCTGCAACGGCTCTGCCTTCACGTAATGCGCATTGCCGAACCGATCCATGACACGCACCTCAGCCGGTCGTCCGCGCGACGCAGAGCCTTGGGTCACTACACCCCTGCGCCGTGCCAGCTCCCGTTCAGGCATTCCGTCCGTTTTGGTTTTTGTCAACAAACGAGTAAAAACCGGGCCGAAACCGCGCGCAAACCAAAGGCTAAAAATACCCGCCGGGATGGTGGCCAACCCAACAGGCCAATCAGAGCCCAACAGATCCTCGACGATCAGTTGAACGCCAATCCCAGACATCGCAAAACCGGCCAACAAGACCACCAGCCAGATCATGACCGGCACATCGCCAATCCCCAACCGCGTCAGAGTTCCTGTTGCAGAGGCCGCCGGAGCCTCGGCCTCAATCTCGGCCAGTTCCAACGCACTCAGATCAATGCCAGCTTCGATATCGAGATCGAAATCCGCAACACTCAGACCGGGGGCCTTTAGTTCGACCAGACCTTCGCTTGCCAGAAGACTTCCACCAAAAAGCGCGGCGATGACCTCGCCCCCCAACAGGCCAAACAGCAGCGCAAGCGCCATAGTAAAGGGCGTGAATGCGCTTTGGAGAAGAAAATCGAACATAAACAAACACCATGAAATCGAAGTTCTTTCGCATGAAAAGGGCGCAGAACGTCGTGCAAAAATAAATCAAAAGGCCGAAATTAAATTGGCCACCAAAAGGGTATCGCGCGCCCTTGCCCGAATACAATCGACAATTTGGTCGTGGGGCCTTTTTTCACCGCAACCATGGTTTTCGTGCCATCCATGACAAACCCGGTCTTTTGCTGACCGGTTACATAAGGTAGACGGGCGCGCAGACAGTTACGTGGACACGCAAAATGGCTCGGATTCTCATCACCTCGGCGATCCCCTACATCAACGGGATCAAGCACCTCGGCAACCTGATCGGCTCGCAATTGCCTGCCGACCTGTACGCACGTTACCAGCGTGGCCGGGGGAACGAGGTCATGTTCCTGTGCGCCACTGACGAACACGGCACCCCGGCCGAGCTGGCCGCTGCCAAAGCGGGCAAGCCCGTCGCCGAGTATTGCGCCGATATGTATGCCGTGCAGGCCGATATCGCCAAACGCTTTGGCCTGAGCTTCGATCACTTTGGACGCTCGTCCAGCGAACAGAACCGCCACCTAACGCAGCACTTCGCTGGCAAGTTGGATGAGGCCGGTCTGATCCGTGAGGTCAGTGAAAAACAGGTCTACTCGAATGCCGATGGCCGGTTCCTGCCTGACCGCTATATCGAGGGCACCTGCCCCAATTGCGGCTACGACCGCGCGCGGGGTGACCAGTGCGAGAACTGCACCAAGCAATTGGACCCGACGGACCTGATCGAACCTCGCAGCGCCATCAGCGGCTCGACCGATCTGGAAGTGCGCGAGACCAAGCACCTGTATCTGCGCCAATCGGCGATGAAGGATCAGCTGGATGCCTGGATCGACAGCAAGACCGATTGGCCGATCCTGACCACATCCATTGCCAAGAAATGGCTGCGCGACGGAGATGGCCTGCAGGATCGCGGCATCACCCGCGATCTGGATTGGGGCGTTCCGGTCAAGAAAGGCGATCAGGACTGGCCGGGGATGGAGGGCAAGGTCTTCTATGTCTGGTTCGACGCGCCGATCGAATACATTGCCTGCGCCAAGGAATGGGCCGACGCCAATGGCAAGACGGATGCGGATTGGGAACGCTGGTGGCGCACCGACAAAGGCGCGGACGACGTGCGTTACGTGCAGTTCATGGGTAAGGACAACGTCCCCTTCCACACGCTGTCCTTCCCGGCCACCATTCTGGGTTCGGGCGAGCCGTGGAAGATGGTCGATCACCTGAAATCCTTCAACTACCTGAACTATGACGGCGGCCAATTCTCGACCTCGCAGGGCCGAGGCGTGTTCATGGATCAGGCGCTGGCCATTCTGCCCGCCGACTACTGGCGCTGGTGGCTGCTGAGTCATGCCCCGGAAAGCAGTGACAGTGAGTTCACGTGGGAAAACTTCCAGCAATCGGTGAACAAAGACCTTGCCGACGTACTGGGCAACTTCGTCAGCCGGATCACCAAGTTCTGCCGCTCGAAATTCGGCGAAGCTGTGCCGGAAGGCGGTACATTTGGCGCGCGCGAACAAGAACTGATCGCCGACATCACCCGCCGCGTCCGCGCATACGAAGGCCACATGGAGGCCATGGAAGTCCGCAAATCCGCGCAAGAGCTTCGGGCGATCTGGGTGGCCGGTAACGAATATCTGCAATCCGCAGCCCCGTGGTCGACCTTTAAGGAAGACCCCGAACAGGCGGCAGCACAGGTGCGCCTTGGCCTCAACCTGATCCGCCTCTATGCGGTTCTGAGCGCGCCCTTTATTCCCGACGCTTCAGCCAAGATGCTGAGTGCAATGAATACGCTGGATACAAGCTGGCCCGAAGATGTCGAGGCCGCGCTGAACGCCCTGCCCGCAGGTCATGCGTTCTCGGTACCTGATGTCCTGTTCGCCAAGATCGCCGACGAGGACCGTGAAGAGTGGCAGGAGAAATTTGCGGGTACGCGCGACTGACACCCGCTGCATGAAGTTCTGAAACGGGGGCCTATACGGCCCCCTTTCTTTTGGGCCCTTCAAACAGCACGCACCCCGTAAACCGGCCTGGTTGCACGGGATTTTCGCTACCCGCCAACCACTCCGCCCCTTCAATCACCTTGAGATATGTTTGCAAAACGGCCATCCTGCCTTCAAGTTCTGCCGACTCGTCGCTTTTTAACGCTGCGTATTGGCTCAGTTTTTTGAAATGTATGAGGCTTTTGACATGTCCGTCGCTCTGAAGCAGCCCCGCAACCGGTCTCGTGGTGCTGTCACCGCACTGTGCCGCCCTCTGGTCGTTTTGTCATGCATCGGTTTTGGCTATCCGGCACTTGCGCAAGACGAAAGTGAAGCGCCCGCCGCAAAAGTGTCAATCGCAGCAGCCTACACCGAAGAGATCACAGATGAGGCAAGCTTTATCGGCCGTGCAGAAGCCATCAATAAGGTCGACATCGTCGCGCGCGTCAGCGGATTTCTTGATAGTCAGGAGGTCGAAGATGGCGCCCTGGTGACCGAGGGCGATCTGCTGTTCAAGATCGAACCAGACCTCTATCAAGCAACGCTTGAGGCGCGGAAAGCAGATCTTGACCGCGCCGAAGCCAATTTGGAGCTGGCCAAGGTCGATCTGGCGCGGAAAGAGGAACTCTTCCGGCGCGATGCTACGCCAGAGTCGGAACGCGACATCGCACGCGCCAATGAACTTGTCGCTGAGGCCGAGGTCAAAGCCGCGAACGCCGCCATCCAGCAAGCGGAACTGGACCTCAGTTATACCGAGATCCACGCGCCCTTTACCGGTCGCCTAGGCCGAGTCACCACGAGTGTAGGCGATGTGGTTGGCCCCACGAACCCACCGCTGGTTAACTTGGTCAGCGAAGCGCCAATCTACGTGAATTTCTCATTGAACGAGAAACAGTTTACCTCGGTTCTTCAACAGGTTGGTGAAAGTGCTTCCTCTCTGGCGGAAAGCAACAAAAGCCCCAATGTGCATGTCATTCTGCCGAACGGAACCGAGCTGGATGAAACCGGTGAGATCGTCTTTGTCGACAACCGTATCGACCCGCTGACCGGCGCCATTACGGTGCGGGCCGAGTTTGACAACGCAGATCGCCTGATCATCGACGGCGCGTTCGTGAATGTGCAGATCGAGGCACTGGAGCCGACCCTTCAGGTCCTGATCCCTCAGGCAGCATTACAGCGTGACCAGCGCGGCGAGTTCGTACTGGTTGTCAATGACCAGCAGATGGTCGAACAGCGCTATATCACGACCGGCGACTCCGTGGGCACGGCCATAATCGTCTCGGAGGGTCTGCGCGAAGGTGAAAGCGTGATTGTCGAGGGCCTGCAACGCGTGCGCCCCGGCGTGGCGGTGGACGCGGTTGTCGCGTCCGAGCAGCCGGGAGAATAAGGCATGTTCTCAGCCCTGTTCATCAGCCGGCCCAAGCTGGCGCTTGTCATTTCTCTCGTCCTGACGATCATGGGCAGTATCGGCTATATGGTTCTGCCGGTCGCCCAGTTCCCGGACATCACACCTCCGGTTGTCAGCGTCTCGACCACCTATACCGGCGCCAATGCAGAGACCGTGGAAAACACCGTCGCCGCGCCCATCGAGGCGCAGGTCAATGGTGTGGACGACATGATCTACATGACGTCGACCTCATCCGACAACGGCTCCTATTCGTTGAACGTTACCTTTGAGGTCGGCACTGACCCAGATATCGCCTCGGTCAACGTGCAGAACCGCGTGGCGCAGGCTATGTCGTCACTTCCGTCCGAGGTAACCTCATCCGGCGTGGTGACGCAGAAAGCATCAACCAACATGCTGCTGCTGGTCACTCTGACCTCGCCCAATGGCACCTATGACAGCGTGTTTCTGTCCAACTATGCCTCGATCAACCTGAAAGACGCTTTGGCGAGGGTTCAGGGTGTGGGTAAAGCGGATGTTCTGACCAATCTGGAATACGCCATGCGGATCTGGATGGATCCCGACCAGATGGCCGCTCTGTCGATCACGCCCGGCGATGTGATCAATGCCATTCGCGAACAGAATATCGAGGTCTCTGCGGGCTCCATCGGTGCGCCTCCGGTGCCTGAGGGGCAGACATTTCAGTACACGATCAAAACAAAAGGTCGTCTGACATCGGCAGACGAATTTGGCGACATCGTAATTCGAACGGGTGATGCCGGTTCCATTGTGCGCGTACGTGACATTGGACGCGTTGAATTGGGCGCCGAGTACTATGCGGCGTCCGGCTATTTCGATGCGGTGCCTGCGACCGTGATCGGCATTTACCAGGCCCCCGGCGCTAACGCGCTTGCCGTGTCCGAGCGGGTGCAGGCCGAGCTTGACCGCCTGTCCCGGTCCTTCCCCGCAGACGTGGAATACAGTGTTCCCTTCAACACCACCGACTTTGTCGAAGCCTCGCTGAACGATGTGGTCTCGACGCTGATTCTGACCTTCATTCTGGTGATCTCGGTCGTGTTCGTGTTCCTGGGCAGTTGGCGGGCGACGATCATTCCAGCGGTGGCGATCCCGGTCTCGTTGATCGGGACATTCGCCTTCCTACTGGCCTTCGGAATGTCGCTGAACACGATTTCGCTGTTCGCTTTGGTTCTGGCCATCGGGATCGTGGTGGATGACGCCATCGTGGTCGTCGAAAACGTCGAGCGGATCATCGCGGATGAGGGGCTCCCCCCCGCCGAAGCGACCCGTAAGGCGATGGGCCAGATCACCGGCCCCGTTATCGCAACAACGTTGGTGCTGCTGGCCGTGTTCGTACCGGTGACCTTCATGCCGGGCATCTCGGGCAGGCTGTATTCGCAGTTTGCCGTGACGATTTCGACGGCGGTTGTGATCTCGTCCATTAACGCTCTGACCCTGTCGCCTGCCCTGTGTGGCTTGGTTCTGCGCGCACGCTCCGGTCCGCCCAAAGGACTGCTGGCTCTGTTCGAAGGTCTGATCGGAACCGTCCGAAACGGCTATGTCGCCATCGTGCGTAAATTGCTGATCCTGCCGATTGTCGCGTTGGGTGTGATTGTCGCCTTGGGCATGGGAACCGGGACGATCATGTCCAACACCTCCAGCGGGTTTATCCCGCTTGAGGACAATGGTTATCTGTTCGTCGACATCCAACTGCCCGATGCGGCAACGCTGGAGCGCACCGAAACGATCTCGGCCCGTGTGGACGAACAGATCCGCGAAATACCCGGCGTTGCCAGCACCGTTCTGATCAACGGCTTCTCGCTGCTGAACGGCACCACGACCAACGGCGCGGCGATTTTCGTCAACCTCGAAAACTGGGCCGACCGGCAGGAAGAAGACCTGAGTGCCGACGCCATCCTCGCGAAGGTGCTTGCGATTGCGAATGGGGAATCCGCGGCTTCGATTGTGGCCTTCAATCCGCCGCCCATTCAGGGCCTCGGCATGTCGGCCGGTGTCGAGATGGAGGTGCAGCAGACTGGTGGTGGTACGCCTCAGGATCTGGCTTCGGCTGTTGGCTCATTCGTTTACGCGGCGAACCAGCGGCCCGAGATTGGCCAATCCTACACAACCTTCCGCGCCAACGTTCCGCAGCTTTTTGTTGATCTGGATCGGGAAAAGGCCAAGACCCTGCAGGTCTCGGTCGCCGAGATATTCCAGACGATGCAGGCGCAACTGGGATCTTACTACGTGAACGACTTCAACCTGTTCGGTCGTGTCTACCGCGTGATGATTCAGGCTGATGGTACCTATCGCGATAATGTCGAGGATATCTCGAACCTTTATGTCCGCTCGCAACAGGGTGAGATGGTGCCTCTGGGTACATTGATTGATGTGGAAAACGTGTTGGGGCCGGTCCTGCTGAAGCGGCACAACCTGTTCCGTTCGGCAACGGTGACAGCTGTGCCTGCCCCGGGCCTGTCCACGGGTGACGCGATCAACGTCATGACCGAGGAATCCGCAACCGCCCTACCCCCCGGATATGCGTTCGAATGGACCGGCACGGCACAACAGCAGCTGGCCTCGGGCGGTCTTGTCATCGTGATCCTAGGGCTGGCGATCCTGTTTGGCTACCTGTTCCTAGTGGGCCAATATGAAAGCTGGACCTTGCCGGTGTCGATCTTGCTGTCGGTGATTGTCGCCCTGTTCGGTGCGGTCGCTGCCGTGGCGATCGTGGGCAGTGACATCAACCTCTATACGCAGATCGGGATGATCATGTTGGTGGGGCTTGCCTCAAAGAACGGCATTCTGATCGTTGAGTTCGCGATGGAGCAGCGCGCCAAAGGCCTTTCGATCAAGGACGCCGCAGCCGAGGCCGCCTATCAGCGTTTCCGGGCCGTGATGATGACGGCGCTATCCTTCCTTCTGGGGGTTGTTCCGCTGCTAGCCGCCAATGGCGCGGGGGCGGCGAGCCAGAAGGCCATTGGTGTCGCCGTGTTCGGCGGCATGTTGGCCGCCACGCTGGTCGGCGTGATCCTTGTGCCAGTCCTCTACGCCCTGATGCAGGGGCTGCGGGAATGGATCAAGGGCAGCAAGAATGATCCCGGCCCGTCCGAGGAAACCGCCTAAGAAGAAGCCCCGCCAAATCGGCGGGGCTTATTGTTTTCAAGCTGCGTCGTCCGTTTTCAACCGCTCTGACATCCACTGATCAATGCGCGCGATCTGGGCAGCACTCAAACGCAGCCCAAGTTTGTTGCGACGCCAGACCACGTCCTCGGCGCTGCGGGCGTATTCTTTATCCATCAGCCATTCGAGTTCTCGCGCGGTGAGGGTTGCACCGAAGTCTTCACCCAAATCAGCAGCGTCTTGTGCTTCTCCCAACACGGCACGCGCCTCTGTCCCGTATGCGCGGATCAGACGGGAGGCCCATTTCTCAGTGAGGAACTGATAGTCCTGGATCAACACCTGCTTGAGGTCCTGCACGCCATCGACGGGAAAGTCTCCACCAGGCAAAGACACGCCCGCTGTCCAGGGTCCGGGCAGGTTTGGGAAATGCTCGGCGACTTTCTCAAGCGCGCTTTCCGCCAGACGACGGTAGGTCGTGATCTTGCCTCCAAACACGTTCAAAACAGGTGCCCCACCTTGCGCATCGACCTTCAATGTATAGTCTCGCGTCGCCGCCGTCGCACTGCTGGCCCCATCATCATAGAGCGGCCGTACGCCCGAATAGGTCCAGACGATATCGTCCTGCGTCACCGGTTTCTTGAAATACTTGGTTGCGAACGCGCATAGGTATTTCTGCTCAGCCTCGGTGCAGACCGGAGGCTCAGAGGGATCCGAATGATCCTGATCCGTCGTACCGATCAGGGTAAAATCCTGCTCATAGGGAATGGCAAAGATGATCCGGCCATCTTCGCCTTGAAAGAAGTAACACTTATCGTGATCGTACAGCTTCTTTGTCACGATATGACTGCCGCGCACCAGACGAACACCCTCGCGCGAGTTCACCCGGATCTTGGTTTGGATAATGTCCCCTACCCACGGGCCGCCCGCATTGATCAGCATTCTCGCCCGGATCAATTGGCTTTCCCCGGTCGCCCGGTCGCGGATGGTGACATGCCACAACTCGTCAACGCGTTCGGCCGAGACAACTTCGGTCCGCACCATAATCCGCGCTCCGCGGGATTCGGCGTCACGCGCATTGAGAACCACCAGACGCGCATCTTCGATCCAGCAGTCCGAGTATTCATAGGCTGTTTCGAACTTGCCCTGCAAAGGGCTACCCTCCGGAGCGCTGCGCAGATCCAGCGATTGCGTTCCCGGCAAAATTTTACGCCCCCCAAGGTTGTCGTACATGAACAGACCTAGACGGATCAGCCACGTGGGGCGGCGCCCGCGCATCCAGGGCATGACGGTGCTGAGCAGCTTCGATGTCGGCGTCTCAGAATCAAAGCGCATGTCCTTGTGATAGGGCAGCACAAAGCGCATTGGCCAACTGATATGAGGCATGGCTCGCAGCAGCGTCTCACGCTCGATCAGCGCCTCACGCACTAAGCGGATCTCAAAATACTCCAGATAGCGCAGACCACCATGAAACAGTTTGGTCGACGCTGATGACGTCGCTGAAGCAAGATCATTCATCTCGGCCAAGGTAACAGACAGCCCCCGCCCCGCAGCATCCCGTGCGATGCCGCATCCGTTGATCCCACCGCCGATGATGAACAGGTCACTGATCTGATCGTCCGTCGCTTGCATGGCTTGTGATTCCCTATCCAATCTGGTTGCGCGCATTAATCAGCACTGCATTCGTACAATCAATGTTTATGTTCGTTTATTTTCGTTTTGCAACACAACTATGAAATTTCTGCATGGCCGCTTGCTAATCTTGACCAAAAGAAGAAAAACGAAAGCGACTCACCTGAATGGGAACAACCATGTCGCTCTCCTTTCGCCAATCCGACATTCTTGAAATCGCCAGCACCGAGGGCCGCGTTACCGTTGATGGTCTGGCCGAGCGGTTTGGCGTGACGGTCCAGACTATCCGCCGGGACCTGTCCGAGTTGGCCGATGCCGGTAAGCTGGACCGTGTCCATGGCGGGGCTGTCCTACGCTCCGGCGTCTCCAACATCGGGTATGAGGACCGCCGTACCCTGAATGCAGATGCAAAGACCCGAATGGCGAAGGCCTGCGCCAATGACATTCCGGACGGCGCGTCGGTCTTCATGAATATCGGCACCTCGACCGAGGCCGTGGCGCGGCAGTTGCTGAACCACAAGGACCTGATGGTTGTGACGAACAATACGAACGTCGCCAATATTCTCGTCGAAAACCCCAATTGTGAGATTGTGATGGCCGGTGGTGTCCTGCGCCGCTCTGACGGAGGACTGGTGGGCAATCTTACCGTCTCGACCATCTGTCAGTTCAAGTTTGACTATGCGGTGATCGGATGTTCCGCGCTGGACCCTGATGGTGATCTGCTGGATTTCGACTTTCAGGAAGTCCATGTCAGCCAGACGATCATAGCGCAAGCCCGGCGCACGCTGCTGGTGGCCGACCATTCGAAATTCCAGCGACTTGCCCCTGCCCGCATCACCTCGCTGGCCGAGATTGATGGCTTCTACACCGATGAGCCGCTTGCCCCAGATCTCGCGGCGAAATGTGCAGAATGGGGCACTGGTCTGATCGTCTGTTCTGACTGATCCGCTGTGTCTCAACCACGGAAACGTTAGGTCCCAACACAAAGTCATTGACGAGACAGGGGCCTACGTCTGAGGATGAGATAACCTTCCCGACAGGAGGCATCGAGCATGGGACTTTTGGGGCAGCCGCTAGGCTACTACGACTATCTGACATTCGTGGCACTGATCCTGCTTCTGGCAGCGGTGATGGCGCTGTTTCTCTTCCTCATGGGGCTGCCCGGACGGATCGCGATCAAGCGCAATCATCCACATGCCGAAGCGGTCAAGATCATGGGATGGATGGGTTTTTTGGCCGTTGTCCCGTGGGTTCATGCCTTCATGTGGGCGTTCCACGATGGTGTTACGGTCGACATGCGTCGCGGTCCGGACGAGGAAAAAGACGCCATTCGCAAGGATATCGAACGCCTCGGTGGTACGGTTAAAGAAGAATACCAGGCTGCGCCTGACGAGACGCAGAAAAGCTAAGGCCAAAGGAAACACTCAGACATGTTCGTCGCGCTCGGCATTACGCTGTTCTACATCATTTTCGTCTGGTTCATCTTCTTCAAGATGGAGTGGCTCAAGTTCAACATTGCCTGGGGGATTGTGTCCTTCTGGGTAGGGGCGCATTTGCTGCTGATCTTCCTCGTCGCGCTGCGCTTCTTTCAACCCTTCTCGGTCGACAGCCATGTGGTACGATCGACAATTCAGATCGTACCAAAACTGACGCAGCCTACGATTCTGACCGAGGTTCTAGTCGAGCCGAACACTCAGATCACCAAGGGCGAACCGCTCTATCGTTTTGACGATACCGTGTTTTCGCTTGCCGTCGACAATGCCAAGGCACAACTAGTTGCCGCCGAGCAGAATGCCAAGATTCTGGAACAGGATGTCATTGCCAAAACCGAAGCCGTCGAGCGCGCCAATGCACAATTGGCCTATGCATTGACCGAACAGGCGCGGTACGAAAATCTGGTGCCCGCAGGCGGTGCTCGTCAGGATGAGCTGGATCGCTGGAACGAACAGGTATCCGAGGACACCGCCTCGGTCAAACAGGCCGAAGCCAATCTTGAGAAGGCAAATCTGGCACTGGCCTCGCAGATCGATGGCGTAAACACGGGCATCCTGCAAGCACAGGCGCAGCTGTCCGAGGCCCAGTACTTTCTGGATAACACCACGATCTATGCCCCGGAAAACGGCATGATCGTCTCACAACAGGCCCGTCCAGGTTTGGTAGTGGGCGACATCCGTTTGGGGGCGATTGCCAGTTTCGTCACCGAAGACAGCCCCTATCTTCTGGCAACCTTCCGCCAGCAGAACCTTAAATTTGTCGAAGTAGGACAAGAGGTTGAGGTCGCGTTGGACCTCTATCCCGGTGAAATCCTAACCGGCAAGGTTGAGGCGATTTGGTGGGCCACCCGTCAGGGTCAGTACCTGCCCTCAGGCCGCCTGCCCGGTTTTGAGCTACCCAAGCTGCCGGGACGAATTGCGGTACAGATCACCGTCGATCTGCCGGAAGAGCACATCCTACCGGCGGGCGGCCACGCGGCGGTGGCGATCTACACCGGTCAGGGCAAAAGCTTTGAGTTCCTGCGGCGCATCAATATCCGCCTGTATTCCTTCGCCAATTTCATTCGACCGCTAGACATTTGAGGACGCGCATCATGACACGGGCCACCCCCTTTCGACACTTGATGGGAACAGCCCTCTGCGCCGCGTTTTTGGTCGCCTGCACTCCAGTTGGTCCTGATTTCGTACGCCCGAACTCTCCGGTCGTGAAACAGTGGATCGAGGTGAACAGCCCCAGCACCGGGCAAAGCGGCCTGACCTCGCGCAGCGCGCCGGTGGTGAAATGGTGGGAGACATTCAATGACCCCACCCTCAACAAACTGATCGCTGAGGCCTATGCCCAGAACCTGTCTCTGCAGGTCGCTGGCGCGCGTGTCCTGCAGGCGCGGGCGCAGTTGGGCATCGCCTTTGGCGAGTTGTATCCGCAATCGCAGGCCCTCGGGGCCTCAACCGAGCGGCGGCAGATCAGCGATAATCTCGGGCCCATTGCCGATATCAACCGGATCATTCCTCTGGATACCGAATTCTCGACCTCTCAGGCCGGGTTTGATGCGCAGTGGGAGCTGGACGTCTGGGGCGCGCAGCGTCGCGGTGTTCAGGCGGCGCGGTCAAATTTGGCGTTGCAGGTGGCGAACTATGATGACGCGCTGGTGACGCTGACGGGCGATGTCGCCGCGCTCTATGTCAATATCCGCGCCTTGCAGGAGTCGCTGGGCGTCGCGCGTGAGAACATCAAGCTACAGCAGGAATCGGCAGACCTGACCCAATTGCGGTTCAACAACGGGATCACCACCGAGTTAGACGTGCAGGAATCGACGGCTCTGCTGAACAACACCAAGGCCCTGGTGCCCGAGCTTGAGAGCGATCTGCAGCAAACCAAGAATGCTCTGGCCGTTTTGCTGGGGACCACCCCGTCACGCATGTCCAGCCTTCTGGGGAATTCCGGTCGCATCCCCTCGGCCCGGTCCAACGTCGCGGTTGGTGTCCCGGCTGAGCTGCTGCGTCGTCGTCCGGACGTGAGAGCCGCCGAATTGGCCGCAGCCACACAATCGGCCGAGGTTGGCATTGCCATGGCGGATCTCTATCCGCAGTTCATTCTGTCCGGCTCGGTTGGGTTGCAAGCCTCGGGCGGGCGGAACTTGTTTAGTTCGAACAGCACAACGGGCCTTGCAAGTGCGGGCGTCGTTTGGAACGTGCTGAATTATGGTCGCATCAAGAACAACGTCCGGGCGCAGGATGCCGCCTATCAGGCGCTGATCGCCAACTATCAGAACACCGTTCTGACCGCTTATTCCGAGGTCGAAAGCGCCATGGTTGCCTATGCGCAGGCGCGCAAGCAGGTCGGGTTCTATCAGCAAAGCGTCGATGCCTCGCGCAAGGCAGCAGAAATCGCCGTCAATCAGTACACCGACGGGATCGCCGATTACTCCCGAATATTGAACACGCAGACCGCCCTGTTGCGCTCTCAGGCAAATCTGATCGAGGCGCGTCAACAGGTCTCCAGCAATCTCGTCGCCGTTTACAAAGGCCTTGGCGGCGGTTGGCAAATTCGCGAGAACAGAGAGTTCCTGCCAGATACCGTTCTGGCCGAGATGGCTTACCGCACCGATTGGGGCGATCTGCTGCAGGAAACACCAACCCGCGCCAGCCTGAACTAGAGCGTTTCGGGTTTCACTTAAATCAATGGGCGACGCCAATGTCCCGAGAATGCCGGAGGCATGGTAGGGTATTGGCGTCTCAAACTAAGCCCGAAACGCTCGCGCTATTTGGTTAGGCCCCTTAGGCCGCCCGAAATCAGGATGTTCACCTCATAGAGGATACGCGGCGCGGCAAGCCCTCCGGGGCTGGCGAGATAGTTCGGGCTCCACTCCGGATCGAACTTCTGTTTGAACGCGCGCAGCCCTTCGAAGTGATAGAATTGCTCACCATGTTCATAGACGAACCCGCCAATCCGGTTCCAAAGGGAGGCAAGCTGACGGTTCTCGATCCCCGAAAACGGCGCCGCGCCAAGTGAGAACCAGTGGAACCCCTGCTCGGCCCCCCAGGACATCATCTCGGCAAACAAGGCATCCATGACAAAGCTGGGGCTGTCCGGCTCGTACCGCATCAGATCCAGCGAAAGCTCGGACTTGTTGCCGCCTTGGAACAGATTGGCAAAGGCCATGATCTGACCGGTTTCTCCGTTCCGCAACACGGCGTGGTCAAAGTAAGACAGGTAGTCATCGTCAAAGCCACCTAAGGCGAAGCCTTTCTCGGCCCCTGCTTTTTGCTCCAGCCAGTGATCGGAAATCGCCCTCAGTTCCGGTAGACTGGGCGCAAGTTCTTCTTTTGGAATGATCTCAAAAACATAGCCTTCGCGCTCGGCCCGGTTCTTAGCCTGACGGAAGCGTTTGCGGGATTTGCCGTCCAGAGAGAAGTCTTTCAGCGGTACGCGCGCGACCTCTCCGATCTTGAGGATTGACAGGCCGAGGTCCAGAAAGGTCGGCAGGTACTTGGTCGAGACGCTGTAGAAGGCGCAGAGCTTGCCTTCGCGATCTGCCATTTCACGCAGCTGCCAGACCAGTTGCTTGCCCGCCGCTTCATTGCCCACAGGTTCACCTTTCGAAATGATGGCATTGCCCGTGTCGGCATAGGCAATGAATGCGGACTCATCTGGCGCGATCAGGAATTGCTTGTCACCGGTCAGGGAAATCTGGGCCTCGGTATCTTCGCTTTCCATAACCAGTTTTTCGACGCATTTTGGGATTTCCGTCCGCACCGGCACCGGGATCTCGCGTCCGAACAAGGAGGTGACCGCCACAATCCCGAGGATGACCGCCACCACGAGGCTGGAGCGCAGGAACCGGGAGGCATCGCCGTTCCACGCGAACTCCCACCACAAGGCATTCTGGTATTGCACGTGGGAATAGGCAAAGAGGCCGATCCAGAAGATCACGGCCAGCAGCGCCACAACGCTGACCAGCCAAGGGATGTTCAACCGGAAGATCGACGCGCCGCTAACACGGTAGAACGCACCACGGAACAGCGCCAATACGGCGATCGTGGCCAACATGCCCAAGGCCTCATGCGTATCCAACCCTTTGGCCAGAGACGCGGCGAAGCCCGCGACCATCAGCAACATCGCGACCACCCACGCGCGGTAGAGCTTGCGGAACAACCCGCGCGACACAAGCAGCAGCAGAACACCCACGGCGCTGCCAGCCAGATGCGAGGCCTCGACAAAGGACAAGGGCAAAACCTCGCGCAACGCGCCGAGGCTCTTGCTGTTCGTTGGCAACGCTCCCGAGACCAGCAGGATGATCCCAGCAACCGCAGTCACCCCCGCCGCAACCATCGGCACAATGGGACGAATGGCGCGGTACACCCATGTCCCCGCCCCGATGATCCTGTGGCGCTGCGTCAGCGCCGAGGCGACTGCGATTGAGAGGCTGGCGATGGCGAAAGGCAGGAAAGTATATACGACGCGGTAAAGCAGCAGCGCCGCAATAACATCCGACCGACCCGAGGCACCCAGTCCTGCGATTAGCGTCGCCTCAAATACGCCAATACCGCCTGGCGCGTGGCTGACGATCCCCACGGCAATCGCGGCAATGAAGATGGTAAAGAAATACGGATACCCAACCCCAAGGTCGTCCGGCATCAGCACGTAAAGGACCATGGAGGCCCCTGCCAGATCGCCTATCGCCGCCAACGTTAAGCAAGAGGCCAGCTTGCCACCCGGCAGTTGGAAGCCAATCCCTAGAACCTCTAACCGACGCCCACCGGTGGAGAGCCAGACAAAAACGGTGATCAGCGCACCAAGCAACCCCAACCCGATGACGGTTTCAACCGTCGCGCTGATCGGCAGAGCGTTCGAGATACCGTCAGGATGAAAGGTCAAAAGCAGGCCGAGGACCAAAACCAGCCCCGTCCAGAACGCCACCCAGGACGTGGCGATGACCCCGGCAACGCGGCTTAGATCAAGGCCCAGAGACGCATATATCCGATATCGGATGGCCGTGCCGGTGATGTAGGAAAAGCCCAGACAGTTGGACACCGCATAGCCGCTGGCTCCGGCCATTCCTGCAACCGGCAGAGGGACCTCGCCATCTGCCACGCTTTGAACTGCGAAGACATCGTATAGAGACAGCGAAAAGAAGCTGACCGCCGTCCAACACAGAGCATAAAACATCACGCGCCAAGACGTTTCCGAGATGTCCGATTGAACATCCGCCCATTTCACATGCGAGGACAGCTCATGCAGAACCGTCAGCGCGATCAGGGTGACAAAGATCGGGATGGCGATGCGGACCCATGGCTTCTCAAGGAATGCGGTTATCTTTTCGGCCAATTGCACGGCCCGTGGTTCGTGCTGCTGAGTGGTCATATTCGATAAATCCCGCCTGTATCCCCGCCGACTGTCGCACAATTTCCGTGGCCGACAAAGCGTAACGGCCCGTTTCACGCAGCGTTTTCAGAACCTTCCCTTGCGCGTGGACAGAAGAAGGTTCGTCTCAGACCGGGTGATCCCTTCCATGCGGCGGATCTGGAACAAGACCTCATCAAGTTCCGCAAGCGTGTCCGTGCCGATCTCAGCGATCAGGTCCCAGCTTCCATTTGTGGAATGCACGGCGCGCACCTGCCGTAGCGCTCCGATCCGGGCCATTGTGCGTTCGGTCCCGCGCCCCTCGATCTCAAGCATCATCAAGCCCCGGACCGGGCTTTGCGCCACATCGCGCTTGGTCTGAACGGTAAAGCCCACGATCTCGCCCGATTGTTTGAGGCGCTGCAGCCGACTGCGCACAGTGGTACGCGTGACGCCGAGCGTCTCGGCCAGCTCAGACAGTGACGCCCTCGCATCCCGATGTAGCGCGCTGAGCAACCTGTTATCCAAATCGTCCATGAATAGCTTCCTTTTCGGATATTCACCTTTCTTATTGAGCAATTTGCTCTCTTCACGCAAGACAGACTGTCACGTTACATGAAGCATATGGATACGAAGAACATAGTTTTAGTTGGCGCCCCCATGGACGCGGGCAAGCGTCGGCAGGGTTGCCGAATGGGCCCCGATGCCTACCGCGTGGCCGGGCTGGATCGCGCCCTTTCGGATCTTGGTCATACGGTGACCGACTACGGAGATATCGCCCCAGATCCGGTCGAGATCCCGGACCATTCCCACCTTTTCGCCCTGCCCGAGTGTATCGGGTGGACGCAGGCTTTGGCCCGGGTCGCGACTGAGGTTTCGCCCCAAGGTGTGCCAATCTTCATGGGCGGCGATCATGCCTTGTCGATGGGAACCGTGGCTGGAATGGCGGATCATGCACAGCGCGTCGACCGGCCTCTGTTCGTTCTGTGGCTGGACGCCCATAGCGATTTTCACACCCCCGGCAGTACAGACAGCGGCAACCTGCATGGAACACCTGTCGCCTACTTCACCGGCCAGCCTGGGTTCGAAGACTTTCCACCCTTGCCCGCCTTGGTTCCTACAAACCGCGTTGGAATGATCGGATTGCGTTCGGTCGATCCCGCAGAACGAGCCGCGCTTGAGAAGAACCACGCCATGCTGGCCGATATGCGCAGCATTGACGAACATGGGATCAAAGCGCCCCTCATGGCCTTTCTGGACCGCGTGAGCGCCGAGAACGGCATCCTTCACGTGTCGCTGGATGTTGACTTCCTCGACCCTGCGATCGCGCCCGCCGTTGGGACAACGGTGCCCGGAGGGGCCACCGAACGCGAGGCCCATCTGGTCATGGAGCTTCTGCACGAAAGCGGGCTGGTCTGCTCTCTCGATCTGGTCGAGTTGAACCCCTTTCTGGATGAACGCGGACGCACCGCAAAACTCATGGTCGATCTGGCCGCATCCCTGATGGGACGCCGGATCTTTGACCGCCCCACTCGGAGTTTCTGATGACTGTACCCTCAGACAAGGCCCTGGTGCCCTTTGTTTCCGTCGACAACATGATGCGGCTGGTTCACCATGTCGGCGTCGAAAAGATGATCATAAGGATCGCCGAACAGATCGAAGCCGATTTCAAACGCTGGGAAAGCTTTGACAAGACCCCTCGGATTCCGGCGCATTCCCCGCATGGGGTGATCGAACTCATGCCGACATCGGATGGTGAGGCCTACGGGTTCAAATACGTCAATGGCCATCCAAAGAACACGTCTGAAGGGCTGCAAACAGTAACGGCCTTTGGACTGCTCGCGGATGTTTACACGGGCTACCCGACCCTTCTGACCGAGATGACCATCCTGACCGCCCTAAGGACGGCGGCGACATCGGCTTTGGTCGGTCGTTATCTGGCCCCCAAGGGTGCCACCACCATGGCCATGATCGGCAATGGCGCGCAGTCTGAATTCCAATGCCTGGCCTTCAAAGGCATGTGCGGCATCGACACCGTGCGGCTCTATGATACGGACCCGAACGCCACCACTAAATGCGCAGCCAACTTGCAAGGCAAAGGCCTAAAAGTAGTGCCCTGCAAAACCGCCGAAGAGGCGATTGAGGGCGCGCAGATCATCACGACCTGCACCGCGGACAAGAAATACGCCACGATCCTGACCGACAACATGGTCGGCCCAGGTGTCCACATCAACGCGATTGGCGGCGACTGCCCGGGAAAGACTGAGCTACATCGCGACATCCTTCTGCGCTCGGAGATATTCGTGGAATACCCCGAGCAAACCCGGATCGAAGGCGAAATTCAGGCTTTGGAAGATGACCATCCTGTCACTGAGCTGTGGCAAGTCATGACCGGTCAGGCACGCGGTCGAACAGACGATAAGCAGATTACTCTGTTCGACAGTGTAGGCTTCGCCATCGAGGACTTTTCGGCTCTGCGCGTCATCAAGAGTGCGGTCGCGGAGACTGACTTTTTCGAGCCGCTGGACATGCTGGCCGACCCTGACGATCCCCGCGATCTGTTCGGGATGCTCATGCGCGCGGGCTAACTTCCTTCCGATCCCGCACCGAGCCAATGTCGAATTGGGGGCTCTGCCCCGCCGCTCGTTCCGGGCGACTCCCCCGGGATATTTTTAGCCAGATGAAGAAACGTATCGTTAACCTTGGCTCAGTACGCTTCCTTTGTGGTACAGGCGGAGCCGATGACCGCGCCAGGTGAAGCTCTCCGACGTTGATGTTGGAGAGCGAATCCCTGCTTCATCTGGCTAAAAATATCCCGGAGCGCGAGGCAGAGCCTCGCAAACTCCTAGCCTGCCAAAGACGGCAAGTAGAGAACGATGCCCGGAAATGCCACAAGAAGCGCAATGGTGGCCGCGTCTGCCAGGAAGAACGGGGTGACCCCCTTGAACACATCCTGAACACTCAGGTCCGGCCGGACCCCTGCAACCACAAAGCAGTTCAGACCAATGGGTGGCGTGATCAGACAGAATTCGGCCATTTTCACAACTAATATCCCAAACCAGATCGCGCACATTGGGCCGGACATGCCAAAAGCGCTGTCTGCGGCGCTGACGGTTTCCCCTCCGTTCAGGGCCATGACGGCGGGGTAGACGACGGGTAAGGTCAACAGCAACATCCCGATGGCATCCATGAACATGCCCAACACGGCATAGGCCAGAAGGATGCAGATCAGGATCAGCATCGGCGACATCTCAAGCGAGGTGATCCAATCCGAGAAGGCGCCCGGAAGGTCTGCGAAGCCCAGAAACCGAACGTAGATCAGCACGCCCCAGATGATTGAGAAGATCATGGCCGTCAGCTTAGCTGTCTCTAACAGAGCTGATTTGAACTCGGGCCAGCGCATGCCATGAACCAGGGCGAAACAGAATACAATGAACGCACCTATGGCTCCGCCTTCAGTTGGGGTGCCCCAAGCCTGTTCGCCGAAAGGGTTGTAGACGAAACAGATGATGATCAGGATGACGGCAATGATCGGGATCGCCCCGGGCAGCGCTTGGAACCGTTGTTTCCAAGTGAAGCCGGTGACCGGAGGGCCAACGGATTTGAACACAACCGCGATACCGACAATGAGCAAGCCATAGATCACGGCAGAAAACGCTCCGGGAATGAAGCCCGCCAGCAGCAGCTTGCCGACGTCCTGTTCAACGATGATGGCATAGATCACAAGGATGGCTGACGGCGGGATCAGAGAGGCCAGCGTCCCTCCAGCAGCGACGACGCCCGCGGCGAAGCGCTTGTTGTAACCAACGCTCTGCATTTCGGGAATCGCGATACGGGCAAACACAGCCGAGGTGGCGACCGAGGCACCAGAGACGGCGGCAAACCCTGCCGTGGCGAATATGGTAGAGACCGCGAGGCCTCCGGGAACCCAGGCGATCCAGCGTTTGGCCGCTTCGAAAAGCGCGCGCGTCAGGCCTGCGTAATAGGCGAGGTATCCGATCAGGATGAAGGTCGGGATCAGGCTGAGCGTATGGGCGGCGACCTTAGAATGAGGCACCTGCCCTGCAGTTTTGACGGCGACGGTGAGAGCTTTGCCAAACCGGTCGGGATCGTAGCCGAACTTGGCCCAGAAAATCCAAACCAAGCCGAACAACCCGGCCAGACCTGCTGCAAAGGCCACTCGCATGCCTGTGACCACAAGGACAAGCAGCCCAGCCGTTACCCAAAGGCCGATGTCAATCGTGTCCATCTGTTAGTCCTGCCCTTCGAACTGCTCTGCCTCTGCGGCAGCCTGTGCGGCGGCGTCTTGGATCAAGGGCACCGCCACGGGTGCCTCAAGCCCAAGAACAAACGCGCGACCATAGCCCCAGATTTGCAGCACCAGCCGGAGTGACAAGACCGAGAACGCCACCGGGGCCAGCAGTTTCGCGGGCCAAAGCGGAATGCCTATGTCAATTGAGCTATCGCGGCTCCACATCGGCGCGCCGAAATCAAAGGATCGGTCAAAATGGGACCAGCTGCCCCAGACCAATGCAAGCATCAGGACAAGGATCAGGATGACCGAGATTAGCTCGAACAACCACAGCGCCCGTCCGTGCAGACGCGAGATCACAATGTCCATCCGGATATGGCCGCCATCGCGCTGCACGTAAGAGATGCCGAGAAAGGCGATCAGAGGCATCGCCTGTTCGATCCAGTCAACATAGCCCGGCAACGGCGCGTTTATCGCGTTGCGGCCGCTGACCGAGACGACGGCCAGGACCATCAGTCCAAAGACGGCTATTCCGCTGATCAAGGCGAGAGCCCGCTCCAACCTCAGCAATTGCTGATCTATCTGGCTAAGGCGGCTGCCATCCTCCAGCACCGTGGCCTGTCCCGCCATTCCGGTGATCCCCTTTGTCAAGAAAGACCGGGCGCAAGGACGCGCCCGGTGAATGCGATCAGTTGCCGCCGCGCTGTTGCGTCAGTGTGGTCTGAACCAGATCGTAGAGGTCCTGCGCTGGCAGGCCCTGCGCGCTCATATCTGCTATCCACTGCTCGCGGATCGGATCGGCGGCCTTAGCGCGGAACTCTTCGATGACCGCGTCGTCGATCATAACTTTCTGCACGCCCTTTTCTTCCAGAACGCTGTCCCATTGTTCCAGAAGTCCAGCATAGTTGGCCAAATAGTGCGCAATGGCCTCATCAATTGAGCTATCAAGCGCTTCGCGGTGCTCAGGCGACAGCGCTTCATAGGCGTCGATATTCGCAACCACTGGGCAATTCACGGTGCCGGGGTTGAGGTTTGCCGTCCACCAATCCGCCTCATTGATCGTTCCGAAGGACAGGTGTGCGTGCTGGGCGAAGGCGACGGTATCGACCACACCCGATTCCATAGCATTAAACGCCTCAGTCGCAGGGACAGAGGTTGGGACGCCGCCCACGGCCTCAAACGCTTTGCCCAGACCACCTGTTGCGCGTACGCGCATGCCTTCGAACGCGGCCAGGTTGTCGCGTGGATCGCCGGTGCCGACCAAATTGTACTGCGGCATAGGCGAGGTCATCAGAATTCGCGCATTCCATTGCGCCATCTCATCAGCCACCGCTGGGTGATCATAGACCGCATGGCTAACGGCAACCTCTTCTTCCAGATTGTTCACTCCCAGAAACGGCAGCTCCAGCACGGTAATCGCGCGGTTCTTGTCGCGGTGATAACCGGCACAGAACTGCGCAATCTCGAATGCGCCGATCTCGATGCCATCCAGGTTCTCGCGCGGCTTCGACAGGCCGCCATAGCTGACATTGATCGTGAACTCTCCACCGGTTTTTTCCGAGACCAGCTCGGCCAGTTTTTCGACATGTTCGGTAAAGGCGCGGCGCTTGCCCCAGACCGAGGCGTTCCATTCGGTGGCTGCGGCCTCGGACACGAACGCAACGCCAAGGGCGGCGACGGCGGCACCGCTCAGCATCTTTTTCATAATATCTTCTCCCTTTGATGCGCCCCCTCCCGAGGCGCTTGGAAAGATGCTAGCGCCAACATGTATACGTGCCAACCCCTGCTTCCTGATAGGTGATTTTCAAGCACATCTTTTGACTCTTGTTGTTCGACGACATAGCTGCGGATCACCACGGAAACACCCCTCATGGGCCGATCAAAAAAATTACATCTTTAATGTTGTTTTTTCACGTTATTTTTCAGAAAGTCGAAATTTTTTGACTAATTTACTTCGTTCAGAAAAATTTCTTTACAAACAAATCCAAGGAATACGGCAATTTATTTCATTATTTTCTGAACCCGGCCATACTTCGATTGGGGAGGAACGGGATCGACAATGCTCAAATAACGGGCAAGAGACGTCCCATAGTTATCCAGCCTAGAGGGAGGAGCCTCAACATGACCACCGCTGCCCAGGCAGATGCCAAGACCTATCCGCCAACCGCAGAAACCGTTGAGCGGGCGCATGTCGATGCCGCGAAGTATGAAGAGATGTATGCCGCATCGGTTAACGACCCGGACGCGTTCTGGGGCGAACACGGCAAGCGGATCGACTGGATCAAGCCCTTTATGCAGGTCAAAGATGTCAACTACGATTTCGGCTCGGTCAAGATCAACTGGTATGCCGATGGTACTCTGAACGTCTCGGCCAACTGCCTGGATCGCCATCTGGAAACTCGCAGTGATCAAACCGCAATCATCTGGGAACCGGATGATCCAAATAATGCGGCCCAGCACATCACCTATGCCGAGTTGCACCGCCGCACCTGTCGCATGGCCAATATTCTGGAATCTATGGGCGTGCGCAAAGGTGATCGCGTCATCATCTACCTTCCGATGATCCCCGAAGCCGCCTATGCCATGCTGGCCTGCGCGCGCATCGGTGCGATTCACTCGATCGTTTTTGCAGGCTTCTCGCCTGACGCTCTGGCGGCCCGTGTTAACGGTTGCGACGCCAAAGTCGTCATCACAGCAGATGAAGCCCCGCGCGGTGGCCGTAAAACACCGCTGAAATCGAACGCAGACGCGGCTCTGCTGCACTGCAAGGACAGCGTCAAATGCCTGGTCGTCAAACGCACGGGTGGTCAGACCACGTGGATTGACGGGCGTGACTACGACTACAACGAAATGGCGCTTGAGGCCGATGACTACTGCGCCCCAGCCGAGATGAGCGCGGAAGACCCGCTGTTCATCCTTTACACGTCGGGTTCGACCGGCCAGCCTAAAGGTGTAGTTCACACCACTGGCGGCTATCTGGTCTATGCCGCAATGACCCATGAGATCACCTTCGACTATCATGAAGGCGACGTGTACTGGTGTACGGCAGACGTGGGTTGGGTCACTGGCCACAGCTATATCGTCTATGGTCCGCTGGCCAATGGTGCCACAACTCTGATGTTCGAAGGCGTGCCGACTTACCCAGATGCAGGTCGTTTCTGGGAAGTTTGCGCCAAGCACAAGGTCAACCAGTTCTATACAGCCCCAACCGCGATCCGTGCCCTGATGGGACAAGGAAGTGAATGGGTCGAAAAGCACGATCTCAGCGACCTCAAAGTTTTGGGTACCGTGGGTGAGCCAATCAATCCCGAAGCCTGGAACTGGTACAACGAGGTTGTCGGCAAGGGCAAATGCCCAATCGTCGATACGTGGTGGCAGACTGAAACTGGTGGTCACCTGATGACCCCCCTGCCCGGCGCGCATGCGATGAAGCCCGGCTCGGCGATGAAACCGTTCTTTGGCATCGAACCGGTGGTCTTGGACCCGCAATCCGGCGTCGAGATTGAAGGAAACGGTGTCGAAGGTGTTCTGTGCATCAAGGACAGCTGGCCCGGTCAAATGCGCACCGTTTGGGGCGATCATGAGCGGTTCGAGAAGACCTATTTCTCGGACTACAAAGGCTACTACTTCACCGGCGACGGCTGCCGTCGCGACGAAGGTGGTGACTACTGGATCACTGGCCGCGTCGATGACGTTATCAACGTCTCGGGCCACCGTATGGGTACTGCCGAGGTCGAAAGCGCGTTGGTCGCGCATGCCGCAGTGGCCGAGGCCGCCGTCGTGGGCTATCCCCATGAAATCAAAGGACAAGGCATCTATTGCTATGTCACTCTGATGAATGATCGTGAGCCTTCGGATGAGCTACTCAAAGAGCTGCGCACCTGGGTTCGGACCGAGATTGGCCCGATCGCCTCACCTGACGTTATTCAGTGGGCCCCCGGTCTGCCCAAAACACGCTCGGGCAAGATCATGCGCCGTATCCTGCGCAAGATCGCCGAAAACGACTTTGGCTCGCTGGGCGATACGTCCACTCTGGCTGATCCGTCGGTCGTCGACGACCTGATCGCAAACCGAGCGAATAAGTGAGGGCATGATGGACGCTGCGACCATGACAACTCCTGCTGTTCTCATCCTTCTCGGCCCTCCGGGCGCCGGGAAGGGCACTCAGGCGCGCATGCTGGAAGACAAGTTCGGTCTAGTGCAACTCAGCACCGGTGACCTTCTGCGTGCGGCTGTTGCCGCAGGCACCGATGCCGGAAAGGCGGCCAAAGCCGTGATGGAGGCCGGTGAACTGGTCAGCGACCAGATCGTCATCGACATCCTGCGTGACCGTATGGCGGAACCCGACTGTGCCAAAGGGGTCATTCTGGATGGCTTCCCCCGCACCACCGTTCAGGCCGAGGCGCTGGATGGTCTTCTGGCTGAAAAAGACCAGAAGATCAGCGCCGCGATCAGCCTTGAGGTTGAGGACGCGGAAATGGTGATCCGGATCTCGGGTCGCTACACCTGCGCCGGTTGCGGTGAAGGCTACCATGACACGTTCAAGAAACCGTCGGTCGACGGCACTTGCGACAATTGCGGCGGGACCGAGTTCAAGCGCCGGGCCGACGACAACGCGGAAACCGTTGCCTCACGCCTCAGCGCCTATCACGCACAGACAGCCCCACTGATCACCTACTACGACGGTCAGAGCGTTCTGAAGCGGACGAACGCCATGGGCAAGATTGAAGACATCGCGCGCGACTTGGAGGACATCGTCGCCAGCGCGGTGAACTAAGGGAGGGAGACAGACCGTAAGGCCTTGATCCTTAAACAGAATACTTCGATGCACCGCCTTGGCGGAACAGAGGAGTTTTGTCAGATGCCACGGGGTATCTGTCACATTCGAGAAGCGGTCCGGCGCGCTGGAGGAACGAAGCAAAGGACCGCCCAACGAGGAAGCGAAGGAGGAACCCGCAATGGCGGATCAATCTACCAACTCCGCGCAGACTGCCGAAGCCGATAAGGGCTATTGGCAGGCCAACCTGCGCCTCATCTACATCAGCCTCGCGATCTGGGCGCTGGTGTCGTTTGGATTCGGCATCCTGCTGCGTCCGCTGCTGTCCGGCATCTCTGTTGGCGGTACCGATCTGGGCTTTTGGTTCGCTCAGCAGGGATCAATCTTGGTCTTTCTGGTGCTGATCTTCAACTACGCCTGGCGCATGAACAAGCTAGACGCCGAACACGGCGTAGACGAAGAGTAAGGGAGAGCGGGGACAATGGATCAGTTTACCATCAACCTGCTGTTTGTTGGCGCGAGTTTTGCGCTATACATCGGCATCGCGATCTGGGCCCGTGCGGGTTCCACATCTGAATTCTACGCTGCTGGTCGCGGCGTTCACCCGGTCACCAACGGTATGGCGACAGCGGCGGACTGGATGTCTGCGGCCTCGTTCATCTCGATGGCGGGCCTGATCGCCTTTACCGGCTATGACAACTCGACCTTCCTGATGGGTTGGACCGGTGGCTACGTGCTGCTGGCTTTGCTGCTTGCGCCCTACCTGCGTAAGTTCGGCAAATACACCGTCTCGGAATTCATCGGCGACCGTTTCTACAGCCAGACTGCACGCGTCGTTGCCGTGATCTGTCTGATCGTTGCGTCGGTGACCTACGTGATCGGTCAGATGACCGGCGTTGGCGTGGCCTTTGGCCGATTCCTTGAGGTTTCGAACACTTCCGGTCTGCTGATCGGTGCCTGTGTCGTGTTTGCATACGCGGTGTTTGGCGGGATGAAGGGTGTGACCTACACCCAGGTTGCTCAGTACTGCGTGCTGATCACAGCCTACACCATCCCGGCGATCTTCATCTCGCTGCAGCTGACCGGCACGCCGATCCCCGCACTGGGTCTGTTCGGTGACACCGCAAGCGGTGAGCCTCTGCTGACCAAGCTGGACGCCATCGTGACCGAGCTGGGCTTCAACGAATACACAGCCCACCACTCGAACACGCTGAACATGGTTCTGTTCACGCTGTCGCTGATGATCGGTACTGCGGGTCTGCCGCATGTCATCATGCGCTTCTTCACCGTTCCCAAAGTGTCTGACGCACGTTGGTCGGCGGGTTGGACGCTGGTCTTCATCGCGCTGCTGTATCTGACCGCTCCTGCGGTTGGCGCAATGGCCCGTCTGAACATCACCGACATGATGTGGCCCAATGGTGGCATCGAAGGTGGCGCTGTCTCGGTCGAGGAAATCGACAACGATCCGCGCTATGACTGGATGCAGACGTGGCAGAAAACCGGTCTTCTGGATTGGGAAGACAAGAACGGCGACGGCAAGATCCAGTACTATAACGACAAGTCCGAAGCGATGACTGCTATCGCGGAAGAAAAAGGCTGGGTCGGAAACGAGCTGACAAAGTTCAACCGTGACATCCTGGTTCTGGCCAACCCCGAGATTGCCAACCTGCCGGGTTGGGTGATCGGTCTGGTCGCTGCCGGTGGTCTTGCGGCTGCTCTGTCGACCGCTGCGGGCCTGTTGCTGGCGATCTCGTCGGCGGTGTCCCACGACCTTGTCAAAGGTGCGATCAATCCGCAGATCTCGGAAAAAGGTGAACTGCTGGCCGCGCGTATCGCAATGGCCGTAGCCATCCTGGTTGCAACCTATCTGGGTCTGAACCCACCGGGCTTTGCGGCACAGACCGTGGCCTTGGCCTTTGGTCTGGCGGCTGCCTCGATCTTCCCGGCGCTGATGATGGGGATCTTCTCGACCCGCATCAACAACACCGGCGCGGTTGCTGGTATGCTGGCTGGTCTGGTTGTCACTCTGGTCTATATCTTCCTGCACAAGGGCTGGTTGTTCATTCCAGGCACCAACTCGTTCACCGATGCTGATCCGCTTCTGGGTCCGATCAAGTCGACCTCGTTCGGCGCCATCGGTGCAATGATCAACTTCGCAGTTGCGTATGTTGTTGCCGGCATGACCAAAGAGACTCCGCAGGAGATCAAAGATCTGGTCGAAAGCGTACGTATTCCCCGTGGTGCGGGCGCAGCTCAGAACAAATGAGCCTGATGCGGCCTGAGGTTCTTGCCAATGGCCGCGTCTTTCGATCCACTACTCCCGTCCGGCACACCACCGGGCGGGATTTTTGTTCCACGGAGTATTTAGATGCCCCTGTCCCATGACCAGATCACCCGGTTTCTGGAATCCGTACATCCTTATGACGCCCTACCCGCCGACGTTCTGGATGAGGTCGCAAAACAGATCGAGGTCTGGGAAGTTGACGAGGACTACCCAGTTTACGATCTGGGCCACAAACTGCCCGGCGTATTCGTGATCTATGAAGGACAGGTTGAAATCACGGATGAGAACGATGAGGTCGTTTCGCATCTGGGCTTGCGCAATTCCTTTGGTGAACGCGGGCTGCTTAAAGACGGCAAAGCCGCGACCAAGGCACGCGCCCATACCCCATCTGTGCTGATCGTACTGCCACCTGAACTGGTGCGAGAGTTGATCGACAACCATGATGTGGTCTCGAAGTTCTTCGATCGCTCTCGCGGAGGCCGAAGCGGTCCGCAGAGTCTTGCGACCAGCGCCATTGATGTCCTGATGGCGCACAATCCGGCCACCTGCCCTCCGGCCACGACCGTACGCGACGCCGCGCGCCTGATGCGCGACAAGGGGATTTCGTCGCTATGCGTGACAGAGGCCGACGATCTGGTAGGCATCACCACCTTGCGTGATATCTCGGGCAAGTTTGTGGCCGATGCAATGCCGGCGGATACTCCGATCTCACAGATCATGACGCCGAACCCAACCACCCTATCGCCATCGGATATCGGCTCGGATGTGCTGCACGTGATGATGGAGCGAGGGATCGGCCACATCCCGATTTGCGAGGGCGGACGTCTAGTCGGCGTCGTTACGCAGACAGACCTGACCCATTATCAGGCCGTGAACTCGGCAGAGCTTGTTCGCCGAATTGCCCATGCCGACACTGCCCAGGAAATGGCCAAGGTCACGGCAGAAATCCCTCAGCTGCTGGTGCAGTTGGTTGCGGGTGGCAACCGGCATGAAATCGTAACACGGCTGATCACGGATATCGCCGACACTGCCACGCGTCGGCTGCTGAGTCTTGCTGAAGCCGAACTGGGGCCCCCGCCCGTGCCATACCTGTGGCTGGCGTGCGGATCGCAAGGACGGCAGGAACAGACAGGTGTGTCCGATCAGGACAACTGCCTGATACTGGACGATGCGGTGACCGAAGATGACATGGCCTATTTCACGCAACTGGCCAAATATGTCTCGGTCGGGCTGGATACCTGCGGCTATTTCTACTGCCCCGGTGACATGATGGCGACCAATCCGCGCTGGTGTCAGCCGCTGCATGTCTGGCGCGACTATTTCAAGGGGTGGATCGCAAAACCGAACCCCGAAGCGCAGATGCTGGCCTCGGTCATGTTTGACCTACGCCCTATCGGCGGCTCGTTCGAGCTATTCGCCGATCTTCAGGCCGATACGCTAAACGCAGCCAATGCGAATTCGATATTTGTCGCGCATATGATCTCGAATTCGCTGAAACACACGCCGCCTTTGGGTCTGTTGCGGGGGTTTGCCACCATCCGCTCGGGCGAGCATCGCAATACGCTGGATCTGAAACATAACGGCGTGGTGCCGGTGGTTGATCTGGCGCGGATTTACAGCCTGCAGGGCAAACTGCCCGAGGCCAACACCCGTGCCCGCCTGAAAGCGGCTGAGGCAGCCGGTGTCCTCAGCCCCTCTGGTGCGCGTGATTTGCTGGATGCCTATGATCTGATTGCGGAAACTCGGCTGGAACATCAGGTCGCACTGGTCAAATCCGGGGAAAAACCCGACAATTACCTGCCGCCTACAAACCTGTCGGACTTTGAGCGCAGCCACCTGAGGGACGCGTTTGTGGTGGTGAAAACCATGCAATCCGCCGTTGGTCACGGCAAAGGAATGCTGGGTTAAAAACGTGAGATCAGGATCGCCCTCGGCGACCGTGTTTGAATTGAAAAGACTGGGCGAGGAACGCCCGAAGGCTGGAGAAGACCTATGTTTCTGGAATTGATCGGTACGATATTTGCGGGCTTTGCCTTTGCCGGAATCGTGCTGGTGCTGAACAAGCTAACCGGCGGAAGGTTGCCCCGGTGGGCCACGCCGGTTGCTGCAGGGCTGGGCATGATCGGAATGACGATCGCCAGCGAATACTCGTGGTACGACCGCACCCGCGAGACGCTGCCCGAAAGTGTCAGCATCATCCAAGAGGTCGAAAGCCGCGCGATTTACCGCCCCTGGACCTATGCCGTGCCTTTCGTGGACAGGTTCGCTGCCATTGACACCGACTCGGTGCGCAAGAACGAACAGGTGCCGGATGAAAGGCTGGTCGAGCTCTATTTCTTTGGCCGCTGGGCACCGGTCTCGAAGGTACCGGTGGTCGTAAACTGCGCCGAAAACCTGCGGGCCAATCTGGCCGACGGGGCCGAGTTTGGCGACGATGGCCGCGTTCTGAATGCCGACTGGATCAAAGCCGGGAACGGCGATCCGATCATCGAGGCCACCTGCGGAGTTTGATCATGCTGACCAAGTTGAGTCTGCGTCTGAGAATCTTTCTGTTCTTCTGCCTGTTAGCGGCTGGTGGGCTGGCGGTCAGCGCTCTGGCGCTTTGGTTCAGCTATGCCCGCGAGGGCAACCCCGCCCTTTTCGACACGTTCCTTTTTGCCGGGATCGTGATTGCCTTTGGGCTGTTGGCCTTGGTCGCCGGGGTCTGGTTGCTGTTTGACGACAACGTGGCAAAACCGATTGAGCGTCTGTCTGCCGAATTGCGCGCGCGGGCCCACGCCGGGGTCAGCAGCAATATGGATGTGCAGACGGCAAAATACCTGGGCGACCTTGCCCCGGCCGCCGCTGGGCTGGCAGATCAACTGTCGCACAAGACGCTCAGCGTGGCCGAGGCAGTCGCATCCGAGACCGCCCAACTGGCTGCCGAAAAGAACAGGCTCACCGCCCTGCTGACCGAGATTCCGGTTGCCATGCTGCTCGCCAGCCCGAACCACAAGATCGTCCTCTATGATGCGCAAGCGGCCGAGGTTCTGGCCCAGATCGCACATCCCCGTCTGAACGCCGCGCTTGAGGATTATCTACAGCCTGACTCGCTGTATGCCGCCTATTCGAAGCTGGTCAAAACCGGTCAGGACGTCACCTGCACGTTGACCAGCATCGACGGAGCGCAGACTTACGCCGCGCGCGTGAAACCGTTGGGAGATGCGCCCGGATACATGCTGATTTTCGACGACAGCGCGGCGCAGATCGCCCCGGACGCGGCGCGCCCACTAGTCTATGATTTCGACCTGTTGAACGTGTCCGCCTCGGGTAGTTTCGAGGCCCAAACGATTGAAGATCTTTGCTTTGTTGTCTTCGACACCGAAACCACCGGCCTGTTGCCGCACAAGGATGAGATCGTCCAGATCGGCGCTGTCCGGGTTGTGAAAGGGCGCATTGTCGAGGGCGAACGGATCGACATGCTGGTCAATCCCGGCATCCCCATCCCAGCGGCCTCTACCAAGGTTCACAAGGTCAGCGACCAAATGGTGCAAGGCGCGCCCGACATTGGCGAGGCTGGCCGCATCTTTCACCAATTCGCGCGGGATGCCGTGATTGTTGCCCATAATGCGCCATTCGACATGGCATTCCTGCGCCGTCACGCCAAGCGGATGGGTGTTGAATGGGATCACCCAATTCTGGACACCGTGCTTCTGTCTGCTGTCCTGTTTGGCGCCAGCGAGACGCATACACTGGATGCGCTATGTGACCGTTTGGACGTAGAAATTCCCGAAGCGCTCCGCCACACGGCGCTGGGGGATGCGGTGGCCACGGCTGAGGCGCTAGTGCGGATGCTACCCATGCTGAAAGCGCGGGAAATCACCACTTTCGGCGCAATCATCACCGAAACCCGCAAACATGGTCGCTTGTTGGAGGACCTGAACTGACCTAGTTTTTCAACGTGATGAACCAAAGTTACCATGGACAATACGGAACGGTCATGGCACCTGACGATCGGGCAGAGAACAGATGTGCAATGACCGAGAAGATTTTTATCCCGACCCCTGATCAAAGCACCGCGTTTCGTGAAGCGCTGGGATGTTTCGGGACAGGTGTAACGGTCGTCACAACCCAGACGGCACTTGGGCCGCGCGCGATCACCGTGAACTCCTTCACCTCGGTTTCACTAGACCCACCGCTGGTCCTGTGGTGTCTTGCCAAGGAATCCAATCGGTTCGGGGCGTTTTCGGACTGCCAGCACTATTCCATCCATGTCATGGCACAAGAGCAGCAGGACCAAAGCCTGCGGTTTGCTCGGGACGGAGAAGATTTCTCTCACGCAGACTGGAGCGCAGATGATATGGGCCGGCCGCAACTGGCCGATTGCCTGGCGCGGTTTGACTGCCATCTGCATGCCTGCCACGAAGCAGGCGACCACCTGATCATGGTTGGCCATGTTGATCAGGTCATGTACCGCACAGGCCAAGGCCTGATCTTCAAGCGGGGTCAGTTTGGCGGGTTTGTCGACCTTATCTGACGACCCTTAGTCTTCAAGTGAGCCATGAACCGCCAGCGCCTCGAGCTGGGTTTCTTGCGGAGTGATCACGCGGAAGGCTTCATGCACGCCGCTTTCGGTCAATTCACGCGCAACGGTGAGCAGAGTGTTGGCGGCGTGCTCGTCGCATAGCTCGGACATATGGTCTATCTCCGATTGCGCCACGCCCATCGCGGCCTCGACCGATGGTGCACCGTAGAATTTCACGAAATGCTCAGCCAGATATTCGACGATCTGCTCCTTTTCAGCCGGTTCGATCTGGGTGACAGCCACAAAGGTCACACGCCCGAAGGTCTCTAGCCCCAGCCAACCATTGGCGAAGGCCTGACGGGCTTTCCCTTCCAGATCGCCCTGCCCCCAGTTGGAAAACTCAAAGCCGCCCGAGATGCACCATTCCCCCGTACGCGCGGGCGAGTGGAACACGTTCATGTCGCTTTCGTCGAAGTGTATCGCGCGGGCCAGTTTCATCAGGTCGCCTCCAATAAGTTTGTGAGCGGGCGCAGGTGAGTCTCATCCTTGTCGCGGATCAGCATGCCGAACCGCTCATCCGTGCCAAGGAACACGCCCTGCTCCTCGATCGGTTCTCCGACGCCGCGCAGAAGGCCAAGCCATTCGCCATGTAGCGGCGCGTTGCCGTCCTCGGACCAGCGGTTGAGCCATGTCAGCATATGACGCGACCAGCTTTCCACCAGTTGGGTTGCCGAAACCTCGGCGCAGCCCTCATCATAGAGCGCGGTGACGTCCGGCGTTTGGCCGGGCGCGTCGCTGGTTTGCAGCAGTACCAATTCCCACCCGACGACCAGCCAGTCGGGTATGTGATCGGGATCGCTGGTCGACGCGGCAACATGAAACTGCCCGCATTTCGCGCCGTTCACGCAGATCAGGCCATCCCAGCCCAGATGCACCGCCACTTCTGGCGGTGCCAAAGCGCCCAGTGCGTTCTGAAACCCGACAGCACATAGCGGAAGCATCGCCATGGCGTCGTGCAAAGCGACCTCGGGCGCGAATACGATGGCCGCACGCAGACGATCGGCCTGAATATTGTACACGACCGAACCGGAATCGCAGCCCAGCGCCGCCATGGCCTGGGCCTTTTCGAACGGGTCTTCCCCACCCTTGGCGGGGTGACCTGTCAACAGAGGGGGAAAGACCGGCTCGCTCATGCGTTGGCTTTGGCGATCAGGTCGCGCGCGATCTTGCGGAACGCGTCGGCCTGTGGGCTGTCGGGCTTGCTGACCACGATGGGCGCACCCCCGTCCGCGGCCATCCGGATATCCAGATGCAGCGGGATTTCACCCAAGAGCGGCACGCCCAGCGCCTCGGCCTCGGACGCGACACCGCCATGACCAAAGATATGTTCCTCATGCCCACAGTTGGAACAGATATGGGTCGACATGTTTTCGATCATGCCGAAGATCGGCGTCTTGAGTTGGTTGAACATGTCGATCCCTTTGCGGGCATCAATCAGCGCCACGTCCTGCGGGGTTGAGACAACGATAGCCCCATCCACCTGAAACTTCTGGCTGAGCGTCAGTTGCACGTCGCCGGTGCCAGGCGGCAGATCAACGATCAGCACGTCCAGAGCGCCCCACTGCACTTGGTTCATCATCTGCTGCAACGCACCCATCAACATGGGGCCACGCCAAACAACCGCCTGCCCTTCGTTGGTCATCAGGCCCATCGACATCATTGTGACGCCATGATTGCGCAGAGGCAGAATCGTCTTGCCGTCCGGGCTGGCCGGGCGTCCTGAGACACCCAACATCCGAGGCTGTGACGGCCCGTAGACATCCGCGTCCAGCAGCCCGACGCGCCGCCCCTCGGCCGCCAAGGCGCAGGCGAGGTTCGCGGATACGGTCGATTTCCCAACACCGCCCTTGCCCGAGGCAACGGCGATAATACGATCCACACCAGGCACAGCCTGCGGACCGGTCTGAGAGGGCTTTGGTTTTGGCTTGAGATCCGGTGGAGCCTTGTCGGAATGCGCGGTCATCATCGCCGACACTTTCGAAACCCCTTCGACCATCTGCGCGGCCTGCTCAGCGGCGGCGCGAACCGGCTCCATCCGCTCGGCCTGTTTGGGGTCGATCTCAAGTACGAAGCGCACGGTATCGCCTTCGACATTGAGGGCGCGCACAACGCCAGCGCTGACGATATCCTGACCGGAAACCGGGTCAGTGATCTTTTTCAAGTTTGCAAGAACCGCGTCACGGACACTCATGCCATCATCCCCATAACCTGCCCCATCGCATGGTTGCTTTTCATTGCATGTGTCTCCGTTTCTTTTCGTTCATTTGACGCATTTGCCTTTTGGCGATTAGGCTTGGGCATGCGCTTTTTCCTTTTGTGCCTCAGCCTGACGCTCTCCGCCACCCCTTCCGGGGCGCAAGACGCGATTGGCTTGGCCAGCCCGACCGAAGTTTCGAACTCGGGCCTTTTGCAACATATTCTTCCGCGCTTTTCACTCAAGACCGGGATACGGGTAATCAGCGATGCTGAGGGCGTTATGGCGTTGAATACCGGTGCCGAGGGCGATCCGGTCTTTGCACGTGGCGAGATCGTCTATCACCTGCGCATTCAGGACGATCCGAAACAGGAGCGGTTTCGTGACTGGCTGCTGTCGGATATCGGCAAACGCACGATCGAAAGCTTTGCTCCGGATCAAGGCCCGCCCTTTAGCGCCAGTTTCGAGGTTGCCAGCGCCGAGGCATCCGAAGTCATTGATGGCAATACCGCGTTGGGTGAGGAGCTCTCGATGACCCATTGCGGACGCTGCCATGTGATCGGCCCGCAGAACCGCCTGAATGGGCTCGGCTCGACCCCGTCTTTCGCTGTGTTGCGCACATTGCCGGATTGGGATGAGAGGTTCCAGGCCTTCTTCGCGCTGAACCCCCACCCGGCCTTCACGCAGATCGAAGGCCTGACGCCCCCTTTCGATCCTTCGCGTCCGTCGCCGATACACCCTGTTGAGATGACGCTGGACGATCTGGACGCCATTCTGGCCTTTGTCTCGGTCATCAGCGCAGCGGATCTCGGCGCGCCGCTGCAGCATCAATGATCCTTCCGTTTTGAAAAATAGTCATCCGTAGTCACAACCTTGGGCCGCGGCTTGGACTGGAACGGATTGTCCTGCATGTTGAACTGCGCGCCCACCCGGCAATTGTCGCACATCTGGATCATCCGCGCCTGCTCGGACGAGGCAAACATAGGGTGTATACCCGACAGCTTCTCCATGACCCGCTCAACCGTTGACTTCACGCCAAACGGGGCACCACATTCGACACATTCAAAGGGCTCTTCCTCGTTCAGCACCTGCTGAGACAACGCCGCATCGCTCAGGTCCAGTTGGGGAACCAGCGCAATGGCATCCTCAGGGCAGATGTTTCGGCACAGACCGCATTGCAGACAGGCGTCCTGCTGGAAGTTCAACTGAGGTTTATCCGGGTTGTCGATCAAGGCCCCCGATGGGCAGAGCGACACACAGCTTAGGCACAGCGTACACGCATCCGTATCCACCGCGACGGCCCCATAGGGTGCGCCTTGGGGCAAAGCCAGAGGTTCCTCGGCCTTAGGGTTCAATGCCTGCGCCGCCAACCGGGCGATTTGTCGACGGTTGCCCAACGGAAGAACCGGGTCGGTCAGTGCCGCCGGTACGTCTTGAGCATAGAGCAGATCGCTCATCGCATCCGGGTCGGCCTCATCAATCAGTCCAAGACCCGCTTCCGGCGCGATCGCCTGTGCAAGCTCCAGCTCGCGGTCCAGAGCATCCTGCTCGGTCGTGGGGGCCAGCAGGATGTCGACCCTCGCAAAGCCGTGGGCCAAAGCGGCCAGCATCTCGGCATGGCCAAAGCCGGAAATGACGCTCACCTCCATCGGGATAACATCGGCGGGAAGTCCACGTCCGAACCGCGCGGCAAGACGGATCATCTCGGCCCCATGGGCGTCATGCACCAGCAGACGCGGCGCGGAGCCTCCAGCCCGGCGATAAGTCCGGGCCAGGACATGCATGCGCGACAGCACCGCCGACACAGGCGGGTCTTCGTAAGTGATCGCGGTCGAGGGGCACAGCGCCGCGCAAGCCCCACAGCCTGCACAGATCATCGGGTCAATGGCGACATGCTCTCCGGCGGGCGTGATTGCTCCAGTCGGGCAGATATCGAGGCAATTGGTACAGGCGACCTGCTCGGCCCGCGAATGGGCACACAGAGTTTCCTCAAGACGCACATAGAGTGGTTTTTCGAACGTCCCTACCAACTGCGCTGCATCAAACGCCAGTTTGGAGACCGCCAGCGGGTCGCGCGGGTCAGCCCGCAGATAACCCTCTCGCTTAGCCGGGGCTTGAACCAGTGGCGTGTCTCCGGCCACATCAATCAGGATGTCGCAGGCCGACTGCGCCCCGTCACGCGGCTCGGTCCATCCAAACGCCCCACGACCACCCGGGGCAATCTGCTGCAACCCGTCGATCCGCAGGGCGAACCCGCCCAATGCGCCCGAAACCGAGCGGACCTGCCCCCGCACCACGTCAAAGCTGCGGCTGACGGGTGAGGTCTCATCGCCAGTGACAACAGTCACCGCCAGCGTAGTCGACAAACGCTCCGCCAGATCAAAGGCGACCTCGGCCGGGCCAACGATGCAACAGGTCCCCTCGCTGATCACATCAACACTGGGCGAGATGGGCATGGGCACCAACGCCTCAGCCGCCAGGGCTGCCATCTTCGGGGCCGCATCGCCAGATTGGTCAGACCAGCCTGCGCGGTCCCTCAGATCGACAAAGGCGGGTGCCTCAACCTCAAGGTCCTCGGCCAGATCGCGAAACACCTCCTGCTCCTGCCCGCAGGCAATCAGCAGTTGTTCATCCCCCTTCATAAAGTCAGCAACAACACCCAGCTCTCGCGTGCAAAGGGCGGTGTGCGTTTTGCTGCACTCCAGCTCGGTGGCCGCGCCAATGCGGTCGGCGTCCACCTGCTGCGAGCCTTCGCAGTTACATAGAATAAGTTTGGTGGCCATGTCCCTCCCCCGGACAGCTTCCTGACTTGTTACCTTAGATGGTATCGCTCGGCTGGCAATCCAGTCTTTGTCAAACACTAAGGATCGCACATTAAATTCTTTGGGAGCGCCTGTTTTTCCTGACACAAACGCTCGGAATTTCACTTGTTAAACTTTAGTCGTACAAGAGGTTTTTCACGCGATTGAGACTTGGCAGAGCCGCCCTATGTGTACCATAGTAGACTTAGGGTAAGGCAGGGGAGAGCCTTACGGGGAGGAGCCAGTGGCCAAGGCCGCAAGCCGTATTGAAATGCCTGTTGGCGTCATCGTGCGCAAGACACCCGGGGTAACTCGCTGGGCTAAATGGAACTGGCGTGCAGTTGCCGTGCTGCCCGGTGCAGGCCCTGCTGATTGGGTGGAGCTTCGGCGCGAAGGCGACGCGGTGGAGTATCACGCCGCCACCTTGCCCCTAACCCTCTGGGCCGATGAGACCGAAGCTTACATGGTCAACCTGTCTGATGGGCAGCCTTCCGTTTATCTGGTTCTGCGCAACGATCTGGACGGCAACCGCCCGATGGATGCGGCGCTGATCACCGCCTCTCCGTTCGAAGGGCAGGATTATGCTGATACAGGCGAAGAGATTGTTGAGAAAATCCCGATGACCGAAGGCCTGATCGCCTGGGTTCGGGATTTTACCTTGGAACACCACCGGGATGAGGTTTTCATCAAACGCCGTCGTGACAAGAAACGGACGGACCTTGTGGAGGACGGCAAGGGAGATGCGCGTATTCGGCAGACCTCGGACGTCTACCGCGCACCGAGGAAGGTGCTGCAATGACCCAACCCCGCGATTTCTGGTCCCGCCGCAAGGCAGCCGTTCAGGCAGAAACCGAGGCCGAAGCGATCGCGGCGGAACAACAAACCATCGTGACGCAACAGGCCGAGTTGGAAGAAAAGAGCGACGCCGAAATTCTGGCCGAGTTCAATCTGCCCGACCCCGATCAGTTACAAGCTGGCGATGATGTGTCGGGCTTCATGGCTAAGGCAGTCCCCGACCGCTTGCGCCGCCGCGCCCTGCGTCGGCTATGGCGACTGAATCCTGTATTGGCCAATGTGGACGGGCTGGTCGACTATGGCGAAGACTACACCGATGCCGCCTGTGTGATCGAAAACCTCCAAACCGCTTATCAGGTCGGCAAAGGGATGTTGGCGCATATCGAGGCTTTGGCAGCCGAAGAGGATGAGCCTGAAATCGACGCCCCCGAGCCTGTCGAGGAAGAAGAACCCGCCGCGCTCGCCGAACCTGAACCAGCCCTGGAACCGATGGCTCTGGCCGCAGCGGAAGAGCCTGAGGACGAGCCTTATATCCCGGCCCCGCGCCGCATGAGATTTGAA
Source organism: Ruegeria sp. B10 (assembly GCF_056539825.1). Taxonomy (NCBI): domain Bacteria; kingdom Pseudomonadati; phylum Pseudomonadota; class Alphaproteobacteria; order Rhodobacterales; family Roseobacteraceae; genus Ruegeria; species Ruegeria sp. B10. The sequence continues at coordinate 112,774 of NZ_JBQFVP010000002.1, forward strand.
TTCGAAGGATAACGGATGACCGCAAGCAACGCGCAACACATGGATATCTCGGCCGAGGATCGGCTGCGCGCGGATTTCTACAATTTTCTGGGCCTGCTGCTCGCTGGCCCGCCGGATCAGCTGCTATTGGATCAGATGGCGGGGCTAAGCGGCGATGACACCGATCTGGGCCAAGCCATTCAAGCCATGGCACGGGTGGCCAAGGTGACAAAACCCGCGGCCGCAGAACGCGAGTTCAACGCACTGTTCATCGGGTTGGGCCGTGGTGAGCTGCTGCCCTATGCCAGCTTTTACCTAACCGGGTTCCTGAACGAAAAACCTCTGGCTCAGTTGCGCAATGATATGGCCGTGCGCGGCATAACCCGCGCCAAGAACGTGTTCGAGCCCGAAGATAACATCGCATCACTGATGGAGATTATGGCTGGCATGATCGTGGGCCGGTTTGGAACCGCTGCCCCTCTCGACGATCAAAAAGCATTCTGGAACAAACATATCGGCCCTTGGGCCGCACATTTCTATTCGGATTTGGAAGCTGCCGAAGCTTCGGTTCTCTATGCCTCGGTCGGGACGGCCGGTCGGGTGTTCATGGAGATCGAGCGTGAGGCCTTCCGAATGACGGCGGCATAACCCGCCACTCACCAGCGCCCAAGTCGGCGCTAGATCGCAAATGGGAGAGGAGACACCCATGAGCAAGACCAAGGAAGAAGGCGCAACCCGCCGCGACTTCCTCAAACTGGCCGGAACCGCAGCGCCCGCTGCTGTCGCCGCAGCCAGCCTGAGCGGTCAAGCCGAAGCAGCCGAGCTGCCGACGGACGAGACCCGCATGCAGGACACCGCGCATACCCGCGCGTATCTGGAAAGCGCGCGCTTCTAAGCCGCCTCGACTGCGCCCGGCCTAGCCGCCGGACGATGTCATCTACCCGACGGACGGTTGCGATTGGCCCTGATGTCGGTTCGCGAAGTACCAAGCCAGCCGTGGCTGACACGGCGCGCAAGGGAGGAAAACAATGCTTAGGAAAAAGACCAACGGGGTTGCGAGACGCCCCCAGCGGACAAGTATCCTGTCCCAGGTCGGCGAGAAAACCGTCGATCGCCGCGCATTCCTGCGTGGCTCGGGCCTGACGATCGGCGGCCTTGCCGCGATCAGCGCTACGGGTGGAACCGTGACGCAAGCCAGCGCCCAGACAGCGGCAAACCAAGCCGTTGAGAATATCAAATCCGTCTGCACTCACTGCTCGGTCGGCTGTACAGTCGTTGCTGAGGTGCAAAATGGTGTCTGGGTCGGGCAAGAACCCGGTTGGGACAGCCCGTTCAACCTGGGTGCGCACTGCGCAAAGGGCGCCGCGGTCCGCGAACACGCCCATGGCGAACGCCGCCTGAAGTATCCGATGAAAAAGGAAGGCGGAGAGTGGAAGCGCATCAGCTGGGACGAGGCGATCAACGAGATCGGCGACGGCATGATGAACATCCGTCAGGAATCCGGGCCGGACAGTGTGTACTGGCTGGGTTCTGCGAAGCATAATAACGAACAGGCCTATCTGTTCCGCAAGTTCGCCGCCTACTGGGGCACGAACAACGTGGACCATCAGGCCCGTATCTGCCACTCGACCACTGTTGCGGGCGTTGCGAACACGTGGGGCTACGGCGCCATGACTAACTCGTATAACGACATGCACAACAGCCGGGCCATCTTTATCATCGGTGGTAACCCGGCCGAGGCGCACCCCGTCTCGCTGCTGCATATCCTGCGTGCGAAAGAGCAGAATAACGCGCCGCTGATCGTTTGCGACCCGCGCTTTACGCGCACTGCGGCGCATGCGGATGAATATGTCCGCTTCCGTCCCGGCACCGACGTCGCATTGGTCTGGGGTATCCTTTGGCACATCTTCGACAACGGTTGGGAGGACAAGGAGTTCATCCGCACCCGTGTCTGGGGGATGGACCAGATCAAGGAAGAGGTTGCCAAGTGGACCCCGGATGAGGTCGAGCGCGTCACCGGTACACCCGGCTCGCAGCTGCGTCGCGTCGCCCGGACCATGGTGAATAACCGTCCCGGCACCGTTGTATGGTGCATGGGCGGCACTCAGCACACCAACGGCAACAACAACACCCGCGCCTACTGTGTGCTTCAGCTTGCGCTCGGCAATATGGGCACCACGGGTGGTGGCACCAACATCTTCCGCGGCCATGACAACGTGCAAGGCGCGACGGACCTTGGTGTTCTGTCTCACACCCTGCCCGGCTACTATGGCCTGTCGAAAGGGGCATGGGGTCACTGGGCCCGTGTCTGGGGTGAAGATCCTGAATGGCTGGCCGGTCAGTTCGCCACGATCAAAGACAAGGAAGGCAAGGATAAACCGCTCCAGAACGAGCGCGGCATCCCGGTCTCCCGCTGGATTGACGGTGTTCTGGAAGACCCTGCCAACATGGATCAGGACAACAACGTCCGCGCCATGGTCCTGTGGGGCCACGCGCCCAACTCGCAGACCCGGATGACGGAAATGAAGACGGCGATGGAGAAGCTGGACATGCTGGTCGTGATCGACCCGTATCCCACCGTCTCAGCCGTTCTGCAGGACCGCACTGATGGCGTCTACCTGTTGCCAGCTTGTACCCAGTTCGAAACCCGTGGCTCGGTCACAGCATCGAACCGCTCGCTGCAGTGGCGCGACAAGGTGGTGGATCCCCTATTCGAAAGCTTGCCGGACGAGGTCATCATGGCCAAGTTCGCCAACAAGTTCGGCTGGGCGGACCGTCTGTTCCGCAACATCGAGATGGACGACCCGGAAACCCCGAATGTTGAAAGCATCACGCGTGAGTTCAACTCGGGCCTCTGGACCATCGGCTATACCGGTCAGTCGCCGGAACGTCTGAAAAGCCACATGGCCAACCAGCACACGTTCGACAGAACCACGCTGCAAGCCATTGGTGGACCCAACGACGGCGAGTATTATGGTCTGCCCTGGCCTTGCTGGGGAACGCCTGAGATGGGTCATACGGGGACACCGAACCTCTATGACATGTCCAAACCGGTGGCCGAAGGTGGCCTGACCTTCCGCGCCCGTTTCGGGGTGGAACGCGATGGTGACAACCTGCTGGCCGAAGGGGTCTATAGCGTCGGATCGGAAATTCAGGATGGTTATCCCGAATTCACGATGCAGATGCTGATGGACCTTGGCTGGGATGGAGACCTCACGTCTGAGGAACGCGCGGCGATCGACGCCGTTGCGGGACCAGAGACCAACTGGAAGACCGACCTCAGCGGCGGTATCCAGCGGGTCGCGATCGCTCATGGCTGTGCGCCCTTTGGGAACGCCAAAGCCCGCGCGGTCGTCTGGACCTTCCCGGATCCGATCCCACTGCACCGCGAGCCGCTCTACACGAACCGGCGCGATCTGGTGGAGGACTATCCAACCTACGAGGACCGTCAGGCCTATCGTCTGCCCACCCTTTATGCTTCGATCCAAAAGAACGACTTTTCAAAGGATTACCCGATAATCCTCACGTCAGGTCGTCTGGTCGAATATGAAGGCGGTGGCGATGAGACACGGTCTAACCCGTGGCTGGCCGAGCTCCAGCAGGACATGTTCGTCGAGATCAATCCGCGCGATGCCAACAACCTTGGTATTCGGGACGGATCGCAGGTCTGGGTCGAAGGTCCTGAGGGCGGCAAGGTCAAGGTGATGGCGATGCTGACCAACAGGGTCGGTGCCGGCGTGGCCTTCATGCCATTCCACTTTGGCGGCCATTTCCAGGGCGAGGACCTTAGGGAGAAATATCCCAAAGGAGCCGATCCCTATGTTCTGGGTGAAAGTACCAACACTGCCCAGACCTATGGCTATGATTCAGTGACTCAGATGCAGGAGACCAAAGCGACTCTCTGCAAGATCTGGTCAGCGTAAGGAGGAGAAGAGAAAAATGGCAGCAAGAGCAAAATTTCTCTGCGACGCTGAACGCTGTATCGAGTGCAACGCCTGTGTCACCGCGTGTAAGAACGAACACGAGGTGCCATGGGGCATCAACCGCCGCAGGGTGGTAACGATCAATGACGGCAACCCGGGCGAACGCTCGATCTCGGTGGCCTGTATGCATTGTTCGGATGCGCCTTGCATGGCGGTGTGCCCGGTCGACTGCTTCTATCAGAACGAAGAAGGCGTCGTCCTGCACTCCAAGGACCTGTGCATTGGCTGCGGCTATTGCTTCTACGCGTGCCCCTTCGGCGCGCCGCAATACCCGCAGGCGGGCAACTTCGGATCGCGCGGCAAGATGGACAAATGTACCTTCTGCGCCGGTGGTCCCGAAGAAACGCACTCGACCGCAGAGTTCGCCAAATATGGTCGCAACCGGATCGCCGAGGGCAAACTGCCCATCTGCGCCGAGATGTGCTCCACCAAGGCCCTGCTCGCCGGTGACGGCGACGTCGTCTCGGCCATCTACCGCGAGCGCGTCGTTGCGCGCGGGTTTGGCTCGGGCGCGTGGGGTTGGGGCACGGCCTACGACCAGAAAGACGGCTAATTCGTCTGTGTAAGAAACAGGTGACCCGCAAATGTGGGTCACCTGCATTTGGCATTTTGACCGAGGTTCAGATGTTCCGTCTCATTTTCGCCCTTCTGTTCACCCTTGGGCTGACTCAGTTCGCCCTTGCCCAAAGCACCGAGACCGAGGCCCCTGCCGCGGATGAACGCGCCTCGACTGGCGGTGCCACGACGCTAGAAGATATTCTGGCGCGGCAGCGGGGAGAGAAAGTGGACAACGCCTACCGCTCGGAAAACACAGGTCAGGGCAACGTCGAGGGGCTGCTGGGGCAATTCGGAACAAGCGGTGTTGCCTCGGATAGCGATGTGTATCGGGCTATTCGCTTTGGCTCGGCCGATACAACGGTGTCGTCTCAAGGGCCTGCCGCTGGTGTCCTGATTCAGGATGGCGGCATGTGGTGGTGGAACTTCCGAACGGGTCCACTGCGTGAATACGGCAGCTACATCATTGCTGTGATGGCGGCCGTCATTCTGCTGTTCTTCCTGATCCGCGGTAAAATCCGCATTGATGGGGAAAAGACAGGCCGCACGGTTCTACGCTTCAACAGTTTTGAACGGTTCGGGCACTGGCTGTTTGCCGGATCGTTCCTGATCCTTGGGATCACTGGCCTGCTGACGCTTTATGGCCGCGACTTCCTGATCCCGATATTCGGCAAGGAAGGATTCGCCACCATTGCACAGGGCTGCAAATGGCTGCACAACAACCTCGCCTGGGCCTTCATGCTGGGCTTGATCATCGTCACCGTGAACTGGATCGCCCATAACATCCCCAACAAAACCGACCTGAAATGGCTGGCCGCCGGAGGGGGATTGTTCACAAAAGGCAGCCATCCACCTGCTAAAAAGTTCAACGCGGGCCAGAAAATCATCTTCTGGGCCTGCATCCTGCTGGGTATCTCGATCAGCCTGTCCGGTCTGTCGCTGCTGTTCCCGTTCGAGCTGCCGATGTTCGCCAAAACCTTCTCGATCGCCAACTCCACCGGCATTCCTCAAGCACTTGGCCTGAGCCTGCCCGTCCAGATGTCGCCGCAGGAGGAAATGCAATACGCACAGGTCTGGCACGTTATGGTGGCCTATGTCTTCATCGCCATTATCATCGCCCATATCTACCTTGGCTCGGTGGGCATGGAGGGCGCGTTTGACGCCATGGGTACCGGCGAGGTTGAAGAGCAGTGGGCGCGTGAGCATCACTCGCTCTGGCTGGAAGAGGTGCAGGAAAAAGAGGCGGGCAAAGCAGCGGCCTCTCCCGCTGAATAGATGCGCTGGCTCGCCGTCGCGCTGGCCCTGATCCCCCTGCCCGCATTGTCCGAGTTCTTTACGCTCAAGGGCCATGGCGGGCCGATCATGGGCATCGCAACCGCACCTGACGGGCGGATCGCCACGGCCAGTTTCGACAACTCGGTTGGCCTTTGGTCGGATCAAATGCCCGAATGGTTGGAGGGCCATGAAGCCGCCGTCAACTCCGTCGTCTTCAACGGCACTGCCATCTACTCCGCCGGAGACGATTTCACCCTGCGCCGCTGGCCGGGCGGAGAGGTCGTGGGCCAGCACAAGGGCAAAATCGTGGGCCTCGCAGCCTCAAAAACCCATGTCGCCACAGCCAGCTGGGACGGCACAATTGGGTTGTGGCCGTTGGACGGCTCCGCCCCACAAATGCTGGGCCCGACTGGTGGCGGTGTGAACGCGGTGGTGTTTTCACAGGATGGAACCCGGCTGTTCTCGGCGGGTGTGGATGGTAGCCTACGCGAATGGGACGTGGCCAGCGGGCAAGAAACCCGGCGCGTGGTCGAACATGGCTTCGGCATCAATGAGTTGGCCCTGAACGAACAAGACGGCTGGATCGCCTATGGCGCTGTGGATGGCGGGACCCGTATCCGCGACCTCAGCACGGATGAAGAGAGGGATTTCACCCTGGACCGACGCCCCATTCTGGCGCTGGCCCTAAGTCCTGATCGCAGTCTGTTGGCAGTCGGGGATGGCGAAGGCTACATTATGGTGATCGACACGGTGGACTGGCGCATCGTTCAAGATTTCCGCGCCACGCTGCGGGGGCCGGTCTGGGCGCTAGCGTTCTCGGCTGACGGACAGAACATCCACGCGGGGGGAATTGATGAGGCCATGTATAGTTGGCCGGTCGCCGCCCTGAGGGATCAGGAGCAGATGGCCGCGTCAGAACCAAGTTTCCTGAAAGACCCCGACCAGATGAGCAACGGCGAACGGCAATTCGCCCGCAAATGCTCGATCTGCCACAGCATGACACCGGACGGGCAGCGCCGTGCAGGTCCAACACTCTACGAAGTGTTCGGACGGCAAGCCGGAACACTGCCGGGCTATTTCTACTCGGAAACGTTGCAAGACTCTGATATCATTTGGAATGACGAGACGATAAATGCCCTTTTCGATGAGGGGCCGGATCACTACATTCCAGGATCAAAGATGCCGATGCAGCGGATCACGCAAGAACAGGACCGGGACGACCTGATCGCATTTCTGCGCCGCGCAACGGTTGATCCGAACTGAACCGGAGGAAACGATGAAAGCCTTTCTTGCCGCCGCAACTGCAATGGTCGTCATCACTGTTGCCGCCCCATTTGCGCTGAACCAGATCGGTTTCAGCGCGGAACAGGCGACCTCTGGCCCTGCTGTGCGCCTCGACTGAATGTCCGAATACCTGACGACGAAAGAGCTGGCCGACCTGTTGCGGATCGGCGAGCGGAAAGCCTATGATCTCGCCTCCTCGGGTGAGGTGCCCTGTGTCCGCGCCATGGGCAAGCTGCTGTTTCCCCGGTCCGAGGTGATTGCATGGCTCAACGCCTCTCGTTCGGGCCCGCAGGTGGCGGAACCACCCCTGCCCCCGATCGTGGCGGGCAGCCATGATCCACTGCTGGACTGGGCGCTGCGGGAGAGCGGATCTGGTCTTGCGACCTACTACGATGGCTCATTCGACGGTCTCAGTCGCCTCGGCAATCGCAGCGCACAGGCAGCGGCGCTGCATATCCATGAGGACGATGGCTTCAACAACCGATCCCTGCGGGATGCTTTGGGCGAGGCCCCCGTGGTCCTGATCGAGATCGCACAGCGACAACGCGGGCTTTTGCTGTCTCCGGAGACCTCGGACATTGCAGGTTTTGCCGACCTCAGAGGCCGCCGCGTCGTCCTGCGCCAAAACAGCGCCGCCAGCCAACGTCTGTTCGATGCCGAACTCACAACCCACGGCCTGACCCGAGACGACCTGACCGCCCTACCCACCTGCGCCCGCACCGAGGAAGAACTGGCCATCACTCTGCACGACAACAAAGCCGAGGCCGGGTTCGGTCTGGGCGCATTGGCAAGCCTCTACAACCTGCGCTTCGTCCCGACCCACTCGGAACGACTGGACCTGGCGATCTGGCGGCGGGCCTATTTCGACGAACCAATGCAGAAACTGCTGCGCTTCATACGCTCGGATCAGTTTCAAACCCGCGCGTCTGAATTTGGTGGATATGACCTGACCGGTTTGGGCCAGGTCCACCACAATGGCGCCAGCGGTTAGGGCTTCATCTTTTCAAAAATACTCTCGCCGAAGGCATTAGCCGCAGGCCAATCTACTGCGCGTTAGGGAAGAACACCTGCTGCCCTTCTAGCCGGAAGTCCGCAATCGCCGCCTGCCCGTCCGGACCTGTCAGCCAATCAATGAACCTCTGCCCGGCATTGGCGCGCGTTTTCGGATGCTGCTCGGGATTCACCAAGATCACACCATATTGGTTGAACAACCGCGGATCGCCTTCGACCAGAATCTCCAGATCGCCTCTGTTGCCAAAGGACAGCCACATGGCCCGGTCGGTCAGCGCATACGCCCCCATGCCGCTAGCAATATTTAGCGTGGCCCCCATGCCAGATCCAGTCTCACGATACCACTCGCCCGACGCGCTGGTCGGGTCCAAACCGGCATCCGCCCAGTGGCTCATCTCGGCCTTATGAGTTCCGCTGTCATCCCCGCGCGAGGCGAATACGGCCTCGGCCGCCTCGATCGCAGAAAGCGCGGAGAGGATATCTGCCCCCCCTTTGACGCCCGCCGGGTCCGATTTTGGCCCGACCAGAACAAAGTCATTATACATCAGGTCCAAACGCTCAACGCCCCAACCATCCGCAACAAACTTCTCTTCCGCAGGCTTGGAGTGGACCAGCAACACGTCCCCATCGCCATTCACCGCATTGCGAATGGCCTGACCGGTGCCAACGGCCACTACGCGGACATCAATACCGCTTTCCGCCTCAAAGCCCGGCAACAGATAGTCCAGCAACCCCGAATTCTGGGTCGAGGTGGTGGATTGCACCACGATAAACGGCTCCTCCGCTGTGGCTATACCGGCCATCATCCCAAGCCCAAGCGCCGCTGCGCGCATAATTGCCCGTCTCATCACATGCTCCAATGTTTTTGTTATGTAACCAATGCGCCCGAGAGATAGCGGCGTGATGCGTCGCTTTCTGGGGCATCCAGAACCTGTTTGGCAGGTCCGTGTTCCACCACACGCCCGCCCTGCATCATGACAATATCCGCAGCCAACCGCCGCGCCTGTCCGATATCATGTGTCACCATGACGATCCGCACCCCACGCGCCGAGGCCCGCAGGATCATACGCTCAATCATCTGTACAGCGCTTGGGTCCAGTGCGCTGGTCGGCTCATCCAGAAACAGTGTCTCAGGAGTCATCGCCAAAGCCCGCAGGATCGCCAGCCGTTGCGCCTCCCCGCCCGACAAAGACCGCGCGGGCTGCCGGGCTTTGCCCTCTAGGCCACCTTCGGCCAACAGCTCGGCAATCAGAAGTTTGCGCGCGCAACGCGCGAGCCCCTGCCGTTTTAGCACGAAATCCAGATTGGCGGACACCGATCGGCGCAGAAGAACGGGCTGCTGGAACACCATCGCCTGCCGCGTTGTATGAGAGGTATTCAGCGGAGTGCCATCTTGAACAACCTGACCCTGATCGGGTGAGATTAACCCGTGCAGACACCGCAAGAGCAGGCTTTTGCCCGCGCCGTTTGGCCCCAGCAACAGTGTTGGCCCCGGCCCGTTCAGCGTCAGCTCGGCCACATCCAAAAGGCTCTGTCCATTGCGCCGGATGACCAGATCGCGGACCTGCAGGGACTGTGTCATCTCAAAGGTCAGATCACGCATGGCGCAACCCCTCCTGTTCGGCTCGGAGGCTGGCGGCACTCACCATGGCGTTCACAGCCACCGCGATGCCGATCAGGATCGCCCCCAGCGCCAGCGCCAAAGCCAGATTTCCTTTTGAGGTCTCGAGCGCGATTGTCGTCGTCATCACACGCGTGACATGATTGATGTTGCCGCCAACAATGATCACGGCGCCCACTTCGGCAATGGCACGTCCGAACCCGGCCAGAAGCGCAGTGATCAATGCTAAGCGTGCGTCCCACAACAACACTGGAACCGAGGCCAGGCGCGACACCCCGAGTGAGCGGAGTTGTTCCGAATACTCCTCGGCCAGCATCTCAACCACTTGCCGGGTCAGCGCGGCGACGATGGGCGTGACCAAAACCACCTGCGCGATGATCATGGCGGTGGGCGTATAGAGCAGTTCCAACACACCCAAAGGCCCCGAGCGGGACAGCATAAGGTAAACCAGAAGGCCGACCACCACAGGTGGAAAGCCCATCAAAGCATTCATCAGCACGATCAACGCACGGCGACCGGGAAAGCGCGCCACGGCCAGCGCTGCCCCAACGGGCATCCCGATCAGCGCCGAGATCAGCACCGCGAAAACGGATACTTTCAGAGAAAGAAAGACAATCGCCCATAGCTCTGCATCCCCATTGAGGATGAGAGAGAGAGCGTGACTGAATTCTTCTGCAAATCCTTGCATCTTATACCTTTGAACGCGATCAAATGGATGTTTTGCGCTAGTTTACAAGGAAATACTACTATAGATTCACCAAGAGTACATACACGAAACAGACAGTCAGAATAGAAAACGCGGCCCCGTTTTGGGACCGCGTCTTTGCGTCAGAAATGTCTGACTGGTTTAGTTCAGCGCTGCGTCGGTCACCTGATGTGTCCATGCCCCTTCCGGCTTCGCGGTGATGACCGGATCGGACCCACCTGCGAGCAGCGTGCTTACCGTACGCTCGAAATCGGCCGGGTCCAGCGCCCCGTTCGATCCTGCGGTCAGTTTAGCAATCTCGCCCATCATGCGTTTCTGATGCTCTTCGGTCTGTGCACCGGTGGCGTCATTGTCGAGAACGATCAGAGCGGCCTCATCCGGGTTCTCTTCGGCATACTTCCAGCCCTTCATCGAGGCCCGCACAAAGCGCTGCATTTTCTCAACAAAGGCTTCGTCGCTCAGGTTCTCTTCCAGCACGTAGAGACCATCTTCCAACGTCGCAACGCCCTGATCTTCGTACTTGAAAGTCACCAGCTCATCCGGATTCACGCCCGCATCAATGACCTGCCAGTATTCATTGTAGGTCATAGTGCTGATGCAATCGGCCTGACGCTGCAGCAGAGGATCGACGTTGAAGCCCTGCTTCAGCACCTCAACACCGTTTTCAGCCTTACCGCCTGTGTCGATGCCCAGCTGGCTCATCCAGCTCATGAACGGGAATTCGTTGCCAAAGAACCAAACGCCGAGGGTGCGGTTCTTCAGATCCACAGGCGAGGAAATCCCCGCGTCCTTCCAGCAGGTCAGCATCATGCCCGAGCTTTTGAAGGGCTGAGCGATATTGACCAGCGGCAAGCCTTTTTCCCGTGCGGCCAGTGCGGCCGGCATCCATTCGACGGTTACATCCGCACCGCCGCCCGCGATCACCTGGGTGGGCGCGATATCGGGACCGCCCGGCAGGATGGTCACGTCCAGATCTTCTTCCTCATAGAACCCCTTGTCCTTCGCGACGTAGTAGCCTGCAAACTGCGCCTGCGTGACCCATTTGAGCTGCAATGTCACCTCATCGGCGGCCAGTGATGCACTGGCGGCCAGGCTAAAGGCGGCAACCGCCCCGCTGAGTAGCTTTTTCATCTTCATATTCTCCTTGTTACGAATTGTGCCCCGTTTTCGGGATCTGGTTGGTCTTGTTATCTGCGTTGTGAGGGGTGCCAAAAGGTTACCATTTTTTCGAGCCCTGCCACCAAAGCATAGAACACTGTTCCAGCGACTGCCGCCACTGAGATTTCGGCCCAGACGAGGTCGATCGACAGGCTGCCCACCCCGGTTGAAATCCGAAAGCCCATACCGCGCGTGGGTGAGCCGAAATATTCGGCCACAATCGCGCCGATCAGCGCCAATGTAGTAGCAATCTTGAGGCCATTGAATATGAACGGCATTGCGGCAGGCAGGCGCAGTTTGATCAGCGTTTGCGCATAGCTGGCCGCATAGGTCCGCATCAGGTCGCGTTGCATCGCGTCCGCCTCACGTAGGCCTTGCACTGTATTCACAAGGATCGGGAAGAACACCATTACTACAACCACAGCTGCTTTGGAGTGCCAATCGAACCCGAACCAACTGACCAGAATGGGCGCGATTCCGACGATAGGCAGTGCGGCCACGAAGTTGCCGATGGGCAGCAACCCTCGGGTCAGAAAGACTGACCGGTCGATCAAAACAGCCGTTAAAAAAGCAGCAGTAGCTCCGATTGCAAATCCGGTGAAAGCGCCTTTGAACACGGTCTGTTTGAAGTCCTGCCACAGAATGTCGGTCGAGTTCACAAAAGTCTGCGCCACCATCGACGGCGGCGGCAGGATCACGGGCGAGACGCCCAGCCCTTGCACCAGCCCCTCCCACAGGATCAGCAGCGTGACACCAAAGAGCACGGGCACAAAGACGCGCACGCCTTTGGAGTCCCGGTAGATCGACCGCGCCAGCCATGCGTTCAGCCACCAGGCACCGGCCCAGAAGACGAGGGAAAAGATCAACCAGCTCATGTGCTCATCCCCATACGTTTCAGGGTCACTCGCTGCAGAATATCCAGCAAAGTCACCAGAATACCTGCCAGAATAGCCGCTGCGAACAAGGCCGCCCAAATGGCCAGAGGCGTGCCGAATTGATCTCCGATCAGAATGCGTGCACCGAGGCCCGAAATTGCTCCGGTCGGTAGCTCGCCCACAATTGTCCCGACCAAGGCCGCCGCGATGCCCACCTTCAGCGACGTAAAGAGATATGGCACCGAGGACGGCAGGCGCAGTTTCAGAAACGCCTGCAACCCGGTGGCGTTGTAGGTCTGAAGCAAATCCAGCTGCGAAACGGCCGGCGAGCGCAGCCCTTTAACCATCCCGACCAGCACAGGGAAATAGCATAGGTAAGCCGAGATAATCGCCTTGGGCACCCCACGCCCTTCGATCCCCAACTGAGAACTCAGGACGATGATCATGGGAGCCAGTGCCACGATCGGCACCGTCTGGCTGATGATGGCCCACGGCATCAGGCTCATATCCACAACGCGGGAATAGACGATGGCCACGGCCCCCAGGATGCCAACGGCCGTGCCCAGCACAAATCCCCAGAGCGTGGATTGCAACGTGATCCACCCGTGATAAATCAACGAGCGCTTCGACATCGCCCGCCCTCGCACCACCATTTCGCCGGTGGTTTTCCAAAGCTCCTGTCCGACTTGAACGGGCGTTGGCAGGCGCGGCCGGTCCAGCTCATAACCACCTGCAATATGCGATGGGTTCTGCACCATCAGAACCCAGACCGAAACCTGCTGACGGTCCCTCGACGCCTCGGGCGTCACGGTTTCCCCTGCCCGTTCCGCCTGATCGAGCGAAACACGAACATTCATTGGTGCAACGGCCAGATACCACAGGACCGCAATGGCCAGCAGCACAGTCAGAACCGATAAAACCTGCTTCATGCGTGCCACTCCATCCGGTAGACCGGCACGGTGTCCGGGGGCACGGGAGGCTCTTCGCTTGTAACCTCGAACCCTTCGCGCTGATAGAACCGTTGCGCTGCCGTGTTCGGTGTGTGTGTCGTCAGCCAAAGAAACGCGCGGCCCTCTTTGGCCTTGTCGACAAAGCGCTTGCCGATGCCCTGACCGGTCCGTCTGCAATAAAGCGCACCGATCTTCTGCTCATTCGGATCTACTGACATGTAGCAATCGACCGGGTTGCCCGTTACCCAGATCTCACGATGATCGAACGCCTCTTCGATCAAGGCTGTCAGTTGTTCAACTGGCAGCTCTTCCGGCATCCACTCCGTTTGGCAGGCCCAATCATGGATCACTTGGGCACAGGCCGGCACGTCCTGCAACCTGGCGCGCCTGATCATATCCGAGGCCCCATCAATCATCATAGGAATGCCCCGCCCGCAGGCCGTCCCGCACCCGGTGTGCAACCTCAATAAACTCCGGCGTATCGCGGATATCCAAGGGCCGTTCCTTGGGCAGAGGGCTGTCGATCACATCCGTAATCCGCCCGGGCCGAGGGCTCATGACCACGATCTTAGTGCTGAGATACACCGCCTCGGGGATCGAGTGCGTCACAAAACCAATCGTCTTCTCAGTGCGCGCCCAGAGCGCCAGAAGCTGCTCGTTGAGGTGATCGCGCACGATCTCGTCCAACGCACCAAATGGTTCGTCCATCAGCAGGATATCCGCGTCAAAGGCCAAGGCCCGCGCGATACTGGCCCGCTGCTGCATACCGCCCGACAGCTGCCATGGAAACTTCCCACCAAACCCAGCAAGATCAACAAGTTCTAGCACTTTATTCACACGCTCTTCCTGCTCGGACGCGGAATAACCCATGATCTCAAGCGGCAGCTTGATGTTCTTGGAGATGGTCCGCCACGGATACAGACCCGCCGCCTGAAACACATAGCCATAGGCCCGCTTGCGCCGCGCCTCATCCGGGGTCATGCCGTTGACGGTCAGAGTGCCGCCGGTCGGGGTCTCCAAAGCCGCGATGCAGCGCAGAAAAGTGGTCTTACCGCAACCCGAAGGGCCGATAAAGCTGACAAAGTCGCCTTTGTCGATCGTCAGGTTCACATCTTTCAGCGCGTGAACCGGGCCGTCATTCGTCTGGAAGGTGAGATCCAGCTGCCTTGCCTCGATCACAGGCTGGGTCGTAGAGTCAGTGTTCATTCCATAGCCTTGAAAAATTTGATTGCGGGCCGCCCATAGAGCGGCCCGAATGCGTCAGACACCCGTCGCCGGAATACCCGTCCGCTCCACCGGGCGCGGGGCGGTCAGTTCTTTCCAAGTGCTCAGCGCCTTGTTCACATGGGTGTTGGCCTCACGCGCCACGAACTTCCCGTGTCCTTCCTGTGTCTGGATCTCACCATCATGCACGGCAACCGCACCGCGGGTCAGTGTGAACCGCGGCAACCCGCGCACTTCTTTACCCTCGAACACGTTGTAGTCGATCGAAGACTGCTGCGTTTCGGCCGAAATCACCTTGGCCTTGTCCGGATCCCACACCACCAGATCAGCATCTGCGCCAACCAAAACCGCACCCTTTTTCGGATAGCAATTCAATATCTTGGCGATGTTTGTTGAAGTAACGGCCACGAACTCGTTCGGTGTCAAGCGCCCTGTATTCACCCCATAGGTCCAGAGCATCGGCATCCGATCCTCTAACCCTCCGGTCCCGTTCGGGATCTTGGTGAAATCACCCACGCCATAGCGTTTCTGCTCGGTCGTAAATGCGCAATGGTCCGTTGCGACCACGCTCAACGTGCCCGATTGTAGACCGTTCCAAAGGCTGTCCTGATGTTGCTTGTTCCGGAACGGAGGGCTCATGACCCGCCGCGCTGCATGTTCCCAATCGTGGTGGAAATACTCGCTCTCATCCAAGGTCAGGTGCTGGATCAGAGGTTCTCCCCACACCCGCTTGCCCTGCATCTTTGCGCGCCGAATGGCCTCATGTGCCTCTTCGCAGGAGGTATGCACCACGTACAGAGGCACACCGGCCATATCGGCAATCATGATCGCGCGGTTGGTCGCTTCACCTTCGACCTGCGGCGGACGGGAATAGGCGTGCGCCTCGGGGCCGGTATTGCCCTCAGCCAAAAGTTTGGCACTCAGCTCGGCCACCACATCGCCGTTCTCGGCATGCACCATCGCGGTTCCGCCCAACTCGGCCAGACGTTTGAACGAAGCAAACAACTCATCATCATTAACCATCAACGCGCCTTTATAGGCCATGAAATGTTTGAACGTGTTGATACCACGCGTATCGATGACAGTCTTGATGTCATCAAACACCTGCTCACCCCACCAGGTCACCGCCATGTGGAACGAGTAGTCACAATTCGCCCGCGTCGATTTGTTGTCCCAACGTTTGAGCGCATCCAGCAAGCTCTCGCCCGGATTGGGCAGCGCGAAATCCACAACCATCGTGGTGCCACCTGCCAGGGCCGCGCGCGTGCCGCTTTCGAAATCGTCGCTGGAATAGGTCCCCATAAACGGCATCTCGAGATGCGTGTGCGGGTCGATCCCACCGGGCATCACGTAGCACCCCGAGGCGTCCAGCTCTTTGTCGCCGCGCAGGTCCGGCCCAATCTCGGTGATCACGCCGCCCTCAACTTTCACATCCGCCTTATAGGTCAGATCAGCGGTTACGATGGTCCCGTTCTTGATGACAGTACTCATTTCAAACTCCCTGTTGCGGTCTGCGCCGCTTGCTTCATCTGGCTAAAAATATCCCGGGGCAGTCGCCCCATGGGCGACAGGGGCAGCGCCCCCTATTCCACGATCTCCGCCGTCTCAACGACCGCGTGCAGCAAAACATCCGCCCCGGCGGCCGCCCAATCCTTGCTGATCTCTTCAGCCTCGTTATGGCTCAAGCCATCTACGCAAGGGCACATCACCATCGCGGTCGGCGCAACCCGGTTGATCCAGCAGGCATCGTGCCCGGCCCCCGAGATGATGTCCGTATGGGAATACCCCAGCCGCTCTGCGGCGTCGCGCACGGCTGCCACACAGCCCTCGTCGAATTTGACTGGATCGAAACCGCCGACCTTTTCGAATTCAATCTGCAGGCCCATTTCGTTCACGATATCCTCAGCCGCCACACGAAGGCGATTTTCCATATCAGTGATCACATCCAATTCGGGCGAGCGGAAATCGACCGTGAACACCACCTTGCCCGGAATCACATTGCGTGAGTTCGGATACACATCAATATGCCCCGCTGCCCCAACAGCATGCGGCGCGTGCGACCAGGCAATCTCATCGACTTTTTCAAGAATGCGCGCCATCGCCAGACCCGCATTCTTGCGCATCGGCATCGGGGTCGATCCGGTATGGGCATCCTTGCCAGTCACTGTGATCTGGGTCCAACTCAGCCCCTGGCCGTGGGTGACGACGCCGATATCCTTGCCCTCGGCCTCCAATATCGGGCCCTGTTCGATATGCAGCTCAAAGAACGCATGCATTTTGCGTGCGCCGACCTCTTCCTCGCCGCGCCAACCGATACGCTGCAACTCATCGCCGAATTTTTTGCCCTCGGCATCCTCGCGGTCATAGGCCCAATCCTGCGTGTGCATCCCGGCAAACACGCCCGAAGACAACATCGCAGGGGCGTAGCGCGTGCCCTCTTCATTCGTCCAGTTGGTCGCCACGATCGGATGTTTGGTTTTGATTCCCAGATCGTTCAGCGTGCGGATGATCTCCAAACCGCCAAGCACCCCTAGAACCCCGTCGTATTTCCCGCCGGTCGGCTGTGTATCCAGATGAGAGCCGACATAGACCGGCAACGCGTCCGGGTCCGTGCCCTCACGCCGTGCGAACATGTTGCCCATCTGATCCAAACCCATGGAACAGCCTGCATCCTCGCACCAGCTTTGGAACAGCGCGCGCCCTTCGGCGTCTTCATCGGTCAGCGTCTGTCGATTGTTGCCGCCCGCAACGCCGGGGCCGATCTTGGCCATCTCCATCAGGCTGTCCCACAACCTGTCGCCATTGATCCTGAGATTCTGCGCCGGAGCTGCCATAGTCTTCTTCCCTGTTGCTTGCGAGTTTGCTCGCTTTTGGTGTCTTGATTTGACCAACTGGTCAAACTCACGCTATCACGGGTTCGACATCAGTCAAGAAATTGCGCGCCATCGCTGGAGTTTTCAGCAAAATCCCCTATGAACTGGCGCAAAAACAGACACGTTGGATACATGCCGAAAGACCGCGCACCCACCAGAATACAAAAGAAAAATCGCGCTGCGATTCTGGAAGCCGCGCTCGAGGTCTTTTCGACCCACGGGTTTCGCGGGGCAACCGTGGATCAGATTGCATCCGCTGCCGGGCTGAGCAAACCAAACCTGCTCTATTACTACCGCAGCAAAGACGCGATATATGCCGCCCTGCTCGAGCGTCTTCTGGACACTTGGCTAGACCCGATGCGTGCTATCGATCCCGATGGCGATCCTCTGAGCGAGCTGTTGGGATATATCCACCGCAAACTGGAAATGAGCCGCGACTACCCGCGTGAAAGCCGCCTGTTTGCCAATGAGATCATTCGCGGCGCTCCACATATCTATGACGTGCTGTCCACAGATCTGAAAGCGCTGGTCGATGAAACCTCGACCCTGATCCGCCGCTGGATGGCCGAGGGGCATATCGCCGAAGTGAACCCCTATCACCTGATCTTCTCGATCTGGTCTTTGACCCAGCACTACGCAGATTTCGACGTCCAGATCCGCGCCGTTCTTGGCTCGGATGAAGCCGATCCCTACCCCGACGCGAAAATCTACCTTGATCAGGTGTTCACGCGCCTTCTGACGAGGTAACCGCTATTTCGCAGGTTTCAGCGCCAGAATACGACGCAAAAGCACGATCACCATGGCGATCAGAATGGTCAGGTCGCCCATGGTTTTGACCGTATTGATCTTGGGCACTTTTCCGGCATCCTTGACGATCGCGGTATACATTTTCGGCTGCTGCACCCCAGCCATGTGATCCTTGGCCGAGGCCTTAACGTAGGCGTCAAAATTCTGTAGCGCCTTGACCTTTTTGACCACCTGTCCAAGGAACCGCTGGTCCAGCTGACGCTCTTCCTTCAACTTGGCCATCATCTCTTCGAGAGAGCGTTTCAGCTTCTCAAGACTGTCCACGTCACGTTTGATCTGCTTCTGATGCTGAAGAAAATTCTTTGCGGCCATCGCGTCACGTTGCTTGGCCTTGGACAGGGCAACGTTCTTTTTGGACGTGTCACGGTCAAGCTTGGTGACCTTGTTGCCGCCCTTGTTCCGGCCCGGTGGTGCCGCTGGCATGACATTCTCCTTTGATCCTGTCTGTCAGCGGCAGTGTAACACCGAACCGGCTTTTTAGGGATGAGTGTTTCCCTTACTCCGCAGCTTTCGCCATCGGATTGTTCGGATGCGAGGTCCAGTTGGCATAGTCTGGCTGCACAGTTTTGCCTGTACGCGGATCGACCTCACCTGCTGCCATAGACTCCATCGTGATGCAGCCTTCGATCGGGCAGACATCGACGCAGAGGTTACAGGCAACACATTCGTCATCCATCACTTCAAACACACGGTCATCAGACATCGAGATCGCCTGATGGCTGGTATCTTCACAAGCGGCATAGCACCGACCGCATTTGATGCACTGGTCCTGGTCAATCTTGGCCTTGGCCACATAGTTCAGGTTCAGATACTGCCAGTCGGTGACATTCGGCACCGCCCGACCAATGACTTGATCGACGCTGGTATAGCCTTTCTCATCCATCCATTCGGACAGACCCGCCGTCAGCTCATCAATGATCTTGAAGCCGTAGGTCATCGCAGCGGTACACACTTGCACATTGCCACAACCCAGCGAGATAAACTCGGCCGCGTCACGCCAGGTGGTTACGCCACCAATGCCAGAGATGGGCATACCATGAGTGGCTTCGGCCCGCGCGATTTCGGACACCATCGACAGGGCAATCGGTTTGACCGCCGGGCCGCAATAGCCGCCGTGGCTGCCTTTGCCATCAATCGAGGGCTCGGGGCTGAACGTGTCCAGATTGACGCTGGTGATCGAGTTGATCGTGTTGATCAGCGACACCGCATCTGCGCCACCATTCCGTGCTGCTGCCGCAGGTTTGCGGATATCGGTGATGTTCGGCGTCAGCTTCACGATGACCGGGCGGTCATAGTATGTCTTGCACCAACGGGTCACCATCTCGATATATTCCGGCACCTGGCCCACGGCAGACCCCATGCCGCGTTCGCTCATGCCATGCGGGCAGCCGAAGTTCAGTTCGATCCCGTCCGCACCTGTCTCGGCGACGCGCGGCAGGATGGCTTTCCACGCCTCCTCCTCGCAGGGCACCATGATCGAGGCGATCAGCGCGCGATCCGGATAGTCCGCCTTGACCCGCGCCATTTCCTCAAGGTTCACCTCCAGCGGGCGGTCGGTGATCAGCTCGATGTTGTTGAGACCCAGCAGCCGCCGATCCGCACCATAGATCGCGCCGTAGCGCGGCCCGTTCACATTCACGACCGGAGGGCCTTCGGCCCCCAGTGTTTTCCAGACAACGCCGCCCCATCCTGCCTCGAACGCGCGGCGGACATTGTATTCCTTGTCCGTCGGCGGCGCAGAGGCCAGCCAATAGGGGTTGGGGCTGGAAATGCCCAGAAAGTTTGTCGTCAGATCGGCCATGGCTTCTCCCTTCCCGGCTCAGCCGGTTTTTTTGAATATCATCTCAGTCGGGCGAATGCGCCCGGCCTTTAGGTTTGTTACGTAGTTTTGGAACTTCTCAGGTGCCGTCTCGCCCATCATCAGATGGATACCCAACGCGGGCGGGCCGCTTTCGGCCATACGCGCAAAGGCTTCCTCAAAGAAAGCTAGCGCGAACTCGGTACGATCCGTCTCAGTCACCAGCTCCAGGCCCGCAGAACTTGCGGCATCTCGGTAGACATCGGGTGCGTGGACAAAGGACGTCTCGGCCACGGTGGACCATGGCAGAGGAAACGCCAACGGTTCAGCCGCCTCACCGCCCATCACGTCGAACAAGGCAAAAGTACCGCCTGTCGCCAGAGCCCGAGAGACTTCGGCGAACAATCCCGCCTTGTCTTCGATGTTCATGCCAACATGAAACATCACGGCCAGATCGAACCCAGCATCGGGAACCGGCATGTCGAGGGCGCTGCCGACCAGAAACTCTGACTTGTCGGAATGGCCGACAAGATCACTAAGCGTCTTGGCCGTCTCGACAAACTCAGGCGTCAGGTCGACCCCTGTGACCGTCGAGTCATACCGATCCACAATATAGCGCGATGTCCCGCCGATACCGCAGCCAACGTCCAGCACACGCGTTGCGTGGGTGGGCGAGAGCTGGGCGAACAGGTTGTCGGTCGCCTTCACACCACCCGTATGAAACTCGTCCCCGGCCTTGAGGTCGGCGACAGTGGCTGCATCCGGGTCAATACCACTGGCCTCAAGCGCCGCGCGGACGCGTTCGGTTAGGGCACCGGTTGTGTAGTGTTGGGCAACAGCTTGTTCGATCTGGGACATGACTATACCTCAGCAGCAATAAAAATGGGGTGAATACCCCACCTTATCACGAAACGAGCGTTGCGTGGATGTCCATCGCCGCATCTCGGCCTTCGGCCACGGCTGTCACGGTCAGATCCTCGCCGCCTGCGGCGCAGTCACCTCCCGCCCAGACACCGTCCAGCGAGGTTTGCCCTGCCCCGGTGACGGCGATCTTGTTACCGTCCAGCGCCAGTCCTTCAGGCGCGCCTTCCAAGGTCTGACCGATGGCCTTGAGGACCTGATCAGCCGGAAGCCGGATCATCTCACCCGTCCCTTCAAGCCTACCGTCCCGAGTGGTCGTGTATTCCAGTTCGATATCGACCGCCGATCCATTGCCGTAGACGGCGACCGGCTGCACATTCGTCAGAATCCGCACCCCGTGCGAGGCGGCGAGGTCTTGTTCATACCGGCTAGCACCCATCGCATCGCGCCCTCGGCGATAGGCAATCGTGACATGCTCAGCGCCCAACAGTTTTGACTTCACAGCGGCGTCTACCGCTGTCATGCCTCCGCCGATCACGACCACATTCCGCCCGACCGGCAAGTGGGCCAGATCTTCCGCCTGACGCACATCCGAAATGAAATCCACAGCAGCCCGCACACCGTCCTTTTCGGTGCCTTGCGCACGCAGCGCGTTCACACCCGCCAGACCAATCGACAGGAACACGGCATCATAGTTCTCGACCAACCCGTCCAGCGAAATCGTATCGCCCAGAACCGAGCCCGTCTCGATTGCAATGCCACCGATTTTCAAAAGCCAATCCACTTCGGCCTGAGCGAAGTCATTGGTCGATTTGTAGGCTGCAATCCCGTATTCGTTCAGACCGCCGGGTTTCGGCTTGGACTCGTGAATTACCACGTCATGACCCAACATCGCCAGACGGTGCGCACAGGCAAGACCAGCTGGCCCTGCCCCAATCACGGCAACCGTTTTGCCGGTAGGCGCGGCGCGTTCGAAGGGGTGATCGCCCGCTTCCATAACGGTGTCAGTCGAATAGCGCTGCAAGCGACCGATCTCGACCGGTTTGCCTTCGGCGGCTTCGCGAACACAAGCTTCCTCGCACAAAGTCTCGGTCGGACAAACGCGGGCGCACATGCCACCTAGAATGTTTTGCTCGAGAATCGTGCGACCGGCTGCTTGCGGCTGACCGGCCTGGATCTGGCGAATGAACAACGGAATATCGATATCCGTCGGACAGGCCGTCACACACGGCGCGTCATAGCAGAAATAACAGCGATCTGCCGCTACGGCGGCCTCATGCGGGGCCAAAGGCGGATGCAGATCGGTGAAATTCGAGGTCAGCTCATCGCTGGAAAGCCGCCCTGGGACAATCCCGGGTGCCATCTGGCCCTGTGCCATCACTCTACTCCCTGTAGATATGTTTGTTGTGAGACTCAGCTTGCCACAATCTGATTTTTTATCAATTGGTAAATTTTATCATTCGGTCAAAAAATGAAAAATCCGGGCTTTTGACCCGGATTTCCGTAATTTTGCTCAAAATTGATGCGGGATCGGGTCAGATCATGCCCGTCAAATGCCCGGATTTCATCCAAACCCGCGCGCCATCCGGCCCCGCAACGGCCTTTGACTGCGATCCGGGCGGCAGGCGTAGCCAGTCCCACGCGGCGAATGATTCACCGCCTTCATCAAAGCTGCCGGTGATGACAAACACCTCAAGCCCACCTTCTGCGCTCAGATCAATGGTCTCACTCGCGGCCCATTGCGCGATGCGCACATCCTCATGCTCATCCTTGAACAAGCGCAGATCGCCCTGCCCGTTGATCGAGCGTTTAACCTCGGTCCGGTCAGACGGATCGAATTGATGCAGCTTGACCAGAATGGTCGCCCCATCAGCCGCCGTAGGGGTATGGGACGAGGTCGGAGGGTTGCGAACATAGCTGCCCACCGGAAAATCTCCGGTTTCGTCCTGAAAGACGCCATCCAGAACCAGATACTCCTCACCGCCATCGTGGGTATGGGCCGCGAAGGCACTGCCGGGGGCGAAACGCACGATCGTAGTGGCGCGGGCGACTTCCTCACCGATCCGGTCCAGCATCTTGCGCTCGACCCCTGCCGCTGGCGATTGCACCCACTCGGTCTGAGCAAAGTGCACCGCAGCGCGTTTGGTGAAATCCGCGTTGATCCTCATGGCGGCCTCCTGCTTTGAGTTTCCTGCATGAGATGGGATGGAGAACGCGAAAATCAATCCAACAGTTTTGACGCCCTCTGCGGCTTGCTGTAATCCCAAAGAAAACGGGCGACAGGAACAGGCACGAATGGCTTCGCAGAAATTCAACATTGTCGTCATCGGGCAAAATAACCGTCTGCAATATGAGGCCCTTCTGTTCGCCGCCTCGCTGCGCCACTGTTCCCCCGGTTTTGACGGCAAGCTGTATGTCGCCACGCCAAACCCCGGCCCCCGTTGGAGCCAGAACCCCAGCATCCAGAACGAAGACGTGCGCAAGGCGCTGTTTCAGCTGGACGCCGAGATCCTGCCCTTTGACAACCATGTCTTCGGCGAGAGCTATCCGCATGGCAACAAGATCGAGGCCCTGCTTGCCCTGCCCGAAGGGGAACCGTTTGTCTTCTTCGACAGCGATACGCTGATCACGGGCGATTTGAATTCGGTCCCGTTTGATTTCGACCGTCCGGGCGCCTCGCTCAAGGTTGATGGGACCTGGCCGAAACCCACCCTCTATGGGCCCGGGTTCGAGGGAATATGGAGCGCGCTCTATCGCCGCTTTGGTCTGGATTTCGACAGCTCGATTGATGACAGCCAGCCCAAGGAGCACTGGAAACGGTTTCTGTATTTCAACGCAGGCTATTTCTTCTACAAATGCCCGCGCCAATTCGGCGAGCGGTTCTTGGACTACGCGCAAACCATTCGCGACGAAGAGATCCCCGAACTCACCGGGCAGAACCTTGATCCCTGGCTGGATCAGGCTGCCCTGCCGCTGGTGATCCACTCATTCGGTGGCGGGCGCGATGCCTTGCCGGACGGGCTTCTTGATGGGTCGGTCAGTTGTCACTATCGCCTGTTTCCGCTGCTTTACGCCCGTGAGAGTGACCGCGTGATTGAGGTGCTCGAGACCGTCTCAGCCCCCAACAAAGTCAAGAAAGTCCTCAAGGCCTATGACCCGATGAAGAGGCTGATTTTTCAAGGCAAAGGCCACAAAATCCGCGAGATGTTCGACCAAAACGCCCTGCCCGGGCGCGAACAGGCCATCCGCAAGGCGATCAAGGCCAAAGGTCTCTGGCTGCGCTGACAGGATCGCCCATAGGATCGTTGTGCAAGGGCCTGCAATAGCCTACAGATTCGCCAACGCACATTCCAACAGGAGATTTTCACGATGTCTGACGGCCCTACCTACGGTTTCGACACTCTGCAGATACACGCGGGCGCACGCCCCGATCCCGCAACCGGCGCGCGCCAGACTCCCATCTATCAAACGACGGCTTATGTCTTTCGCGATGCGGACCACGCGGCGGCTTTGTTTAACCTGCAGGAAGTGGGCTTTATCTATTCGCGCCTGACCAATCCGACCGTCGCCGTTCTGCAGGAACGCGTCGCGACGCTGGAAGGTGGCGTTGGCGCGGTGTGCTGTTCCTCGGGACACGCGGCGCAGATCATGGCGCTGTTCCCGCTGATGGGACCTGGTTGCAACGTGGTCGCATCGACCCGTCTGTATGGCGGCACGGTCACGCAGTTCAGCCAGACCATCAAGCGCTTCGGCTGGTCGGCCAAGTTTGTCGACACTGATGATCTGGAGGCCGTAAAGGCCGCCATCGACGAAAACACCCGCGCGGTATTCTGCGAATCCATCGCCAACCCCGGCGGCTATGTCACCGATATTCGGTCGCTGGCGGATGTCGCGGACGGCGCAGGCATTCCGCTGATCGTCGATAACACCTCAGCCACGCCTTACCTGTGCCGCCCGATTGAACACGGCGCGACTCTGGTTGTGCATTCGACCACCAAATACCTGACCGGCAATGGCACCGTCACCGGTGGCTGCATCGTGGATTCGGGCAAGTTCGACTGGTCGGCGAATGACAAATTCCCTTCACTCAGCCAGCCCGAGCAGGCCTATCACGGGTTGAAGTTCCATGAGACCTTTGGCCCGCTGGCCTTCACCTTCCACGGCATCGCCATCGGCCTGCGCGATCTGGGCATGACGATGAACCCGCAGGCGGCACATTACACGCTGATGGGGATCGAGACGCTGTCGCTGCGGATGGAGCGCCACGTCGAGAACGCCCAGAAGATCGCCGCCTGGCTCGAGGCGGATAACCGGGTCGACTACGTGACCTATGCGGGCCTGCCTTCGTCACCTTATCACGACAGGGTAAAGGCGCAGTATCCGCGCGGTGCCGGTGCCCTGTTCACCTTTGCGGTCAAGGGTGGTTATGACGCCTGCATCAAACTGGTGAACGCATTGGAGATCTTCAGCCACGTTGCCAACCTCGGCGATGCGCGGTCGCTGATTATCCACTCGGCCTCGACCACGCACCGCCAATTGACCCCCGAACAGCAAGAGGCCGCAGGCGCGGGCCCCAACGTCGTACGCGTCTCGATCGGGATCGAGGATGCTAACGACCTGATCGCCGATTTGGATCAGGCTTTGGCCAAAGCCAGCGCATAAAAGCCATGAGCGGACACAACACTAACGCACTTGGCCAACCCATCGGACGGCCGGTCACGGGCGACTTCCCGCGCCCCACGCCGCCTTATACCCCGATGGAGGGCCAGTATTGCTTGGTTGTGCCGCTCGATGTGAACAGACATGCGCCCGGATTGTTCCGGGCGTTTGCCAATGACGCGGATCACCGGAACTGGACCTACCTGCCCTATGGGCCGTTTGGATCTGAGCAGGAGTTCGAAACCTGGGCTCGCACGAACTGCATGGACGCAGACCCGATGTTTCACACGGTTCTGGATGCCAACAACGTACCCGTAGGTATGGCGTCATACCTCAGGATCGAACCGGCCGCTGGCGTGATCGAGGTCGGGCATATCCACTTCTCGCCCCTACTGCAGCGCAAGCCACAATCGACCGAGGTCATGTATCTGATGATGCGCCGTGTGTTCGATGAGCTGGGCTACCGTCGCTATGAATGGAAATGCGACGCGCTGAATGCGCCATCTTGCAATGCGGCCCAAAGGTTGGGCTTCACCTATGAGGGCACGTTCCGCCAAGCGACCCACTACAAGGGCCGCAATCGCGATACGGCCTGGTATTCGATCCTCGACAGCGAATGGCCACGTATTCGAGATGCGTTTGAGGACTGGTTGTCCCCGGAGAATTTTGACGAAGCGGGCCAGCAACGAAAACCGCTGATGGCCCGCGCAAGTGCGTGAGCCTATTCTGAAATCTCGAACTCCATCGAGACACTGACAGAAACCGAGATCTCTCCGCCAGCCACAGGCACTCCGCCCGTGTCGGCCATGGCCATCGTTCGCATCTCTGCCATCGGGCGCACACCGCCCCCACGTTCCGAGATTGTCTGAACTGGCCCCAACGCGACATTGGCAGCCTGGGCAAGTTGCTCGGCCTTTGCGGTTGCTTCGCTCACAGCTTTTGCACGGGCCTGAACCTCAATCGGTTCAGGGTCTTGCAGACCAAAACTCAACCCGCTGAAATCGTTGGCCCCGTCCTGAATGACCGCATCCATGACCTCACCCAGTTGCGTCAGATCACGCACCCGCACGAACACCCGGTTCGAGGCGACAAATCCGGTGATCTCGGGCGGTTCCCCGTTTTGCTGATTCCGATTCGACCAGATCGGCGACAAAGACAGGTCGCGGGTCTGCAAATCCCGCTCTTCGATGCCCATGTCAGCCAACCGCGCTAGCACCTGTGCCACAGCGTCCGAGGTGGCTTTCATGGCTTCTGAGGCCTCGGGGTTTTGATGTGTCACACCCAAGGTGATCGTCGCCATATCGGGGGCAACCTGAACGGTTCCGGTGGCATCCACGTTGATGCGACGTTCTTCCGCATGTGCCAGCCCGACGGTGGTTGCGGCCATCATCGCGGCCAGAAAAGCGAATGTCTTCAAGGTGATCCCTCCAACTTACTCTGTCTCAACATGGGTCCGAAGGGCATACACGCACAAGGGGAAGTCCCGGCTTTTTCTTTCCCTCGGCGGGTTCCTGCTTTAGTATCACCCTGCGAATACAAAGGTATTTGCGTTGATATGGTTAACTGTGGTTCCTCCGGATTATGAAACCCGCTTTTGCGCTGACCTTTTCTGCGACCGGAATTTCCCTTCAACACCATTCGGATGGTGAATGGTACGACATTGGCGAAGTGCCTTTGTCGGCCCCTGATCTGAGTGACCAGATCAAAGCCCTGCACGACAAAGCGTTTGCACTGGAAAACGACCTCAGCTGCAAACTGGTGCTGCCCGCAGATCAGGTACGGTATCTTGCCCTGCCCACCGAGGGTCAAAGCGAAGATCAGATCGCGTCCGAAGTTCAAGCCGCGGTCGCCGAGGCAACTCCGTATGAATTGGCCGATCTGTCCTACGACAGCGCAACCGAGGGGTCGACCACCTTTGTCGCCGCCGTCGCGCGCGAGACGCTGGATGAAGCGCAGGCCTTTGCCGCGCAGCACGGGTTCCTGCCGGTCACCTATAGTGCAGCCACGACTGAGGCCGAATTTCCGCGCGAACCTGCATTTGACCTGACCAGCGAGCCGCAGGTCGCTGCGCCTTCGCCCGAACCCGAGCTAGAAAGACCCCCGGTTCACGCCATAGCGGATGACGCGGCGCCTACGGCGTTCCGCTCTCCTGAACCTGCTGCGACTGCAATCGCGTTACCTCCCACATCGAACAAAGGGCAACGTTGGGCGATTCCTGCGATTGCCGCGCTGCTATGTGTTGGGGTTGGTGTTTGGGGGTGGTCTCTGATCGGGGCAGACCCAGACAACGACACGTCTACCGAAAACGATACGGCCGAACTGTCTGCACCACAGACTCATGACACTTCACCGCCTGAGACGGATCCAGAGCCTGAAACCGAAATCGCGGCGGCACCGGCAGCGGAAGAAGCGCCAGAACCTGAAGCCCAGCCAGAATTGTCCCCGACAGATGCGGCCATTCTCGAAGCGCTGAAAGTCGCGCCGACGCCTGTAGAACAGATTGCACAGGACCCCGAAGCACAAAGCGACATCGAAGAGGTCGCGGGCACCCTAGTGGAGGCCCCCGAAGCGCCGATTACCCCGGCATTGATTTCCGAAGATGACCTCTACCTCGCATCCATTCACAACCCGGATCTGTCCAGCGACGCGATTGCCCTGCCCGATCAAGGCAGTTTCGACACGGATGCCGCCTTTGAACGCATCCCCGGCCCCGCAATCGCAGGCGCGCAATACGAACTGGACGAACGCGGCTTGGTCGTACCGACCGCAGAAGGCGCGCTGTCGCCCGAAGGTATCGTAGTCTATTTGGGTCGCCCATCAAAAGTCCCGCCCGAAGTACCGGTGCGGTTTGAGGAAGAACCAGTGGTCGATGAGGTGAACCAGAGGCTGGCCGAACTCCGACCCCGGCCCCGCCCCGGCAATCTGGTCGAGAATTTCGAACGCACGCAATTGGGCGGGCGCAGTCTTGAAGAGCTTGCTGTCGTA
This sequence comes from Ruegeria sp. B10, assembly GCF_056539825.1. Classification (NCBI taxonomy): domain Bacteria; kingdom Pseudomonadati; phylum Pseudomonadota; class Alphaproteobacteria; order Rhodobacterales; family Roseobacteraceae; genus Ruegeria; species Ruegeria sp. B10. The sequence goes on from NZ_JBQFVP010000002.1 coordinate 141,378, forward strand.
AGGCCCAAATTGCGGCCTGAAAGCCTACAGGTACAGCCCGAGATCGATTACACACCCACCGCCTTGGCCGTTGTTCGCGTCCCTCGCCCCAAACTACGGCCCGCGCGGGCCGTGGCGTCGGTTAGCGCAAGCGGATCAAATCTGGGATCAACCGCCGCAGTAGCGTCCAGCAACGACGAGGCCGGGTCATTCCAGCCGAAATCCGTGGCTCCGAAAATCCCGACAACAGCCTCGGTCGCACGACAGGCCACAATCGACAATGCCCTGAACCTGCGCAAGCTGAACCTGATCGGCGTCTACGGCACACCCGCAAATCGCCGTGCCCTCGTGCGGCTTCCGAGTGGTCGGTACAAAAAGCTCAAGATCGGAGACCGGATTGACGGCGGCAAGGTAATCGCCATCAGCGACAGCGAATTGCGGTATCAGAAGAAGGGCCGCAACCTGACTTTGAAAATGCCGCGTGGCTGAGGACGACCCGTATTTTCAGACTGTCAAAGCTGGGTACGAGCACGCAGCCCACCGGTTGATCCCGGCCTATGACGGCCTTTCTCCTACCGAAGTCCTGCGCCCCGTTTTGGATCACGTGCCCGATACCGGGGCGAGCGTTCTGGATGTGGGCGCTGGCACTGGAACGGTGGCGCGTTGGCTGGCCATACGCGGCTGCGTCGTGACGGCGATCGAGCCAGTCGATGCATTTCGAAACCACGCGGTGCGCGGTGACGGTGCCCAATCCGCTAAATGGCTTGATGCTTGCCTGCCTAGACTAAGCGCTCTGCCAGACGACACCGCGTTCGACACCATTCTGGTCATAGGAGTCCTGCATCACCTGCCTCCGCGTGACCAACACTTGGCTATCCGCGTACTGTCTAAACGGCTGCGGCCGCAAGGGCGGATGATTTTGTCACTCAGACATGGCCCCTGCCCGTCTGACCGACCCGGTTATGTGATTTCGGACGACGCCATAGTTGATCAAGCGGCAGGTTCGGGCCTGCAGGTGCACCACAGGTCCCGAATCGACTCGATACAACCGGCCAACCAGCGCGCAGGTGTAACCTGGACCTGGCTGGTATTTGGCGCTGCTTAGGCCGCCGAAATCTCTCCGCTTGCGATTTGTTCGCGTTCGATAGATTCGAAGAGGGCCTGGAAGTTACCCTCACCGAAGCCATCATCACCTTTGCGCTGGATGAACTCGAAGAAAATCGGGCCGATCACGGTTTTTGAGAAGATTTGCAGCAGAATCCGTGTCTCTCCCCCGTCCACAACGCCTTCACCGTCGATCAGAATGCCGTGCTTCATCATCCGATCCAGCGGCTCATCGTGGTCCGTTACACGGTCTTTCGACATGTCATAATAGGACTGGTTTGGACCAGGCATGAACTTCAACCCGTTCTCGGCAATGGCGTCGGTCGAGGCATAGATGTCCTCGCTGCCCACCGCGATATGCTGAATGCCCTCGCCCTTGTACTTTTTCAGGTAAGAGACGATCTGGCCAGTTTCGCCCCGATCCTCGTTGATCGGGATACGGATGCGGCCACAGGGCGATGTCAGCGCGCGGCTATAGAGACCGGTGAACTTGCCCTGGATGTCAAAGAACCGGATTTCACGGAAGTTGAACAGGTCGCCATAAAACTTGAACCACTTGTCCATATTGCCCCGGTAGACATTGTGGGTGAGGTGATCGAGATAATAGAACCCCTCGCCGCGCGGCTTCGATTCTTTGATCCACGCGAATTCCTCATTGTAGGGCGAGGTATCGTAATACTGGTCAATGAAGTAGATCAGCGATCCCCCAATCCCCTTGATGGCCGGGGCATTCATCGTCTTATCCGCGCCATCATACGGCTCTGCCCCTTTTGAGACGGCATGGTCGTGGGCTTTCTGCGCGTCCACAACGCGCCAGCCCATCGAAGGTGCGCAAGGCCCGTGTTCCGCGACGAACTTGTCGGCAAAGCTTTCGGGGTCCGCGTTCAGGATATATGTGACATCGCCCTGCTGCCACAGCTCGACCAGTGGTTTGGTTTTGTGGCGAGCCACCAGATCGAAGCCCATTTTGGCGAACAGATCACGCAGCTCCTGCGGTTCAGGGTGCGCGAACTCGACAAACTCAAACCCGTCGGTACCTGCGGGGTTTTCGGGACTGATGACAGATTTCGGGGCGTTATGCGGGAAAGGACCCATGGCGCGTCTCCTTCGAAAACAGGAATTTCTTTGCTGATTCCAAAATACGCCTTAAGCAGTGCTGTTTCCGCGCATTGTTTTCATGTAAACTATTGAAGTGTGCGCAAACTGCGCATGGATGACCTAAAATTTGAGATCTTGCCGCATATGCTTGATGCAACCGATACACGCCTGCTCTCAGCGCTTCAAAAGGACGCGCATCTGACCGCGCATCAATTGGGTGAGCTGCTGAACCTCTCCCCCAGCCAGGCAGGCCGCCGCCGTCAGCGCCTTGAGGCCGAGGGCTATATCACCGGCTACGCGGCCCGGCTGGATCCGTTGAAACTCGGCTTGCAGGTTCAGGGCTTCGTTCAGGTCCATCTTGGCACACACGGCCCCGATCAATCCGCCAGCTTTGCCCGGATGGTTAACACCCAACCCGAGATCACAAGTGCCTGGACGATGACGGGCGAGGCAGACTACTTGCTTCACGTCTATTGTGACGATCTTTCTGCGCTCAACAGCTTGCTTCACGAGGTGATCCTGCCGCATCCTGCAGTGGCACGGGTACAAAGTCAGATCGTGATGGACCAACTTAAACGCGACGCACCCCTGCCAACCTGAGCGGGCAATGAGGACATAGATGGACGATTTCCTATACCAGGCTTCTATTTATCTGGCTGCAGCCGTGATTGCCGTGCCCCTGTCGGCGCGGTTGGGCCTTGGGTCGGTTCTCGGATACCTGGCGGCTGGCCTGATCATCGGCCCCGTCCTCGGGCTTGTCGGCGCCGAGACCGAAGACCTGCAGCATGTCGCCGAGTTCGGCGTTGTCATGATGCTGTTCCTCATCGGGCTCGAACTGGAGCCGCGCGCCCTGTGGGATATGCGAGATAAGCTGTTGGGTCTTGGCGGGCTTCAGGTTTTGTTGTCCACCGCCGTTATTGCCGGTGTCGCAATGTACGCGAACCACCCGTGGTCCGTCGCACTGGCGGTCGGCTTAACTCTGTGTTTGTCCTCGACCGCGATTGTGCTGCAAACCCTGTCTGAAAAGGGCTTGATGCAAACGAACGGAGGCCGCGCGACGTTCTCAGTTCTGCTGACGCAGGACATTGCCGTCATCCCGATTCTGGCCCTGCTGCCGCTGCTCGCACTGCCTGCCATGCCGCATATCGAGGCGGACGGCTCCATCGACCGCGGCGCGGAGCATCTGCATGACGCCGGGCATCATAGCCTGTCTCTGGTCGAAGGGCTGCCGGGCTGGGCTGTCACTCTGGTCACCATCGGCGCAATTGCCTTTGTCATTCTGGCGGGCGTCTACCTGACCCGGCCGCTGTTTCGGTTCATTCACGCAACCCGCCTGCGCGAGATGTATACCGCGCTGGCGCTGATGATCGTGGTCGGGATTTCGTTCCTGATGACACTGGTGGGCCTGTCGCCGGCTCTGGGTGCGTTTCTGGCGGGTGTGGTTTTGGCCAGCTCGGAATTCCGCCACGAAATGGAAAGCGACCTTGAGCCGTTCAAGGGCCTGTTTCTGGGGCTGTTCTTCATTACGGTCGGAGCGGGGATCAACGTTGGCTATTTCTTCAACGACCCGTTTGACCTGATCGGCTTGGCCCTGCTGGTCATCCTCGTTAAAGGCATCATCCTTTATCTCGTCGGCAAAGCCTTCAAACTGAAGGGCCGGGATCACTGGCTGTTCACCCTTGGACTGGCCCAGGCGGGTGAGTTCGGCTTTGTCCTTCTAGCGTTTTCGACGCAGCAGAATGTCATCCCGCCGGACCTGTCGCAAAAGTTGCTGATGATCATCGCGCTGACCATGCTGATCACCCCGCTTCTGTTCATCATCTACGACCTTCTGTCCCGCAAGATGACCGACACGAACGCCGCGCCGGAACCCGATGAGATCGACGAAAAAGGCCCCGTGATCATCGCCGGGATCGGTCGGTTTGGTCAGATCGTCAATCGGTTGGTCCGGGCCAGCGGCTTCAAGACCGTTGTTCTGGACCACGATATCGAGACGATTCAGCTGATGCGTCGTTTTGGCGTAAAAGGCTTTCTGGGTGACCCGACCCGGCCGGAACTATTGCGCGCTGCGGGGCTTGAGAAAGCCTCGGTGCTTGTCGCTGCGATGGATGATCGAAAGACGGTGACCCGCTTGGTCGGATACGCCCGTCGCCAGCGCCCCGATCTGCATATCATCGCACGGGCGCATGATCGGACACATGTGTATGAACTGTATCAGGCCGGGGCCAATGACATCGTGCGCGAAATGTTCGACAGCTCTCTGCGCGCGGGCCGCTATGTGCTCGAAAATATCGGGCTGAGCGAGTACGAGGCCGCACAGGCCGAACAGACCTTCTATCACCATGACCGGACGTCCGTACGCGATTTGGCCGAGCTTTGGATTCCCGGTATGCCCACGTCCGAGAACACGAAATACATCGAACGCGCGCAAAAGCTAGAGAAGGATCTGGAAACCGCGTTGCTGGAATTGGCGGAACAGCACGCAAAGGATTCTGCCTGACCGAAGCAATTGCCCGGTCAAGCGCTTGGGTTACCCGTCCGCGACGCCCGCCTCAGCAAAGGTTGCCATGCCCGAGTGGCAGGCAACCGCGCTCTTGAGAATGTTGATCGCAAGCGCACCGCCGGATCCCTCACCCAGACGCAGGCCGAGGCTCAGCAGCGGTTCCTTGCCCAGTTTTGACAGCATCGCTGCATGAGCGCCTTCTGCGCTTTGGTGCCCCGCGATGGTATGATCCAAGGCCGAGGGCGAGATGCGCGCCAGACAGGCTGCGGCAGAGGTACAGATGAAGCCATCCAGAATGACGGGAATGCGCAACATGCGGGCCGCCGCCATCGCTCCGGCCATGGCCGCGATCTCGCGCCCGCCGAGGCAGCGCAGAACCTCCAACCCGTCTTCACTGCCATGCAGCGCCACGCCTTCAGCCACTACGCGGGTCTTGTTTGCAAGGCCCGCATCGTCGACCCCTGTACCGCGACCGGTCCAATCGGCGGCCTCGCCTCCGAACAGGGCGCAGGCAATCGCAGCGGCGGGGGTGGTGTTGCCGATCCCCATCTCGCCGACCACCAGCAGGTCGGACTTCGGGTCCACTGCCTGCCAGCCGGTTTGCAGTGCGCTCAGCAACTCGGCCTCACTCATAGCGGGGCCTTGGGTGAAATCTGCCGTTGGCTGATCCAGATCAAGCGCGTGGACGTCCATCTTTGCGCCCGCCGCCTTGGCCAACTGGTTGATCGCCGCGCCGCCATGTTCAAAATTCACAACCATCTGCACGGTCACTTCGGGCGGAAAGGCCGAAACGCCCTGCGCCGTGACCCCGTGGTTACTTGCAAAGACAATGACCTGAGGGGCCGCAACCTGCGGTCGCGCATCCCCACGCCACGCCGCATACCAGATCGCCAGATCCTCAAGCCGCCCCAGCGCGCCCGGCGGTTTGGTCAACTGACCATTGCGTTCAGCCGCGCCATCGGCCGCCGCTATGTCCGGCCCCGGAGCGCTGGTCAACGCGTCGCGGAACGTGTTCAAATCATTCAGTTCAGGCAGCATCAAAGCCTCATTGCATCAGAGTGGTCCTGTGTGTTTAACCGAAGCACTGAATCCAACAAGGCCTCGAAAGGCGCAGAAGTGCAAAAAAACGACACCAATCCGGTTTCCGCATGGGATATCCCGCTGGCGCTGGTCCTGTTGACGCGCCTGCCCCTGCCCCGTTTGCCCGAGAGGGTCTTTGCCCGGCAAGCGCAGGCGGTTTGGGCCTTTCCGGTGGTCGGCCTGGTGATTGGTACATTGGCCTGCGTCATTGGGTGGCTGGCGCTGACGTTGTCGGTTCCGCCTTTCGTGTGCGCCGTTTTGCTCGTGGCGACCCTGACCATGACAACCGGCGCAATGCATGAGGACGGGTTGGCCGATACGTTTGATGGCCTATGGGGCGGGTTCACGCCAGAACGCCGGTTGGAGATCATGAAGGACAGCCACATCGGCACATATGGCGTGCTGTCCCTGATTGGTTCGCAGCTGATGCGAGTTGCAGCAGTCGCGGCCCTTTTGTCTGCCGGTGCGTTTCTAGCGATCATTGCCGCTTGTGTGGTGTCACGCGCGTTCATGCCCTTGCTGATGGCTGCATTGCCCAATGCGCGTAAATCCGGTCTCAGCCATTCTGTCGGCGCCCCGTCCGTGGGCCCAGTCGCGGTTTCGCTCGCTCTGGCGGGTTTGACGGGAGTTTTGCTGCTCGGTGGGCAGGTCATTTTGCCCGCCCTATGCGCCGCACTCGTTGTGGGTGTGCTGGCCCTCATGGCAAAGGCCAAGATAGGCGGCCAGACCGGAGATATCCTCGGCGCTTCTCAGCAATTGACCGAAATCACTTTTCTGGTAGCAATAGCGGCTCAGCTTTAAGACACCCCACCCGTCTCAATCCGCAGGGTGCAGCCGCAATGCTTGCAATGCACCGCGTCCGGATCATGCCGGAACAAACCACAGCTGGGGCATTTGTGGCGCACTTTCTGCGGCATGAAAATCGCCTGTGCCAGGCGCACGAACAGAGCAACTCCGACCACCATGATAAACACCGAGAACAGCTTGCCCCAAGGCGTCGACAGGGTGATGTCACCAAATCCCGTCGTCGTCAGGGTCGCCATGGTGAAATACAGCGCGTCTATATAGGGGTTCTTAGCATCTTCAGGGATGAAAAAGACAAGAACCGCTGTTGAAGTTGCAAACACAAAGACCAGCAGATTGATGGCTGCGATGACCGCATCTTCGTGCGTGCGGAAAAAGGTACTGTCGCGCCGCAAGTCCCAGAGCAGATGGTATGAGTGGATCAGACGTAGAGCGCGCAGGATACGTAGAAACGCGAGATTGCCCGTCAGAAACGGGTCAAGGATCAGCGACACGATCACCACGATATCTGCCAGAGTGTAAATCTTGCGCAAAAGCTTCCAGCGGTCTTTGGTGATCCACATTCTGGCCGAAAAATCCAGCAGGATAATAAAGCCAACCACCCAACTGATACCAGTCACCCATGGGCCATGCGGAAAATGCGCAGTGGCAACAAAGAAGATGATCGTGACCACATCGAACAAGATCAACCCATAGCGGAACCAGACCGAAATCGGGGCCTTGCCGATATATAGGAACTTGACCGTCTTCTTCATGCCGACCCGGTATCTGCTTGCATCTACAGAAAAACTAACCGGTTTTCACCAATCCACCAAGCAACGAAAAAGGCCGCCCCGATGCCGGAGCGGCCTTGCTGTTTCAATCGTCGTAGACTTAGGCGGCGGCGCGCGAAGTCAGGACATCATCCACCTGCTTGGCGGCAGAAATCTCTCCGTCTCCGGACACGGCGGCGACTTCGCGGGTCAGACGCTCCAGCGCGGCTTCATAGAGCTGACGCTCAGAATAGCTTTGTTCGCGCTGATCATCGGTGCGGTGCAGGTCGCGAACCACTTCGGCGATCGAGATCAGATCGCCCGAGTTGATCTTCTGTTCGTATTCCTGCGCGCGGCGCGACCACATGGCCCGTTTGACCTTGGCCTTACCCTTCAGCGTCTTCATCGCCTGGCTGATCACATCCGGCGAGCTGAGCGAACGCAGACCGGATTCGGTCACTTTGTTTGTCGGCACGCGAAGGGTCATCTTGTCTTTCTCAAAAGAGATGACGAACAATTCGAGCGAAAATCCAGCGACGTCCTGCTCTTCGATCGAAATGATCTGACCCACACCATGGGCGGGGTAGACAACATAGTCGTTCGGGCGGAACTCAAGCTTTTTCGACTTCGACATTCAATTCATTCCTTGGTTTTGGACCGGGATGCGAACAACAAAAAACCCACGCTCGGTGCCTATTGTGGCCCCGGCAGGCGGTCTGTTTGTCGCAAATTCAGAACTCCAAAGCGAGCATACTTACGGAGTACATCCCAATCTCAGTCATCATGTAGGGACAGAGTATATCACAAAAATGAGACACTCAAAAGTTTCCCTAGGGGAATTTTTTTATAAACGGCCTGCAATCAAGGGATTAGTCTTTGAAGACCGCTTTTCTTTGCCATCCAAATGGGGTGCGAATCACTTACCCGCCTTCACCCGGAGCTTCGGAGAAATACTTCTCCATCTTGCCTTCCTCGCCATCGCGCTCCTCCGCCTCTGGCAACGGGTCTTTTTTGGTCACGATGACCGGCCACATTTCAGAGTATTTGCGGTTGAACTCGACCCAGGTTTCCATGCCTGGTTCGGTGTCGGGACGGATTGCATCAGCCGGGCATTCTGGTTCACAGACGCCGCAGTCGATGCATTCGTCGGGGTGGATGACCAGCGTATTCTCACCTTCGTAGAAACAGTCCACAGGGCACACTTCCACACAGTCGGTGTATTTGCAGCCGATGCAGTTTTCGGTAACGACGTAGGTCATGTTTAGAATCCCATTCAGGTTTGGCGTCTAGCTAGTTCAGTCCGGGTTTGGCTTCAAGATGTGGGGCCGTTTGGCGTACGAGAAAGATCAAGCGCGCGCCGATCTTTCTTGGTTGGACGACCTTTTCCCTCATATGACGGGTTTTTGGGCGGTATGTCCTTCTTTTCCGTCATATCGAAGTACAATGTTTGCGCTTCGGGGGCCGGACCGCGGCGGTCGCCGAGTTTTTCGACGCGAACGACCCGGATGATTTTGCCCTGTGGAAATGTCAGAACGTCGCCGGGAACCACCGCTTGGGCGGGTTTCAGAACGCGGTTGCCGTTCAGCCTGACATGGCCGCCGCTGACCTGTTTGGCCGACAGGCTACGTGTCTTGAAGAACCGCGCCTGCCAGAGCCATTTGTCGATCCGCAGCTTGGTCTGATCCATGACGGATCAGTTGCCGCCCTTCAAACCCATCAGCGCTGCTGCAAACGGGTTGTCGGGATCAATCGCCTTTTCCTTCTTCGGAGGCCGGGACGAGAAGGATTTTGCGCCCTGCGGTTTGCCGCCCTTCTTGCCTTGCGGCTTGCGACCGTCCTGAGGTTTCCCACGCGGCTTGCCCTTGCCCTGCCCCTGTTCGCGGCGCGGGCCGCGATTTTGCTGGCGCTGCCGGCCCCATGTGAAGTTGTAGAACACCTCGACCTCGGGTTCGTCACTTGCGGGTTCCGCGGCCGGAGCCTCGACTGCCGCCTCGGTGCTTTCGGTGGCCTCGGCTGGCGCCTCGGCGGGTTCGGCGACCTCATCGGTCGGAGCCTCAGCTACAGGGGTTTCTTCGGCGGCGGGTTGTTCTGCCGCTTCAGTCGCAGGTACCTCGGCAGGTACGGCCTTGACCTTTTCACGCTCGCTACGTTCGGCCTTGTAGCCCAGACCCTGCATCAGGTCTGCGAACTGATCCAGCGTCATGCCTGTGATCGAGAGCATGTCGGGTTTGGCTTCAAAGCCGCCCCGGCTGTCCTCAGAGCGCAGCATATCGGCCAGACGTTCCAGCATGTCGATCCGGATCGAGCGCTCGCCCGCATCGCGGTAGCCACACATTGTGTCATAACCCTGCGGCGCATCCTTGGCGACCGGCACGGTGACCAGACCCGGAGGCGGTGCTTCGGGGAATTCCTGCAGACCACTGGACAGTGCCCAGAGAACCAGGCGCAGGCGAGTGGGCGCAGGTTTCAGCAGCAGGGGCATGAAGATGGTGAACTGACCAAAACGGATGCCGTGCTTGCGCAGCGCGCCACGGGCATCCTGATCCAGATCCTTGACCTCTTGCGCGACCTGCGCGCGGGGCAGCACGCCCAGCGCCTCGACCATGCGGAAGGCAAAGCCTTTCGCCAGACCGGACAGTTCCTCGTCTCGAGACAGGTTAAGCAGCGGTTCGAAAAGTGCGGCCACTTTGCGGTCGATGAAGTGCTGCAGACGGCGCTGCACCTTCTGTTCGACGTCCGGCCCCGCGGCCTCATCCACAAAAACCTCGACCATCGGCTTGAGAGGCTCGGCCCCGGCAACCAGTTTGCCGACAGCGTATTCGCCCCACATCAGGCCGCCCTGATCCGTGAAATCAATTTCGGTATCGGGTGCATTGTAGAAGCGATCGGCACGCAGATGGAATTGCGGCGCGAGTGCTTGCAGCGAGGCCGACTTGAGCGCTTTCGCCTCAGCCCCTTGCGCGCTTTTGTCCGGTGTAAACCGGAACCCTTCCAGACGACCGACGAATTCGCCTTCGACGGTCACTTCACCCTTGTCATTTACTTCGGCCAAAAGGGCCTCCTTCTGTTTGAGCCGGCGCAACAACACCGAGGTGCGCCGGTCCACAAATCTTTGCGTCAGACGATCATGCAGAGCATCCGACAACCTGTCTTCTACAGTGCGCGTTTCCTCACGCCAATGCGATTCGTCACGGACCCAGCCGTTTCGTTGCGCAACATATGTCCAGGTGCGAATATAAGCCAACCTTTTGGACAGCGCATCAATATCTCCGTCCGTGCGATCGATCCGGCGGATTTGCCGCGCCATGAAGTCGTCCGGGATCGCGCCGCGTTCGTGTAGATGGCCGTAGATCACCTCGAGCAGGTTGGCATGTTCCGAATGGCTAATGCCCCGAAAATCGGGAATTCGGCACACATCCCATAGCAAACGGATCGACGGGCCATCGCTGGCGCGGGCTGCGACCTCGGTCACTTGCGACAGCGATTTCAGCACGTTCAGGTCATCCGCCGGGCGGGCCTTGGTCAGATGTTCGTCATTGGGACTGACCTCAAGCGATGTGATCAGCGCGTCGACCGAGCCGAAGCGAAGGGCGGCATTCCGCCAGTTCAGCTTTTTCATCGGCGTAAAGCGGCTGTCCATGATCGCCTGCGCGACACCTTCGTCCAATGGCGGGGCCTCGCCAGTCACGCCGAACGTGCCATCCGACATACCCCGGCCTGCCCGGCCCGCGATTTGGGCCAACTCATTCGGGGCCAAGGGGCGCATCCGGCGACCGTCGAATTTGGTCAGGGACGAAAACGCCACGTGGTTCACATCCAGGTTCAAGCCCATCCCGATGGCATCGGTGGCCACCAGATAGTCGACCTCACCATTTTGATACAGGTCGACCTGCGCGTTCCGCGTGCGCGGGCTGAGCGCGCCCATCACCACAGCAGCCCCACCCTTTTGACGCCGCAGCAGTTCTGCGATGGCATAGACGTTTTCGACCGAGAACCCGACGATAGCGCTGCGCGGGGGCATTCGGCTGATCTTTTTCGACCCCGAATACACCAGCTGAGACATCCTCTCGCGGCGGACAAACTGCGCTTCGGGCACAAGTGCCGCAATCGGGCCGCGCATGGTGTCGGACCCCATGAACAGCGTCTCGCTCGTTCCCCGCGACCGCAGCAACCGGTCGGTGAAGACGTGGCCACGCTCGGGATCCACGCAGAGCTGAATTTCATCAATCGCGACGAAATCGGCGCCCATGCCTTCGGGCATCGCTTCGACCGTGCAGACCCAGTACTGCGTGCGCGGCGGTACGATCCGCTCCTCGCCGGTCACCAGCGCCACGACCGAGGGGCCGCGAATGGCGACGATCTTGTCGTAGACCTCCCGCGCGAGCAGACGCAGAGGCAGGCCGATAACACCAGTCCGATACCCCAGCATGCGTTCGATCGCGTAATGAGTTTTACCTGTGTTCGTTGGGCCAAGTACGGCCACTACTCGGGATGACCCGCTCACCTTTGCCCCCTGCGCCTTCCGACTTACAGCGCCTTGCCTTCAACCTGAGGCTTCAGCCGATTCACGGCATTGGTTACTTCTTCATGATGGGGATGTATAGCCAACGCGCGGGAATAAGCCTCAAGCGCCTGATCGGGTTTTCCGACGACCTCGAAGATCAACCCCAGACCGTAAATAGCCTGATAGTTGTTTGGGTTGAGGGTCAGCGCGTGTTCCAGATCGGCGGCTGCCATTCCAAACCGGTCGATGCCGAAAAAGGCCGAGGCCCGCGCGTGCCAGCCTTCGGCAAATTCGGGCGCGTGGTCGGTCAACGCGGTGAGATGTTCGATCGCGGCCTCGATATCGCCGTCATCCAGCGCTTCGCGCCCCCGCTCAAGCAACAGATCAGCCGAGGCTGAACCCGATTGCGACCAGAGCGCCTGCAACTGACGATCCAAACCGATGGCTTGCTCTGGCGTTGCCTGCGCCAGTTGCCTCAACAGCGCTTCTTCGTCGCGGGAATCCGCTTGTTGCGCTCCACCACTGGTGGAAAACATGACTAGAACGGCAAGTGCCGCAACGGTACCTTTGAGATTGGTGATTGCAATACCCATAACAATGGTCAGTGTAGCGTTGCGACCGAGGATGTCCATTCTCGGCGCATAAACAATATGAGGAAAAGCATGAGCGAGATTCTTGAAAAGGCTGCGGCCGCGCTGAACGAAAAGCTGGCCGGTGGTGGCTTTGATGCGTCCGCTAAGTTTGCAATCGCCGATCTGGGCGCAATTGTTCTGGACGGAGACGGTGCCCGCGTCAGTGATGACGAAGCAGATGTGACACTCAGTGCGGATGCGGACACGTTCGAACAGATCCTCAGCGGCGATCTGAACCCGACCGGCGCGTTCATGTCCGGCAAGCTCAGCGTCGACGGTGACATGGGAATCGCCATGAAGCTTGCATCGGTTCTGGCCTGATGGAGTACTCGCCGGCCCCCTTTTATGATGACGTGGCCGGCGACCCTGCCGGTGGTACAGCCCATTGGCTCCACACCGCCGACGGCAAACGCATCCGTGTCGGGCATTGGCTGCCCGAGGATGCAAAGAACGGCACGGTCTTCCTGTTTCCGGGCCGCACCGAGTATATCGAGAAATACGCGAGCACCGCAGGGGAATTCCTGAATCGCGGATTTGCCGCCCTCGCCGTCGACTGGCGCGGACAGGGTTTGGCCGACCGCATGCTGGACGAACCCCGCATCGGGCATGTCGATAAATTCACCGATTATCAACATGACGTCGCCGTGGTGCTGGAACTGGCTGAGACACTGGACCTGCCGCGCCCGTGGTACGTGATCGGGCATTCGATGGGGGGCGCCATCGGCTTGCGCGCGGTCATCCAGAACGATTGCTTTGCAGCCTGTGCGTTTACCGGGCCGATGTGGGGCATTTTCTTTGTCCCGCTCATGAAACCCCTCAGCCGTCTGACCGCCTATTGGGGCACGGCGCTGGGATTGGGGGAACGCACCCCGCCGACCACTTCTTTGACCAGCTATGTCCTGGCGGAGCCGTTCGAGGGCAACTCGCTGACGCGCGACCCGGACATGTTCAAGATGATGCAAGATCAACTGAAGGCGCACCCCGAACTGGCGCTTGGTGCCCCGTCCAACCAGTGGTTGCGTGAGGCGCTCAGCGAATGTGAATGGCTGATGGAGCAACCGGCGCCGGACGTCGCGTGCCTGACCTATCTGGGCAGCCACGAACAGATCGTGGACCGCAAGGCGATCCGGGCTCGGATGGCGAACTGGCCCAATGGTCGCTTGGTCGAGATCCCCGATGGTGAGCATGAGGTGCTGATGGAGGCCCCCGAGGTTCGCAACCCGGTACTGGACGAGCTGACAGCGCATTTCCTGGCAAATCGCCCCTAGGACGTCCGCACGGCACTGATCTTGACTGGCGGCTTGTGATCCGGGCGCGCCAGCCCTAGATGTTTGGCAACAATGCTATTCAGAGGTGTTCCATGCGCGACCTGCCCTTTCCCGTCCGTGATGCAAATGCAGTCGGCGGTTCCGATAACCTTGGCAACCTGCCCGAATGGGACCTGACAGACCTCTATGCCTCGGAAGAAGCGGCCGAGCTGGCGCGGGATCTGGACTGGCTTGAAGGCGAATGCGCCTCATTCGCCTCGGACTACGAAGGTAAACTGGCCGATCTGGACGCTGCAGGCCTGCTGACCTGTGTGCATCGCAACGAAAAGATCAACGCCATCGCCGGTCGAATCATGTCCTTCGCCGGTCTGCGCTACTACCAACTGACGACCGATGCCGATCGCGCCAAGTTCCTGTCGGACATGCAGGAAAAAATCACCGTCTTCACCACCCCTCTGGTGTTCTTCACGCTCGAGATCAACCGCATCGAAGACGACGTTCTGCAGGCCCATTTCGCGGCCAATGCTGATCTTGCACGTTATGAGCCAGTCTTCCGCCGCATCCGCGCGATGAAACCCTACCAACTGTCTGACGAGCTGGAGAAATTCCTCCACGACCTAGGCGTTGTCGGTGACGCGTGGGAGCGTCTGTTTGACGAAACCATCGCGGGTCTGACCTTCACCGTCGACGGCGAAGAGCTGAACATCGAAGGCACCCTGAACCTGCTGACAGAACAGGACCGTAGCAAACGCGAGGCGGCCTCGCGCGAGTTGGCCTCGGTGTTTCAGGAGAACATCAAAACCTTCGCCCGTGTTCACAACACGCAGGCCAAGGAAAAGGAAATCGTCGACCGTTGGCGCAACATGCCAACCGCTCAAACCGGTCGTCATCTGTCGAACGACGTCGAGCCCGAAGTGGTCGAGGCCCTGCGTGAGGCTGTCGTCGCCGCATATCCCAAGCTGAGCCACCGTTACTACGAGCTCAAACGCAAATGGTTGGGTCTGGACGTAATGCAAGTCTGGGACCGCAACGCTCCGCTGCCCATGGAAGACACAAGAATCGTGGGCTGGGACGAGGCCGAAAAGACGGTGATGGATGCCTATAACGCCTTTGATCCGCGCATGGGTGAGATCGCCTCGCCCTTCTTCTCGAAAGGTTGGATCGACGCGGCAGTGAAGCCGGGTAAAGCGCCCGGCGCCTTCGCACATCCAACCGTGACCGATGTCCATCCTTACGTGATGCTCAACTATCTGGGTAAACCGCGCGACGTGATGACCCTCGCACACGAACTTGGCCACGGTGTCCATCAGGTACTGGCGGCAGATCAGGGCGAGATGCTGTCCTCGACCCCGCTGACACTGGCCGAGACCGCTAGCGTGTTTGGTGAAATGCTGACTTTCCGCAAAATGCTGGACAAGGCCGAAACCAAGGAACAGCGCAAGGTGCTTTTGGCTGGTAAGGTCGAGGACATGATCAACACGGTCGTCCGCCAGATCGCCTTCTACGATTTCGAATGCAAGCTGCACGCCGCCCGCCGCGAGGGCGAACTGACCCCGGACGACATCAACGCCCTGTGGATGAGCGTTCAGGCGGAAAGCCTCGGGCCGTCATTCGAATTCATGGAAGGGTATGAAACGTTCTGGGCCTATATCCCCCATTTCGTGCATTCCCCCTTCTACGTCTACGCCTATGCGTTCGGAGACGGCCTCGTGAACGCGCTTTATTCGGTCTACGAAAACGGCGCTGAGGGGTTCGAGGACAAGTATTTCGAGATGCTGCGCGCCGGTGGATCGAAACACCACAAAGACCTGCTCGCCCCGTTTGGCCTAGATGCCAGCGACCCCAAGTTCTGGGATAAAGGCCTGTCGATGATCTCGGGCTTCATTGACGAACTGGAAGCGATGGAGGGCTGAAGGCGACCTACCCCCAGATTTTTGGTAAATACAGCGAGGATGTCCGCGTTTTGGGCACCCTCTCGAGCAAGATTCAAATACAGCTCAAGAAGCTTGCTGAAAGCAGTTCTGGAAGAAACGAAATTTTGACTCCTGTTAGCCTCGGCTGTACTCAATTTGTTGCCTTGGTTGCAAAAAGGTAAAAGCTAAACTTAGTAAAACTGCAAGCTGACGCAAATGAATAAAGACCGACTGGTAGTCTATACAAACGTTATTGGGTGGGTGTACCCGCTTCCCGAAATCACAGCAGCCGATCAAGTAGACTACATTTGCTTTACTGACCAAGATATAAAGAAAACCAATGGTTGGACGTGCATATCCGTTCCCCCCTTTTTAGAAGCGGATGCGTTCCGAAGCTCGCGTGAACAGAAAGTCCGACCGCATCGTTGGTTGGCGGACCATTCGGCGTCCCTCTATATCGACAGCACCGTGTTTTTAACAACAAACCCTTGGAATATTTGGGAAAAGCTAATTCCGAATGAAAACGTCGTCTTCGGTGGCCTTTTCCATTCATACCGAAATACAATTCTCGAAGAGTTTCAAGCTGTTGAAAAAGCCGGCTATGAGCACAAGGCTGTATTGGACGAACACAGAGATTTTTACGAGAGTTACTACCCAGAAACTATGCTTGAAAAACCCGTTTGGGGTGGGATGTTAGCGCGTCGTCACAACGAACCGGGATGCATTGAGGCGATGGAGACCTGGTTTTCTCATATCCTTCGATATTCACGGCGAGACCAGTTGTCTTTGCCCGTAGCTTTGTCCAAGCTCCAAAATGAGCAACGGAACGTTGTTTCCGAAAGCATAAAGAAAACAGACTTCCATGAGTGGCCGCGTGGCGGCAAAAAAAAGCCGCCGTATCAAAAGGTCGGACCGCCCGTAGCGGAGAACCTTTTGACTTTGACCGCCCAAAAAGAAAGAACAGAAAACATACCAATGAAACAGAGCACCGACAACTCGACAGTCCCGGAAGCAACCAACAAGATTGCGTACGGTTTCGACGAGCAGAGCGAACTGTACTACGCGCAGGACAAAGCCGGTGGAAAGAAGATCTATGTTTCTGACAAGGCACGCCTGGCCTTGTACAGGCGCGGAACAATTCGCCGCAGACGGCAACTTCTGCGTGACTATGGGCTTTCAGGAAATCTCGTTTCTGCAGGCGATGTCGTCGTTGATGTCGGGGCCAATATCGGTGAGATCGGTATATGGTGTGAGGCAAGACGCGGTATTTACTACGGCTTTGAGCCTGATCCTCTGGCATTTTCTGCACTTCGCAAAAACGTTGCGGGCAACTGCCACGATGTGGCGCTAAGTGATACTGAAGGCACTGCGGACTTTTTCCTAAAGACCGACACTGCGGATTCCAGTCTGTTCAAACCGGAGAAGTACGACGGCATTATATCCGTACGAAAAGCAACGCTCGACGCTTTTTTCAAGGAGAGCGTCGCGCCTGAGGCAATAAAGCTCTTCAAAATAGAAGCAGAAGGAATGGAACCCGAGGTGCTGCGTGGCGCAGAAAACACACTGAATTCGGTGGAGTACGTAGCAGTCGATGCTGGCCCTGAACGAGGGAAACAGAACACTGTTCCAGAAGTTCTGAATTTTCTTGCAGGCAAAGACTTCAAGATTCTCTCTTGTTTTTTGAAACGAGGTACTTTTCTTCTCCGGTCAAAGCGTTTCGAATAGAGATCAACGAACTGAGCAATGGCTGTTGAAACCGGTTCTACATAGCCGCCCTCAAAATCCTGATTAGGGAAAGTGGTTTTTCCTGCAAATGAGGCGATCGAATTGCCCTACTTCAACTGGCTGTCTTTTGATCCGCGCCGGTTAATGCCTGCCCGCTGTTGATACGTCCCGTCCCTGTCCTGCTGACAGTCCAGACACAGCTTGACGCCGGGCAGCGCTTGGCGGCGCTTTTTGGGAATGGGTTCCTCGCATTCCGCGCAATGGGTCAGGCTTTCGCCTACGGGGCGCTTTTGCGCCTGCATGCGGGCCAGTTCGTCGGAAATCGACGCCTCGATCTGTTCGCTGACCGCACCATCGCGGGCCCAACCTCCGGCCATGACACCTCTCCTTTTATGGATGAAGCACAGGATACGCGCGCCGGGCGATGACTGGCAAGTCAGAGAGGAACGGCATCCGCGAACACGCGATCAATCATCTCTTGCGTCCCGCGCGAGAATTCCAGCGGACAAGGATAGGCCGCCCCGTCGCGGACCGAGCGGCAGAAGGCCTCGACCTGCAGTTTGTAGTGATCGTCACCGGGGAACCGGGTCACCTGAACCTCGAGCCCCGGTCGATGCAACTCGACCCGCGCCTCGCCGAACACGCGCGCGTTGAACGGCGCGGTCAGGCGGATGACACCGCCTTCGCCGTGAAACACCATCTCTTGATACGGGTGCATCCGGATCGAGACATAGGCCGAATAGGTAAAACCCGGGAATTGCGCGCGAATTTCGGTGAACGTGTCGATGCCGTCCTGCCAGCGGATCGCGGACTGAACCGCGGAGGGCTCCTGGCCTGTGGCAAACCGCGCGCCGCCGATAACGTACACCCCGATATCCCGCAGCCCGCCCCCGCCGGTCTCTGCACGATTACGAATGTTGGTCACTTCTTCTCGATTGTCGAAACTGAACGCGCCGGTCACATGGACCAGCTTGCCAATGGCACCATCAGCGATCAGTTTCTGCACGAACTGCCACTGAGGGTGATGCACGATCATATAGGCCTCAGCCGCCAGCAAACCTGTCTGATCGCGCTTTTCGGTCAACGCATCGAACTCAGCCGCCTGCATCGTCATCGGCTTTTCACACAGCACATGTTTGCCCGCGTCCAGCGCCCTCAGGCTCCATTCGACATGCATGTGATTTGGCAGAGGGATATAGACGGCCTCGATCTCGGGATCATCCAGAAGCGCGTCGTAGCTGTTATAGACGGTCAGATCGGGGCAGAAGGCCTGAAATGGCTCGGCCTTGACCGCGTTCGAAGTCGCAAGCCCCGCCAAACGTGCCCCGTCTGCCGCATGGATCGCCGGAGCCATATATTGCCGCGCAAATTTGGCGGCCCCCAGAACACCAAATTGAACCGGTTTCTGCATCGTTCTCTCCCTGATCAGGCCATTTAGATGTGCCGCTGACTCAAGACCGAGGCGGGGCAAGTGTCAACAAACGATGCAAAGAGGATGAGGTATCCGGCGCAGCACTTTGATTTTCATCATTATAAAAAAACAGCCCGCAGACATCTGCGGGCTGTGCGATCCTTGGATCTAGCGGGTAGTTAACATACCCTTCTCGCGGGCCAGATCGCGCATTTTCTTTTGAAGTTTCTCAAAAGCGCGAACCTCAATCTGACGGATACGCTCGCGGCTCACATTGTATTGCGTGCTGAGCTCTTCCAAAGTCACCGGCTGATCCATCAAGCGACGCTGCGTCAGGATGTCCTTCTCGCGGTCATTCAGCACCTCAAGCGCAGCGGCCAGCAACTCACGCCGAGCGTCCAGTTCATCACGAGCTTCGTAGTCACCCGCCTGATCGGCATCTTCGTCCTCAAGCCAGTCCTGCCACTGCATGGTGCCTTCACCCTCGGACCCGACGGTCGCGTTCAGCGAGGCATCGCCGCCCGACATGCGGCGGTTCATGCTGATGACCTCTTCCTCGGTCACGCCAAGATCATTGGCGATCTGAGTGACGTTCTCAGGACGCAGGTCGCCCTCTTCCAACGCACCGATACGCGCCTTGGCCTTGCGCAGGTTGAAGAACAGCTTTTTCTGCGCCGAGGTCGTGCCCAGCTTCACCAGCGACCAGGACCGCAGGATGTATTCCTGGATCGAGGCGCGAATCCACCACATTGCATAGGTCGCCAGACGGAAGCCCTTTTCCGGGTCGAACCGTTTGACCGCCTGCATCAGGCCCACATTGGCCTCGGAAATAACCTCGGCCTGCGGCAAACCGTAGCCGCGATAGCCCATGGCAATCTTGGCCGCCAGACGCAGATGCGATGTGACCATTTTATGAGCGGACTCGGTGTCCTGCTCTTCGACCCAGCGCTTGGCCAGCATGTATTCTTCTTCCGGCTCCAGCAGGGGAAACTTGCGAATTTCCTGCATATAGCGGTTCAGGCCGCCCTCAGGCGTCGGCGCGGGGAGATTTGCGTAATTTGCCATTTTGATGTCCCTCCGACAAATGTTTAGCTCTTTAACATACGATATGGGTAAGGAACCCATCCCTTTCAAGAGGTACCGTTAACAGTTTGAAATTAAGCTTGGGTAAAGGAAAGCTAAGAAACTCTTACTCACAGGAGTTTGCGTATTATGACAGAGGGGTGCGCAGCGTTTCAATCAGGTCCTGCATATCCTGCGGTAGATCCGCTTCAAATCGAAGGTTTTCGCCGGTTACCGGATGTTCAAAGCCCAAAACGGCGGCATGCAACGCCTGACGCGGAAAAGCCCGGACGGCCTCGGCGGTTGCCGCACTGAACGCTTTGGCCGCCAATTTGCGTTTGCCGCCATAGACCGGATCGCCGACCAGACCATGACCTGCATGGGCCATGTGCACGCGAATCTGATGGGTGCGCCCTGTTTCCAGCCAGCATTCGATCAATGCCAGCCCAGCCGGCGCACCAAATGTTTCAACCACACGCGCCCGCGTCACCGCGTGCCGCCCTCCGTGAAACAGAACCGCCTGTTTCTGACGGTCGGTCTTGTGTCGGGCAAGCTGAGTGGTCACCCGCATGATGTTGCCGGGCTCGAAACTGACACCTTTGACACCCCGCAAGCGCGGGTCATTGGCATCGGGCACCCCGTAGCAAACCGCTCGGTAGTAGCGTTCAACACTATGCGCCTCGAATTGCGCCGCAAGCCCGTGGTGAGCTGCATCCGATTTGGCGACCACAAGTAGCCCGCTGGTTTCCTTGTCGATCCGGTGGACAATGCCGGGTCGTTTGACCCCGCCAACCCCGGACAAGTCTGCCCCGCAATGATAAAGCAGCGCATTCACGAGCGTTCCACTCGGCGAACCTGGCGCAGGATGCACGACCATCCCGGCGGGTTTGTTCACCACAATCAGCTCGTCATCCTCGAAGACCACATCCAGCGGGATATCCTCGGGGCCGATATGGCTGTCTTCGGCCTCAGCAACCGTGATGACCACCATGGCTCCTTCCGCCACCTTGGCCTTCGGATCGCGCACCTCAGCGCCCTCGACCAGAACCGAACCTTCCTCGATCAAACGCGCCAGACGGGTGCGTGACAGGTTTTCCTCGGCTGGAACATCCCGCGAAAGCGCCTTATCAAGGCGAGGCGGCGGAGCGGCCGCGATCTGAAACTCAACCTGTCGGGTGCCCATGACTGTCCCTTCCGAACCTCAAGAAGAACCGCAGGAAACGCCACAGCTGAGGCTGCTTCGGCGCATGGTCATGTTGCTGACCGCGGTGATGATTGGCGGGGTTCTAGTGACATTCGCACTGATTGTCATCCGGCTATCGGACCGGACCCCAACCCTGCCCGATCAGATCGAACTGCCGGATGGAGCCAAAGCACAAGCGGTAACGATCGGGAACAACTGGTATGGCGTCGTCACTGACGACAACCGCATCCTGATCTTCGACAAAACCACTGCGAAACTACGGCAAGAGATAGTGCTGGAGCCCTAGGCGTCGGCTTGTTCGAAGACTTCCGCAAAGGTCTTTTGCAGGGCAGTATCCACATCTGCCATGGTCACCGGCAACCCCAAGTCAACCAGCGATGTCACGCCGTGTTCCCGAATGCCGCAGGGCACAATGCCCGAGAAATGGTCCAGCTCAGGCTCAACATTGATCGAGATGCCGTGAAAGCTGACCCATTTTCGCAGGCGCAGACCAATAGCGGCGATCTTGTCTTCCGCGGGTTGTCCAGTGATCGTCAGTGGCTTGTCGTCCCGCTGCACCCACACGCCAACACGTCCGTCGCGAATCTCGCCTTTGACGTTGAACTCGTCCAATGCGGCGATCACCCAGATCTCGAGCTGCTTTACAAACAGGCGCACATCACGGCCTCGCTTGTTCAGGTCGAGCATGACATAGGCGACGCGCTGGCCGGGGCCGTGATAGGTGTATTCCCCGCCACGCTTGCTTTCATAGACAGGGAACCGGTCAGGGTCGGTTAGATCCTCGAGTCGCGCAGACGTACCCGCCGTGTAAAGGGGTGGGTGTTCCAGCAGCCAGACGCATTCGTCAGCCTCGCCTGCCGCAATAGCCGCCACGCGCGCCTCCATAAAGGCGACGGCCTCCTGGTAGTCGGTCAGCCCGTCTGAGATCTTCCATTCCATGCTTGCCTCATACCGCGCCGGTTGGTTGGGGGAAAGAGGTCACGCGGCCTCTTCCAGACATTGCTTGAGGACATTGGCGTATGTCTCGACCCCTTGCGCCCCTGTAGTCAGGTATTTCCCGGCGAACACCATCGAAGGCACGCCGGAAATGCCGCGACTGGTCCAGAATTGCTGTTTCTCCCGCACCGAGGCCTGATGATCCCCGGATGCCAAAGCCGCCCGCGCGGCTTGCGGGTCCAACCCGGCCGCCTCAGCCGCGTCTGCCAGTACATCGATGTCAGAAACATCCTTTTGATCCGTGAAATATGCTTCGAAAAGCGCAAGCTTCAGGGGATGCTGCCGCCCCTGCCCCTCGGCCCAGTCCAACAACTGATGCGCCTGGAACGTATTCACCATGCGGCTGTCGTCGGTGAAATTGAAAGCAAAGCCAAGCTCTGCCCCAATCGAGGTCAGCCTCTCGCGCGCCTGTGCGCTTTGTTCGGCGGTGCTGCCGTATTTCTCCATGATGTGTTCGCGCAGGTTCTGCCCTTCGGCTGACATCTGCGGGTTCAGTTCGAACGGATGCCACCTGAGCCGCGCGAGTACGTTTTGCTGCTGCAGCGCCTGATCAAGCTGCTTGAAGCCGACGATACACCAAGGACATACAACATCAGAGACAACATCAATCTGAACAACGGGGCGGGTATCCGGGGTGGTCATCGGGGGCTCCTACAGGGTGGTTGGCTGATACACATATGAATGCCGGTACTGAATTTAAACCAACGCGCTTTTGCCTCTTCACATCCGGGTTCCAAGGGTCTATACGCCGCGCTACCAAGTCATTGGCAGTGCGGTCGTGGCGGAATTGGTAGACGCGCAGCGTTGAGGTCGCTGTGGGGTAACTCCCGTGGAAGTTCGAGTCTTCTCGACCGCACCAACAAAAACAATAGCTTGGCTGTTTCCCCTCAATTCCGCGACTATTTTTAGCAACTGAAGAGCAGCTTTTCGTCCGCCTTTGACGGAACAGCATTGCCGCGCCCAAGCTTTCTACCTTTTACAAAAGACAACCACTTGAGCGCCAAACAAGTTGTCCCAGGCACCTAGATACGCGATCTTGTTTGGCAGGCTGAAGGACTGGCGGCGCATGGCAATAGGGTAGTACTAGAGCCCCAAGGCATTATTGTCCGCAACCGCGTTCGTCGCACTCTTTTCCTATTGGCTATTGGTCATAAGCCTGGCGCATCAAATGCCCTGATCGAATCGCCGAAGCGCCCAAATCCACGTACAATCCCTGCGCCCGCGCCCCTCTGTTTCCAAGCTGCAGCTATCGGTCATTTCAACCCTGCAATATTCGATAGCAATTGTGGCCATTTAAGTAAAAGCTTAACCAAATTCCATTAAACCGGCATACATTCGCCCGGTTAAAGAGTAACATTGTCCTACCAGTCTTGAGTGAGTGGTATGTTAACCGGTAACCCGGATCTGCTCCGGTGACCCGTAATGTGTATGAGTACGAGTCTGCCGTTCCGACCCCAAATCGGAACGGCAATTTCGTTTCCGGGCTATGCTTAAGGCAGTTCGGACAGCCGAATACACGATTTCATACAGCCGAGGAGCCTAGAGCGCAGCCTTGATCTGTTCGGCGTGTTTGGCGATCTCTTCGAAATCCCCCATCTTTCCGGGCGCACGCAGGGCCTCGCCTTCATGCCGGGGCAGAATGTGAAAATGCAGGTGGAAGACCTCCTGCCCGCCTGCGGTTTCGTTGAATTGCTGAATGGTCACCCCACCGGCATCAAACGCCTGCTTGGCAGCACGGGCCAGTTTCTGAACGGTTGCCATGACGGCATTCAACTGCTCGGGCGTGGCGTCCAGCACATTGCGGCACGGGGTTTTCGGGATGACCAGCAGATGACCATCGGCGCGAGGCATGATGTCCATGAACGCCAGCGTCTCATCATCTTCGTACACACGGGTCGAGGGGATTTCGCCGCGCAGGATTTTGGCGAAAATATTGTCCGGATCATATGCTGACATGTCGGGCCTCTGAATTTGCAATGGGTTCAAAGGAGTTCTGCGGTTCGAACGTGCCTCGGTCAAGGCGGAACTCGGCCGATTCAGGCTGACGAACCTGCGTGACCTCTTGAAAGCTGGGATGAAATAGCCAGATTCGACCCATTGATGATCTGAATTCGCGGCGCAGCGCTCTGCCCGCGACAATTATTCTTGATCCAGATCAAACTCGGCCATTGAAGGCAACCTCAACGCAATCTAAAACCAGCAGTAATCCCGCGCACCGGAGAGGTCTGGTTGCGCGGCGTAGTTGCAACAGGAGGCACCTAAAATGGCAGACGCAGCCATTCATGGCCACGATCATGAAGACGAGCGCTCGTTCTTTCAGCGCTGGTTCATGTCGACCAACCACAAGGACATCGGGATTCTCTACCTTATCTTCTCGGCTATCGCCGGGTTCATCTCGGTGGCGATGACCGTTTACATGCGGCTTGAGCTGATGCACCCCGGTGTTCAGTACATGTGCCTGGAAGGCTTCATGGCCGATCCATGTACGCCAAACGGCCATCTGTGGAACGTGATGATCACCTATCACGGTGTTCTGATGATGTTCTTCGTTGTCATCCCCGCCCTGTTTGGCGGATTTGGCAACTATTTCATGCCGTTGCAGATCGGCGCGCCGGATATGGCGTTTCCGCGGATGAACAACCTGTCCTTCTGGCTGTACGTCGCTGGTACCTCTCTGGGCGTGGCTTCGCTGCTCAGCCCCGGCGGTAACGACCAGCTGGGTTCAGGCGTAGGCTGGGTTCTATATCCACCGCTGTCCACGACAGAGGGTGGCATGTCCATGGACCTTGCGATCTTTGCCGTGCACGTATCGGGCGCCTCCTCGATCCTCGGCGCGATCAACATGATCACCACCTTCCTGAACATGCGTGCCCCGGGCATGACCTTGTTCAAGGTGCCGCTGTTCAGTTGGTCGATCTTCGTCACTTCGTGGCTGATTCTGCTGTCGCTGCCCGTTCTGGCCGGCGCGATCACCATGCTGCTGATGGACCGTAACTTCGGTTTTACCTTCTTTGATCCGGCCGGTGGCGGTGACCCGATCCTGTATCAGCACATCCTGTGGTTCTTCGGCCACCCGGAAGTGTACATCGTGATCCTGCCCGGCTTCGGCATCATCAGCCATGTGATTGCGACCTTCGCCCGCAAGCCGATCTTCGGTTATTTGCCGATGGTCTGGGCGATCATCGCGATTGGTGTGCTGGGCTTCGTCGTGTGGGCGCACCACATGTACACCGTTGGCATGTCGCTGCGTCAGCAGGCCTACTTCATGCTGGCCACGATGGTCATTGCGGTTCCGACTGGTGTTAAGGTCTTCTCGTGGATCGCCACCATGTGGGGCGGCTCGATCGAGTTCAAGACACCGATGCTGTTCGCCTTCGGCTTCCTGTTCCTGTTCACCGTTGGCGGTGTGACAGGCGTGGTTTTGTCGCAAGCCGGTATCGACCGTGCCTATCACGACACCTACTACGTTGTGGCGCACTTCCACTATGTGATGAGCTTGGGTGCCGTCTTTGCGATCTTCGCTGGCGTCTACTTCTACTTCTCGAAGATGACCGGTCGTCAGTACTCGGAGTTCTGGGGCAAGGTTCACTTCTGGATGTTCTTCATCGGTGCCAACCTGACCTTCTTCCCGCAACACTTCCTGGGCCGCCAGGGCATGCCGCGCCGCTATATCGACTACCCTGAGGCTTTCGCTCAGTGGAACTTCGTGTCGTCGATCGGTGCATTCGTGTCCTTCGCTTCGTTCCTGCTGTTCTTCGGCATCGTATTCTACGCCCTCTTCCGCGGCGCAAAGGAAACACGTCCGAACCCGTGGAACGAGTACGCGGATACGCTGGAATGGACCCTGCCGACCCCGCCGCCCGAACACACCTTCGAGCAGCTGCCAAAGCAGGAAGACTGGGACAAAGGCCACGCGCACTAAGCCCTAACTGAAAAACAAAGAAACCCCGCAATCCCGGCGGGGTTTTTCTTTGCGCATTCACCTTTTGGAACAACACATCGCCAGATCGGGCAAAATAGGCTATTTTGGTAAGGGAAACTCATCCGGCAATCCGGGGAGGGTCCAGATGCCCGAAATTGACTTTTGGTATTCGATCGGAAGCACATACAGCTTTCTTACGATCATGCGCCTTGATGATTGGTGCACTGAGAACGACACCTCAGTGCGTTGGCGTCCGTTCAACGTGCGCAGCGTGATGTCCGAACAGCAGAACGTGCCCTTTGCCGGCAAGCCTGTGAAATCTGCCTATATGTGGCGTGATATCGAACGTCGGGCGGCCAAGTATCATATCCATGCCAAGCTGCCCGCGCCCTACCCCATTTCGGACTTGCCTCTGGCCAATCAGATCGCCCTACTCGGGATGAGTGAGGGTTGGGGCAAGGATTTCACCCAGAACCTCTACCGGATCTGGTTTGAAGACGGTGTCGAAGCAGGCAGTGAGACCGCTCTATCCGAGGCTCTTTTTCGGTGCCAGCAAGATCCCCGCCTTATCCTTTCCCGGGCGCGCAGCCCTGATGCCGTTGCGGCGTTAGAGGCTGAGACCGAACACGCAAAACGCCTCGGGGTTTTCGGCGCACCCAGCCTTGTCGTACGGGGCGAGGTTTTCTGGGGCGATGACAGATTGGACGATGCGCTGTCCTGGGTCCGGGTTGGCCACGTCGTTTGATCTTTAACCTTAGACAGCACATAACTTTGCGCTAGTTTTCCGCTATGCCCTATCAATGGAATCATACCTCTGACACCGAACAGGAATTGCGCCTCTGGCCGCATAACTCATTGCCCCCGCGCGGCGCGATGATCGTGATCCTGTCGGTTTTCACCTTCGGCCTTATTCCCGTTCTGGCCATGTTGGGGTCGGTTGTCCTATGGGGGTTACTGCCCTTCCTGTTGTTGACAGTTCTGGGCCTGTGGCTCGCGATCCAAACCAACTACCGTGCGCGCAGCGCAGTCGAGGTTCTGACCCTCAGCGGCTCGCAGGCGCGTCTGGTCCATCAGTCTCCGGGAAAACAGCGGCAGGAATGGTCCTGCAACAGGTATTGGGCCCGCCCTGAGATGCACGAAACCGGTGGGCCGGTGCCGCACTACGTGACCCTGATTGGAGCCGGTCGCGAGGTCGAGATTGGCGCATTTCTGTCCGAGGATGAACGGATCACCCTCTATGACGACCTGATAGCAAAACTGCGCGGACCGGCCGCGCAGTAAAGGGGTTTAGTCTCAGCAGTCGCCGTTTGAAGCGGCGCACAGATGGTCTTTGACCATCGGTCCGACCTTACCGAAATCCATCTGACCGGTGTAGCGCGTCTTCAACTCGCCCATCACCTTGCCCATATCGCGGATCGAGCCCGCTCCGGTCGCGGTAATAGCGGTCTGAATCGCTTTCGAGACCTCATCTTCATCCAGCTGCTTGGGCAGGAATTCCTCGATCACCGAGACTTCCAGCAATTCCCGTTCCGCCAGATCCAGACGTCCGCCTTCTTCATAGGCGCGGGCGCTTTCCTTGCGCTGCTTGGTCATTTTACCAAGGATTTCAAGAACCTCGGCGTCGCCGCAGCCCTTGGCCTCTTCGTTTTGCGAGCCGCGTGCGGCGATATCGCGATCCTTGATCGCAGCATTGATCAACCGCAGAGTCGACAGCCTCTCGGCCGCCTTGTCTTTCATCGCTTGCTTCAGGGCGGCATTCACCCGTGATCGCATGTCCATATGGTTTGTCCATCCCCATGACAAAGGAACCCCGAACATATCCAAACAAAAAGCGTGATACAACAGGGGACGAATACCGCTAAGCTATTGAAAAACAACAATAGCCTAAAAAATGATCAGACTTGACCCGAACGTATAACCCCCTTAGGTATGCGCCGATTTACCTGCAGGAGAGTTGCGCCATGGCCCAGAACGCCCCGTCCAAGCCCACCGCATGTCTGGCTTTGGCCGACGGAACTTTGTTCTACGGAATGGGCTTCGGCGCCACCGGACAGACCGTGGCCGAGCTGTGCTTCAACACCGCCATGACCGGCTACCAAGAAATCATGACCGACCCCTCCTATGCCGGGCAGATCGTCACCTTCACCTTCCCGCATATCGGCAATGTCGGCGTGAACCCTGAGGATGACGAAACCGGCGATCCGGTGGCCGCGGGCATGGTCGTCAAGTGGGACCCAACTGAGCCATCGAATTGGCGCTCGGCTGAAGAGCTGAAGGGCTGGTTGGAGCGTCGTGGCCGTATCGCGATCGGTGGCGTAGACACCCGCCGCCTGACCCGCGCGATCCGCCAGCAGGGAGCGCCGCACGTCGCATTGGCCCACGACCCCGAGGGCAACTTCGATATCGAAGCACTGGTGTCCGCTGCGCGCGGCTTTGCGGGGCTTGAAGGGATGGACCTCGCGAAAGACGTCACCTGCGCCCAAAGCTATCGCTGGGATGAGATGCGTTGGGCCTGGCCTGACGGCTACGAGCGCCAAGAGGCCCCTGCCCACAAGGTTGTCGCACTTGATTTCGGCGCAAAGCGCAACATCCTACGCTGCCTGGCGTCGGCCGGATGCGACGTGACCGTTCTGCCGGCAACTGCCACAGCGGCCGAGGTTCTGGCCCATGAGCCAGACGGCGTCTTCCTGTCCAACGGCCCCGGCGACCCGGCGGCCACGGGTGAATACGCCGTGCCGATGATCAAGGAGATCCTCGATACCACCAAGCTGCCGGTTTTCGGCATTTGCCTTGGTCACCAGATGTTGGCCTTGGCGCTTGGCGGGCAGACCGTCAAGATGAACCACGGTCACCACGGCGCGAATCACCCGGTCAAGGATCTGGAGACAGGTAAGGTCGAGATCACCTCGATGAACCACGGCTTTGCGGTCGACGCGCAGTCGCTGCCCGACGGCGTGGTTGAAACGCATCGCTCGTTGTTTGACGGCTCGAACTGCGGCATCCGCATGACCGACCGGCCTGTCTATTCGGTGCAATACCACCCCGAGGCCTCCCCCGGTCCGCAGGACAGTTTCTACTTGTTCGAGCGTTTTTCCAGCGCAATGGCGGACGCAAAAGCACAGGCATAAACACCATATTCCCGCGTGTTTATCACAGTTAACCGCGTGTTAACCTTAGTTGATCAACTCTGACGCCAACAAACGGTGTCGGGGTTATCTCTTTTATGGTTGATTTGAACGCACAAAAAACCGCTGCAACACATCCGATCCCGTCGCCTGAGCTTCGCAAACCCGTGGGGGCGTGTCTGGTCGATGCCGGGGTGATCACGCAGGACCAGCTGGATCATGCGCTGGACCTTCAGGCCCGTCAGAATGCTCCGCTCGGAGAAATTCTGGTGAGTGAGGGCTGGGCCAGCCGCAAAGATGTTCTGGCCGCATTGTCCGCGCAAACCAACCTGCAGATCGCCGATCTGGTGCAAACCCCGCCTTCTGCTGAGCTAAGCGCTCTCAAACCCATGGAGTTCTGGCTGCGCCACAATGTGATCCCGTGGCTGCGGATCGGTCCGTTTCTGTTTGTCGCCACCGCGCGCCCGGATCGCTTCGCCACGGTCTCGGCCGAAATGGCGGGCTGCGATTTAACCATCGTTCCGGTTGTCGCCGCTGCCGATCAGATCGACCGCTCGATTGCGCAGATCTTCTCGGACCAGTTGGCCCAAAACGCCGAGGCCCGCGTGACCGAGGATCAAAGCTGCCGCACCTGGACCGCCTGGAGCCGGACCCGCAGCGCGAGCATTGTGGTGCTGGCGTTGCTGGCTTTCGTTTCGTTTCCGTTGACGGGGATGGCCGTTCTGGCGACGGCGGCTGTGGTGTCGCTTCTGCTGTTCATGATCATGCGTTTCTCGGGCCTCTTGGCTTTTGCCCACCAAAACTTGCGCCCGCAGCCTGCCCCCTCCTCGCCGGTGACCGCTCTGCGGCAGCCCTGCGTGTCGATCATGGTTCCCTTGTACAAAGAGCGCGAGATCGCAGGCGCGCTGATCCGGCGCCTTCAACGCCTGACCTACCCCAAGGCGCTGCTGGATGTGATTTTGGTGCTGGAGGAAAAAGACGATGTCACGCGGGACACGCTGTCAAAGGTCGACCTGCCCAGCTGGATCCGAACCATCGAAGTGCCCGAGTTGAACAGCCTGACCACCAAACCCCGCGCCATGAACTACGCTTTGGATTTCTGTCGGGGCGACATTCTGGGGGTCTGGGATGCAGAAGACGCCCCGCAGCCCGATCAGATCGAGCGTGTCGTTGATCATTTCACACAGGCTGCGCCCGAAGTTGTCTGCCTGCAAGGCGCGCTGGACTACTATAACCCGCGCACCAACTGGCGGTCTCGCTGCTTTACCATCGAATATAACAGCTGGTTCCGCGTCATCCTTCCGGGAATCGCCAAACTGGGTTTCGTGGTCCCTCTGGGCGGCACGACCTTCTTTTTTCGCCGCGACAAACTGCTGGAGCTTGGCGGATGGGACGCCCACAACGTGACCGAAGACGCCGATCTGGGCGTGCGCCTCTGCCGCGCCGGCTACAGGACCGAGATCGTGAACACCACCACTTTTGAAGAGGCCAACTTTCGCGCCTGGCCTTGGGTCAAGCAACGCTCGCGCTGGCTCAAAGGCTTCATGGTCACTTACCTTGTCCATATGCGCGCGCCGCTGCGCCTGCTGCGGGATCTGGGACCGCTGAAATTCATCGGTATTCAGGCGTTTTTCATGGGCACAGTCGGGCATTTTCTGCTGGCCCCTGTCCTGTGGATGTTCTGGCTGACCACGCTGGGGCTGAACAACCCGTTCCTCCAGGTGATCCCGATGCAGACCTTCAAAACCCTTATCTGGCTGTTTCTGGCCGCAGAAGCGTTGAACTTCATCATCGGCGTCATCGCCGTCTGGGCGAAAGAGCGACGGTTCCTGCTACCCTGGGTCCCTACGATGATCCTATACTTCCCGCTGGGGGTCGTGGCGGCCTACAAAGCATTGTGGGAACTGGCCGCCAAACCGTTCTTCTGGGACAAAACCCAGCACGGGCAGGCTTCTGAGGACCTGCCGCCGCAAGAGGTCTAGCCGTCACGCCGGATCGCATCCTGCTTCAGACGGGTCATGAACGCGACCGAGATATGCTCTTTCAGGGCCTTCGCTGCGGCCTCTTCATCCCGCGCGGCGATGGCTTCGACGATGCCCTTATGTTCGCTCTGCGCGATTTCACTGCGCCCTTGCGCCGCCAGAGATGTGGTCGCCATTAACGCCATGGTCCGATGCACAAGGTCCAGTTGCTGCACCAGATAGCGGTTGTGTGAGGCCAAATGGATCTGCTCGTGAAACCGTCGATTCGCGCGCGACAGAGCCGCCGGATCATCGACCAGCGCATCATCCTCGGCCACCATCTCCTGCAACACGCGAATTTCTTCCTCGGTCGCATGTTTGGCCGCGAGACTTGCGGCCAGCCCCTCCAACTCGCGCCGCACGATGTAAAGTTCGGCCATTTGGTTGTGGTTCAGGGAAGCCACGATCAGCGATCGCCCGTCCCGTTCAAGCAGAGACTGCGTTTCCAGACGTTGCAACGCCTCGCGAATGGGGGTGCGTGATACGCCGAACCGTTCGGCCAACTCGCTTTCGACCAGACGATCTCCGGGCTTGTAGATACCGACATCAATGGCGTCGAGTATTAGCGTATACGCGTCTTTGCTGGGGTGTCTGGATTGGGGCATGGGGCGATTGGTCTCCTCGTTCGGACCTGTCTATCCGTCCTGACCGTCTGCAATCAAGTGCGGCATTGAAAACCCTCCCGCAGCGCCCTACACCCAAGGCATGGTTAAACCGTCCTTCAGCCACGTCACGCAATGGGTGTTCGATCTGGACAACACCCTCTACCCGCCACAGATGCGCCTGTTCGATCAGATCGAGGTGTTGATGACGGATTACGTCGTGCAAGCCATCGGCGTCGACCGGGCCGAGGCTGACCGTCTGCGCGGGCACTACTGGCGTGAATACGGAACCACTCTGGCTGGTTTAATGGCCGAGCATGATCTGGACCCCGACCCTTACCTGCATGCGGTTCACCAAGTCGACTTGAGCCATATGGACCCAGACACCGAACTGGCTGACCACATACGCGCCCTGCCCGGTCGCCGCATCGTCTACACCAATGGCAGCGCCCCTTATGCCGAGCGTGTCCTTGAAGCGCGTGGGCTGACCGGTCTGTTTGATGCCATCTACGGGGTCGAGCATGCCGGATATCGGCCTAAACCCGAAAAGGCCGCGTTCGAGGCAATCTTTACACAGGACGGGATCACAGCGGAGACGGCCGCGATGTTCGAAGACGACCCGCGAAATCTGGCTGCCCCACATGAGATGGGAATGCGCACGGTTCACGTCGCACCCGACCCGCATGATGCCGATCATATCCACCATCATACCGACGATCTGACCGCCTTCCTCGCCCGCCTGCGATAGGCTGTCACACTGCGACGATCTGTATATTCTGCAGCTGCAAAATCATCCCTATATGCCGGTCTGCGACGAACAGAACGGAGACCCTGATGACCGCGACAATGATGCCGCAGCGCCTGCCGATTTGGCAGCGCCTTCTCTTTGCAATTCCCCTCTTTGGCTGGATGGCCCGCGACGTGGCCGATGGCCGCCCCGAGGACCTGGGCTATACCGCCGCTGCGATTGTGAGCATGTGGGGCTGTTCGGCATTGCTGTTTGGTCTGCCGGGCCTATACATCCCTGCACTGATGATGGTTCCGGTGATGTTTCTGGTCCTCATCCTGATTTCGCGGGGCTGACACGCGGGACAGGATGTCGCTTGGCGCAGGGGCATGAACCGAACTAGGTTTTGCCGGGAACGGAGAATGCGCCATGACTGACAGCTGTGATATCCTGATTTCCGGCGGCGGCATCGCCGGGCTGACCGCTGCCGCCGCATTCGGCGCCGCTGGGTATAAAGTGGTATGCGTAGACCCAACACCGCCAATCACCGAACGCGACGTGGATGGCTCCGACCTGCGGACCACCGCGTTTCTGCAACCCTCCCGCATTTTGCTGGAACAATGCGGATTGTGGGACCGGCTGGACAGCCACGCCGCACCGCTGCAAGTTATGCGGATCGTTGACGCGGGCGGCGACGTTCCCGAACCGCGCGTCGTGCGGGACTTCAACGCCTCGGACATTTCCGAGCAACCTTTTGGCTGGAACCTGCCTAACTGGCTGCTGCGGCGCGAGATGGTTGCGCGCCTGTCCGAGCTGCCCAATGTCGATTTCCGACCCGGCACAGCGACGGTCAGCTTGTTCACACGCACCGCCGAGGCCCGTGTGGGGCTAAGTGACGGTAGCCGTATCCGCTGCAAGCTGGTGATCGCCGCAGACGGGCGCAACTCACCGATGCGCGAATCTGCGGGGATTTCCGTTCACACCACGCGTTACGGTCAAAAGGCCCTGGCCTTTGCGGTGACACACCCCATTGCGCATGAGAATGTCTCAACCGAGATCCACCGATCTGGCGGGCCGTTCACCCTGGTGCCCTTGCCCGATTGGCAGGGTCAGCCATCGTCGGCCATCGTCTGGATGGAGCGCGGCCCGCGCGCGGTCGAGTTGCTGAACCTCGACGCGGACGCCTTTGAGGCCGCGATGACAGAACGCTCCTGCGGGTTGTTTGGACCTTTGAAGCTGGCCTCACGCCGCACAATCTGGCCGATCATCAGCCAATCCGCCGAACGGCTGTCGGGCGAACGTATTGCCCTGATGGCCGAAGCCGCGCATGTCGTGCCGCCCATCGGCGCGCAGGGTCTGAACATGTCATTGGGCGATCTGCGTACTCTGCTGGACCTCGCACAGGCCCGGCCAGAAGGTCTGGGCGACGCACAGATGCTTGAGGCCTACCACAAAGCCCGCCATACCGAGATCGAACTGCGGGTCAAAGGCATCGACCTTCTGAACCGCACCTCTATGCTTGAGGCGCGGCCCCTGAGGGACGCGCGTGCTATGGGCCTCAACGCGCTTTATTCCATGGCGCCGGTGCGCAAGACGTTGATGCAGATGGGCCTCGGCATGCGCTGAGGCCCTAGCGGCTTACAGAACCTGATCCAACACGCGCTTCAAACGCGCAATCGTGCCATCGACATCATAGAGCTTGTCGAGACCGAACAGACCCAGCCGGAAGGTGCTGAAACCGGCAGGCTCATCACATTGTAGCGGCACGCCAGCCGCGATCTGCATCCCCAACGCGGCGAATTTCTTGCCATTCTGGATTTCGGGATCGGCGGTATAGCTGACCACAACGCCCGGAGCGCCAAAGCTCTCGGCCGCGACTGAAACGATGCCCTTGTCCTTAAGCATCGCGCGCACACCATTACCCAAGGCCCACTGCGCCTCACGCAGTTTTTCAAAGCCGTAGTCCTGTGTCTCGGCCATCGTATCGCGGAACGCGCGCAGCGCGTCGGTTGGCATGGTCGCGTGATAGGCATGACCGCCATCCTCATAGGCCTGCATGATTTGCCGCCACTTCTTGAGGTCAATGGCAAAGCTGTCGGACTGAGTGTCCTGCAACCGCGCCTCGGCCCGGTCCGAGAGCATGACCAGACCGGCACAAGGCGACGCGCTCCACCCCTTCTGCGGGGCCGAGATCAGAACATCCACGCCAGTGGCCTTCATGTCGACCCACACGCAGCCTGACGCGATGCAATCCAGAACCATCAGCGCGCCAACCTCATGCGCCGCTGCGGCCATGGCCGAAACATAGTCATCCGGAAGAATCACCCCGGCCGAGGTTTCCACATGCGGGGCAAACACCACATCCGGGCGCTGCTCGCGGATCGCCGCAACCACATCGTCAATCGGTGCGGGCGCAAACGGCGAAGGACTGTCATTACCGGTCTCACGCGCCTTCATCACCGTGACCGATCCGGTCAGCGCGCCGTTTTCGATAATCTGGCTCCAACGGTAGGAAAACCACCCGTTGCGCACCACCAAGACATTGGCATCACGGGCAAATTGACGGGCCACGGCCTCCATCCCATAGGTGCCACCACCGGGGATGATGGCAACGCCATCCGCATTGTAGACCTGTTTCAGCATGCCCGAGATATCGCGCATCACCTGCTGAAAGCTTGCAGACATGTGATTCAGGGATCGGTCCGTGAACACAACCGAAAATTCTTCGAGGCCGTTTGGGTCGATGGAATCCAGCAAGGCGGGCATTTGATGTCCTTTCAATCAGTGTTGACGGCACCTTCAACACATTATCATTGCGGGTAAAGCGCATTTCCGACGAAAAGGTGACGCAAAGTCATCTTTGTTTTTCAGTAAAAATTAACCCTCAAACGCGCCAATATTTTAGTATTGACGCCAACTAGTATCACATACCCTTTACACTTCTGCGTGCTTCTGCCCAGATGCATACACTTTTAAAACGAAGGGAAATTAGAACCCGTGACTGCAAATAAGCGGATCAGCTTTCAGAGTGTTCGAGATGAGGTAAAGCGCAGGATCGAAAGCCGAATTTGGCCTCAGGGATCATTGCTGCCGACCGAGACCCAGCTGGCGGAAGAATTCAATTGCGCCCGCGCGACCGTTAACCGCGCCCTGCGCGAACTGGCTGATCAGGGAGTCGTCGAACGCAAACGCAAAAGCGGAACACGCGTCAAGAAAGAGCCCAGCAAACATGCCAAACTGGAGTTTTCGCTGACTCGTCAGGTGGTTGAGAACCAGAACGCGGCGTATCGCTATGCTCTGGTCGAGCGCAACGTTGTCACTAGCCCCGGCTGGCTGGCATCGCAACTCAGCGTAGCGCCAGATGCACGCATCCTGCACGTCATTTGCATGCACTACGCCGACAACAGGCCATTTCAGCTGGAAGAGCGCTGGATCAACCTAGATACTGCGCCCGAAGTCGAGGAGGCCGACCTGAGTGACAATGGCCCGCACGAATGGCTGTTGAATGCAGCACCGTTCACCGATGCCGAGGTCGCCTTTTGCGCCGTGTCAGCCGACAGCCGATTGGCCGAGTTCATGGGCACCACCGCAGGCACGTCGATGATTCAATTGGAGCGCACAACCTGGAAGGATGAAAAGCCCCTGACCTTCGCGAGGATGACGCATCATCCGGGCTTCTGCATCCGCACCAAGTACTGATCCCGTTCAGCCGATCGGTCCGGGCAAACGTTCTTCGCTGAGCAAGACATTTGCCTCGACATCACCGGCACCCGGAAGGGTCATGATCCGCCGCCGCAGGACCCGTTCGAAATCCGACAGATCTCGCGCCACCACGCGCAGACGGTAATCGTATAACCCCAGAACATGCTCGACGGTCTGTACCTCGGGGATGGCGCTGACGGCGCGCTCGAAATCCTCAAGGCTCACCTGCCCTTTGCGCGCCAGTTTAACGCCTAGGAAGACGGTGACGCCGAATCCTAAAGCCTCGGCATTCAGGCGTAGACGACGGCCCTTGATTACGCCCGCCTCTTCCAGCCGGCGAATGCGCCGCCACGTGGCGGGTTGCGACAGATTCAGACGTCGCCCAAGCGCACCGGCACTTTGGGTTGCGTCCTGAACCAGCGCTCGCAGGATCTTGCGGTCGATCTCATCCAGCTCGATCATACTGGCAGCACCTCGTCTCGTTTGAGACGCGCGATGTGCATCAAGGCCTCGATATCGGCGATATGCGGTAGGGTCAGAATGCGGTCCCGATAGACCTGCTGATAGTGCGCCATATCCCGCGCCAAAACCGAAAGGCGCACATCCACGCGGCCAAGGAAGGTCTGAATTTCGATCACCTCGGCAACCTCGCGCGCGGCCGCGGTGAATTCGTCAAATGCCCGAGCCTGCGTCTTGTCCAGCGTGATCCGCAACGAGACCTCAACCGCGTAGCCCAAGGCGGCCCAGTCGATCACGGCCTCTTGGCCTTCGATCACCCCTGCCGCCTGCATCTTTTCTATGCGCCTCCAGCAAACACCCGAACTGATGCGGCACCGTTCGGCAAGCTCCGCTGTTGTCAGGCTTGGGTCCGCCTGGAAATGGCGCAGTATCCGCCGATCAACATCATCAAGCATGATTTTTTCACATTTTGTCTAATTGAGGAATTATTCTTCATCTTTTTCACAAATACTCAATCTCAACCCTATCGCCAATACCAAAGGCTCTAGCTAAAAGCACAGCAATCGAAACAGAAAGGACCAGCGAAATGCGCGTCTATTACGATCGCGATTGCGACATCAACCTGATCAAAGACAAAAAAGTGGCCATCCTGGGCTATGGCAGCCAAGGTCACGCGCACGCGTTGAACCTGCGCGACTCGGGTGCGAAGAACCTGGTCGTCGCTCTGCGCGAAGGTTCACCCTCGGCCAAGAAAGCCGAAGCTGAAGGTCTGGAGGTCATGGGTATCGCCGAAGCGGCAGCCTGGTGCGACGTCATCATGTTCACCATGCCCGACGAACTGCAGGCTGAGACCTACAAGAAATACGTGCATGACAACATCAAGCCCGGCTCGGCCATTGCCTTCGCGCATGGTCTGAACGTCCACTTCGGCCTGATCGAGCCGAAAGAAGGTGTCGACGTCATCATGATGGCCCCCAAAGGCCCCGGCCACACCGTGCGTGGCGAATACACCAAAGGTGGCGGCGTGCCTTGCCTTGTTGCCGTCAACAACGACGCGACCGGCAAAGCACTGGAAATTGGTCTGTCCTATTGCTCGGCCATCGGTGGCGGCCGCTCGGGCATCATCGAGACCAACTTCCGTGAGGAATGCGAAACCGACCTGTTCGGCGAACAAGCTGTTCTGTGCGGTGGCCTGGTTGAGCTGATCCGCTGCGGCTTTGAAACTCTGGTCGAAGCGGGCTACGCGCCCGAGATGGCTTACTTCGAGTGTCTGCACGAAGTGAAGCTGATCGTTGACCTGATCTATGAAGGCGGCATCGCTAACATGGATTACTCGATCTCGAACACGGCCGAGTACGGCCAGTACGTCACCGGCCCGCGTATCCTGAAATACGACGAGACCAAAGCGCGTATGAAAGAGGTTCTGAACGACATCCAGCAGGGTAAATTCGTTCGCGACTTCATGCTGGAAAACGCCGTTGGCCAGCCGACCATCAAAGCGTCGCGCCGTACCAATGACGAGCATATGATCGAGGAAACCGGTGCGAAACTGCGCGCCATGATGCCCTGGATCTCTGCCGGTAAAATGGTCGACAAAGAAAAGAACTAAGCCCGGCAACCGTCGGCGAAAGGGCGGCTCGTTTGGCCGCCCTTTTTCATTTGCACCCACTTAAGCCTCAACCCATAAACGCCTGATCGAAGGCGATTTTCACCTTTTCCTGCAGGTACTAACATGGTGTCCCAGCCCACAAAACAGGATTGGATCGGCGTCCTCTCGCTTGGCCTTATCTGGGGCGGTACATTCATGGTCGTGGCCATGGCGCTTGAGGGGTATGGCCCGATCACGGTTGCAACATCCCGCACCACGCTTGGCGCTTTGACACTGCTCTTGCTGATGCGGATCACCGGACGTCGGTTTCCAACCCTCACCCCGGTGCTTGGCGGCTCGATCATCCTGATCGGCGTACTGTCCACGGCGATACCGTTCATGTTGCTCAGCTGGGGACAGCAATTCGTACCATCGGCTTTTGCGGGCCTGTCTATGGCGGCCATCCCCTTGATGGTGCTGCCACTGGCGCATTTCTTCTCGGACGAACCGCTCAACTTGCGTCGTTTTGTGGGGGTGTGCCTTGGGTTTTCAGGCGCATTGGTCCTGATTGGTCCGGGGCTTTTGCAACTGGGCCAAGGAACCGAGCCACTTGCGCAAATGGCCTGCGTCACGGCAGCATTGTGCTACGCGGTATCCTCCATCCTGACGCGGCGGTGCCCTCCGATTGATCCGGTTGCACTGGCGGCCCTGACATTGCTGGTGGGCGCGACGCTGCTGCTGCCGATCATGTTGATGACCGAGGGCTTGCCCGAATGGCAAGGCACCCGCCCCACTCTGGCGCTGATGGTACTGGGCCTGGTGCCGACAGCCTTAGCGAACCTCTTGCGTGTCTCGATCACGCGCAGCGCGGGGTCGGTATTTCTGACCCTCGTGAACTATCAGGTCCCCGTCTGGTCGATGGTTTTCGGAGCGTGGATCCTGTCCGAGGCCCTGCCTCTGCGATTCTACATCGCACTGACCTTGATCCTGACGGGCATGGCTATCAGCCAGTGGTTCAGCCTGCGCAAAGCTCTAATCGGGCGCTAGGTCGCCGCTGCTTCAACCTCGGCGACAATGCCATCAACCACTTGCGTCAGCAGGGCGGCATCTTCGCATTCAGCCATGACACGGATCAGAGGCTCGGTCCCTGATTTGCGGATCAGCAAACGACCCTGCCCGTTGAGGCGTGCTTCGGCATCGGCAATCGCGGCTTGAACACTGGCGACCTCAAGAGGCAGTTGACCCTGTTGATAGCGCACGTTCTTCAACAGCTGAGGAACCGTTTCAAACTGCTGCGCAAGCTCAGAGGCTTTGCGTCCGCTCAGAACCATTTCGGACAGGAAATGTAGCCCAGCCATCAGGCCGTCGCCGGTTGTCGCATAGTCACTCATGACGATATGGCCGGATTGTTCGCCGCCAAGGTTGAAGCCGCCTTGGCGCATCCGTTCTACGACATAGCGATCGCCAACTGCCGTACGCTCCAGCCGCAGGCCTTGCCCTTGCAGATGTCGCTCCAGCCCGAGGTTGGACATGACCGTCGCCACTAAAGCACCGCCACGCAGCTGTTCGGCCCGCGCCCAAGCCCCGGCCAACAGGGCCATCAGTTGATCGCCATCGGCAACCTTGCCGTTTTCGTCTATCACGACGACCCGATCCGCGTCGCCATCGAGGCAGATACCAACATCCGCGCCATGCGAGACAACGGTTTCCGCAGCAACACGCGGCTTGGTCGAACCACATTCGAGATTGATATTCTTACCGTTGGGCGACACGCCCATCGGGATGACTTCGGCACCAAGCTCCCACAGGACCTCGGGCGCTGTGCGGTGGGCGGCACCATTGGCGCAGTCAATCACCACTTTCAAACCATCCAGACGCACATCGCGCGGAAGCGAGGATTTGACCCGCTCGCCATAACGGAACCGCGCGTCATCAACCCGACGGGCACGCCCGATATTCTGCGCCTTTGCGGGGTTGACGCCTTCTTCGATCAAACGCTCGATCTCAAGCTCGGCCTGATCTGAGAGTTTATATCCGTCAGGCCCGAAGAACTTGATACCGTTGTCTTCCGCTGGATTGTGGCTGGCCGAAATCATGACGCCCAGATCCGCGCGCATGGATTGGGTCATCAGACCCACCGCAGGGGTCGGCACCGGACCCAGCAGCAAAACGTTCATACCGGTCGAGGTCAAACCCGCCGTCAGCGCGTTTTCCAGCATATAGCCAGACAGTCGCGTGTCCTTGCCGATAACCACGCGGTGAACTCCGGTCGAGTCGCGGCGGAAATAGCGCCCGACCGCCGCACCTATACGCAAGGCCATTTCTGCTGTCATCGGATGCGTATTGGCTGTGCCTCGCACACCGTCAGTTCCGAACAGCTTGCGCATAGTCGACTCTCCGTAAAATTTGCTTGTGACCGGATTAACGGACGGCAGCCCATAGGCGCAAGGCCTGAGCTGTCTCAGCCACGTCATGGACCCGAATGATCTGCACGCCCTGGGACAATCCGTCCAGAGCAACCGCGATTGACCCCGGCGCACGCGCGGTTTTTCGCGGCTCCTGCCCGATGGAGCCGATAAAGCCCTTGCGCGAGACGCCCAGTAGAATCGGGCAACCCAGACCGTGGAACAGGCTTAAGTTGCGCAGAAGGGCCAGATTGTGCTCCTCGGTCTTGCCGAAACCGATTCCCGGATCGACGATGATCAGATCCCGGTTCAGGCCCAACGCCTCAAGCCGTTCGATCTGGCCTGCCAGAAAATCATAGACATCCAGTACGACGTTTTCATAGACCGGATTGTCCTGCATGGTCGCGGGATCGCCCTGCATATGCATGACGCAGACCGGCGCGCCCAGCCCTGCGCAGAACGGCGCAAGTTCCGGGTCGTACGTGAAGCCCGAGACATCATTGACCAGCCCCGCCCCGGCCTCGCAGGTGGCTTTGGCCACAGCGGCTTTGCGTGTGTCGGTTGAGATCAGGGCGTTTGTCTCAGACCGGATCGCTTCGATCACCGGGCGGGTCCGGGTGATCTCTTCGTCTGCGGGCACAAAATCTGCTCCGGGGCGTGTAGATTCTCCACCGATATCCAGAATCGTGGCGCCGTGCGAGACCATCTCAAGGGCCCCTGCCCGCGCCGCCTCGACCGAGCTGTGGATGCCACCGTCCGAGAAGCTGTCAGGCGTTGTGTTCAGGATGCCCATGATATGTGGACGCGTCATATCCAAACCGGACAGGGCCGCGCGCGGGCGGCTGAGACGCTGTAGCACATCCGCGGGGATATCCGCTGCGGCTACGACCTGAGACGCTCCATCGCGCGAAAGCGCTTCGGCATGAGTGAACCAGAGCGATTGCCCGGCCAAAGGCATGGCGTCATCCGGACGAGCCGCACCGTGCTGTACCAGTGGTCGGTAGTAGCGGCTCACAATTGTGCCTGATCAATGGCCACAGCACGCAGCGGCGTTTTCGGCTCCTTGGGCAAGGCGCCTCCGATCACCATCATCTCGCTGGCCTCAAAGGTGGCCGCAAACCATGCGGCCAGCGCAACCGCGTCGGATGGCGCGGCCGAGGGGCCGTCGACAGCATCGAGAACGATCTTTGACGGGGCCCAAACGCAAATCTGGCCGTTCTTCATCGCCCAATCCAGCTCGGTCCGCGTCGAGACGACCACGCAGCGATGATCGCGCGCGGCCAGAACCCACGCGTTCTGTTCGATCGACAACAGGTCGATGCGGCGCTGGGTCATGGCGTGACCGGTCTGCGGCACTGGAAGGTCCGAGGCCCCGACACACAGGATCAAGGGACGCTGACGGTTTTCCAACTGATCAATCCAGCCGGTCAGGTTATCCGAGGCCATCGCCTCATTCGATAGATAAACAAGACGCGGATGTGGGCGTTCCTCTTCGACTACGTCGTGGTGCACGGCGTCCTTGCCGCGCACTATCTCGATCCCGAGCGCACCAGGGCCGCGATCCAGCTTTTCGATACGGACAAACACCCTGACGGCCTGTGGTTCAAGTAGGATACGTTCGGCCACGCGTTCAGCCAGCGTTTCCAACAGGTTCAGACGCTCGGCCGCCAATTCATAGGCAATCGCCTCGGTCACGCGGTCATAGGACAGGATACGATCCACATCATCGTCAATATCCGAGGTCAGCGGACGCACCTCAACCACGATATTAAAGCAGATACGCTGGGTTGTGCCGCGTTCGGCCTGAAAGGCACCGATCTCAACCTCAACAGTATGGTCACGCAGCGAGATGCGATCCAAAGGCCCTCTGGGCGAGGTCGCCTCGGACCGTTCAGAGGGGTGCGCAAAAGCGAGGCGGATTTCAGAACTCATGGGTCAGGCCTTCTTGGGCTCGTTGAAACTTTCGCCCAGTCTAGGCGTTTCGAGGGCCTATAGCATTCATACAAACGCCATTCCAACCGCTGATTTCGACGCTTTTTCTGCGTGCAATGGTATACGCTGCGCCTTGAACTCAAGACGCAGCGCTAGACCTGCCTCAGTTGCTCGCAGTGCGGTAATTGTGACGGTAGAAGATGTGAACACCAATCTTCGCCGTCTGTTTATAAACCCGCGCCCAGGACGGGCGGACCGCAGTGGTATGATAGTGGGTCGCCCCTTCAGTCAGCTCTTTGGCAACGCCATCCATCGCCGCGCGGGCTACTTTCGAGACACGTTCAAAGGCTTTCTTCTCGTGGATCACTTCCTTGCGGCCATCACATGTATAGGTGAACTGGCACTGGTACTTTTTACCGGTCCCCTGACGGATCACACCGCAAAGGCTATTGGGAAAGCGGCTGCTCTTGACCCGGTTCAGGATAACCTCGGCTACTGCAAACTGACCGCGTACGCTTTCGCCGCGGGCTTCAAAATACAGCGCCTCTGACAGGCATTTCCAGCCTTCATCTCCGGACGCTTTGGGCTGTTGGTCCAGCCAATCCTTGGAATAGGACACTTTGACCGGTTCCACCACTTTGCGCGGCTGGAACAATTTCAGATAATCCCGAAAGCTCTGACCCGGCAATTCACTGCGGGAAACCAGTTCTTTCTTATTGGCATCCGTAGCTTCCCTCTCAGCGTAGGACGCACTCGGCAGCACGGTTGCCGCCAATGTGGCAACAGCCATTATGTAACGTAGCATCAGATAACCTCGCACAGGCACTTCACGCGCCAAACCCTCCCCCGGCGGGCGCGACGAGGCATTTAGCGCAGTCTTGCGCAAAGGTCCAGATCAGAGGCAAATACAAGTGGAAATTCGCTCGTGGAGAAAAACAATTCCGCCACAAGTTCGCTTATTGACCACTAATCATTGGGTTTCAGGCTGCTGTCAACCCCCAAGTCTGGACGAAATCGCCAGTTGAGCGGCAGCCAGCCGAGCGACCGGTACCCGGAACGGAGAGCAGGACACATAGTCAAAGCCAAGATCGCGGCAAATGGCGATTGATTCGGGGTTTCCGCCGTGTTCTCCGCAGACAGAAAGGGTCACATCGGGCTGTGCCGCGCGCCCCCTTTCAGACCCAAGCTTGAGCAATTCGCCAACTCCATCCGCGTCCAGAACATGGAACGGGTCCTCTGTGAACACCCCCTGCCGGACATAGGCCGACATGAAACGCCCCGCGTCATCGCGTGACAGACCATAAGTCATCTGGGTCAGGTCGTTGGTTCCGAAGCTTAAAAAGGCGGTGTTGGGTGCAATCTCTTCAGCGCGCAGGCAGGCGCGTGGTGTTTCGACCATCACGCCAAGGCGGTATTCGAACTCTTGCCCCTGCTCCGCTGCTACTGCGGCCGCCACCGAGTCGATGCGGGATTTGACCAGCTCGACCTCTCGCTTGGCCGAAACCAGCGGGATCATCACCTCAGGCACGACCGGCGCGCCGTTCTTGCGGGCCTCCAGCGTAGCTTCAAAGATCGCGCGGGCCTGCATGTCGTAGATTTCGGGCACCGTAACGCCCAGGCGAACCCCGC
Organism: Ruegeria sp. B10; assembly: GCF_056539825.1. Taxonomy (NCBI): domain Bacteria; kingdom Pseudomonadati; phylum Pseudomonadota; class Alphaproteobacteria; order Rhodobacterales; family Roseobacteraceae; genus Ruegeria; species Ruegeria sp. B10. The sequence goes on from NZ_JBQFVP010000002.1 coordinate 185,525, forward strand.
GCAGACCCAGCATCGGGTTGTATTCGGTCATTGCGGAGACACGACGCTCCACATCCGAGACAGGCAGATCCAGCGCTTCGGCCAGTTCGCGCTGGCCACCGCGGGTGGTGGGCAGGAATTCGTGCAGCGGCGGGTCAAACAGACGAATGCAGACCGGCTGCCCTTCCATGATACGGAAAAGCTGCACGAAATCGTCGCGCTGCATGGGCAGCAAACGCTCCAACACGGCAGCCCGGCCCGAGGAGGTCTGCGCAAAGATCATCTCGCGCATCACGATCAAGCGGCCGGGATCAAAGAACATGTGCTCGGTCCGGCACAGGCCGATGCCCTGCGCCTGAAAGTTCCGCGCGGTCTGCGCATCTGCAGGGGTATCGGCATTGGCGCGGATTTCGATGTCCCGCTCGGCATCCGCCCAGCCCATGAGAGTCTGGAAACAGTCGTCCAGTGCGGCCTCGAGCATCTCGGGCTGCCCCGCCAGAACCTGCCCCGAGCTTCCGTCGATCGTCAGAATATCACCGGTCTTGAACACCCGCCCATCCGGAGTCGTCAGCATTTTTTTCTTGGTCTGGAACCGCATTTCAGACGCGCCGACGATACAGGGCAGCCCCAAACCCCGCCCAATCACGGCGGCATGGCTGGTCATCCCGCCCTTTTCGGTCAGAACGGCAACGGCGGCATGCATGCCCCGAACATCCTCGGGCGAGGTTTCGCGGCGCACCAGAACACAGGCCTCACCCCGCGCGGCGCTGGCTTGCGCCTCGGCGGCCGTAAACACGATCTTGCCGGTCGACGCCCCCGGACTTGCGCCAATCGCGGTGGTCAGTACATCTCGCTCTGCCTCGGGGTGGACCTGCCGGTGCAGCAGCTCGTTCAATGCATGAGGGTCCACGCGCATCACCGCCTCTTGTGGCGGGATGATGCCGTCTTCCGCCAGCCGTACCGCAATCCGCATCGCCGCGCGCGAGGTCCGCTGAACGCGCACGCCGTCCAGAATATGCACATTGCCGTTCTGGATCACGAATTCGACCTGCATTTCCTCGCGCAGCTTCTCGCGCATCAAAGCGGCCTGGGCTTTCAAATCAGCAAATGCGTTGGGCGCCACTTCTTCCAGAGACGGTCCCCGCGGGTCTTTCTCAAGATACAGCGCCGAGACGTCTTCGCCCAACGCATCCCGCCCCTGGCTCTGGCTCAGGTACCGGCCAGTGATCTGAGGCATCCCGGTGGTCGGATCCACCAACTGCAGCACGCCCGAGCCGCATTCGCCCTGCCCGACGCCCGGGATCATCTCTTGGATGACGAGACCCAACCCCGCATCGGCCGGAGCCCCTTTGGCCTGACGCAATAGGCGCGCCGAGGTGCCATCCCACGCCCGCGCCATCGAGCGCAGAACGCCAATCAACTGCTCGCCGCGATCCTCGGGAAAAACCTCATCGGTCTCATCTTCATAGGCGTGCAGCGTGCGCTTCAACCCCGCGACACCATCCTCGTCGATCTCGTCGAACACATCCGCATCCAGACGCGCCACGTGGATCGCATAGCTTTGCACAAAGCGCAGATACATGGCTGCGGCAGGCTCATCACCCATCGAGTTCGACAGCTCGGCAAACCGCGCTTCGTTCATGCCGATATTCAGAACCGCACCGGGGCCGCCCCAATCGGGGTCCTCGGAACTGGGGCGCACACACAACAAAGCCGTCGGCTCGAATTGCTCAAGGATTGCCGCCAGATCGGGGACTTGCCCTTCGGCGATGCGCTGAACCGCGTCAAAAGACAACGCGACCGTGCGCGGCACCGGCATCTCCAACCGGACCAGACGTTGCAGGCACTTTGCCCGTCCACCATGGGTGTGCGGGGCAACGGGCGCGGTGGACGTGATAAGCGTGGTATGCGGATTATTCTGCACTGCGGCACCTTTTGGTTTCACCGCAGCATAGGCCCATGCGCCCGTCGCGCAAGGGTGATCTGGGCGCGCAAATCCGCGCGCCCGGACCTTTAGCCTTCGATCTTGGTCAGATCGGCAACGCTGGAACAGACCGAGCGGATCTGGCTTAGCAAGTTCAGACGGTTGCGGCGGAGGATGTCATTGTCGGTGTTGACCTGCACATCCTCAAAGAACGCATCCACCGGCCCGCGCAAGCTTGCCATGGCGGCCATGGCGGTTGGGAAATCCTCGGCCTTGAGCGCCGGATCAATCTGTGCCTGCGCCGCATCAAGCGCCGCGAACAGAGCCTTTTCGCTTTCGGTCTCGGCAAATTTCACATCCGCGCCATAAGAATACTCGACCCCGTCCTTCTCTTCGGCCTGCGTCAGGATGTTGTTGGCCCGCTTGAACCCCTGCACGAGGTTTTCCCCATCCTCGGTCGCAATCACCGCGTTCAGAGCACGGGCGCGTTTGACCAGCAAGTTGAGGTCATCATTGCCTTCCATCGCAATACAGGCGTCGATGATATCGTGGCGGATGCCCTCATCGCGGAGGAAGACTTTGAGGCGGTCGTGGAAGAACGACAGGAGATCGTCAGATGCGTCTGGGACCTTTTTCTCAAGTTCAAGAAAAGCTGCCGCAGGCAAATCGTCTACTCTTTCTCTTACGGTCTGGAATGCAGCGCCAAAGACACCTCGTTCGGCGATTTCTTCCAATAGATCAAGAACATTGGCTTCCGGCAGCGCCTCGTTGATTGCGCTTTCTGCTCGTATCAGTTGGCTGTCAAAGAACCGATCCAAAGACAGCCGCAGATCGTTTTCGAGGATCAATCGAGTTACACCCAAAGCAGCACGACGCAGAGCAAACGGGTCTTTCGAGCCGGTCGGCTTCTCATCAATCGCCCAGAACCCGGTCAGCGTGTCCAGCTTGTCGGCCAGCGCCACGGTCACCGAAAGCGGTGCGGTCGGCACGTCATCTGACGGGCCAAGCGGCGAGTAGTGATCCTGTGCCACAGCGGCCACGGCGGCGTCCTCGCCTGCTGCTTCGATGTAATAGCGGCCCATAAGACCCTGAAGTTCGGGGAATTCATAGACCATCTCGGAACTCAGATCGGCCTTGGACAGACGCGCGGCTTTTTCGGCCTGATCTGCATCCGCTCCGGTCACCGGGGCCAGTTCACGTGCCAGCGCAGCGATGCGGTCGATGCGTTCCGCCTGTGTGCCCAGCTTGTTGTGGAAGGTCACATTCTCCAGCGCGCGGGTCCATTGGGCGACGTCCGATTTGGCGACGCGTAGGTCGTTCTCCCAGAAGAACTTGGCATCCGCCAGACGGGCCGAAAGGACCTTCTGGTTCCCGGCCAGAATGGTCGCGCCATTGTCAGCAGTTTCGCGGTTGGCGACGGTGATGAAACGCTCGATCCGGCCGGTTTTGGGGTTCTTCACGGAAAAGAACTTCTGGTGCTCTTTCATCGAGGTCTGCAGCACCTCAGGCGGCAGGTCGAGGAATTCGTCGTCAATCTGCCCCATCAGCACCACGGGCCATTCGACCAGACCAGCGACCTCGGCTAGCAGGCCTTTGTCGTCGACCACTTCCAGACCGGCGGCAAAGGCCATGTTCTGGGCGTCGTTCCAGATATGCTCGGCACGTTCCTCGGGCGACAACACCACAAAGGCGCGTTTGAGTTTGGCGGCGTAATCCTCGAACGAGGTGACGGCAAAACGGTTCGGGGCCATGAATCGGTGGCCCTCAGTCGTATCGCCCGAGGTGATGCCTTCGACCTCAAGCGGAACGACTTGCACGCCCGCCTCATCGGTCAGGACGCACAGGATCGAGTGCAAAGGCCGCACCCAGCGCATCGGGCCAGAGCCCCAGCGCATCGACTTGGGCCATGGGAAGTTGCGGATCGTGGCCTCAAGCACTTCGGCCACGATCTCAGCCGCCGGGCGTCCGGGCTTTTCGATCTGGGCGAAATAGACCGCACCCTTGGGCGTGTCACGTTCTTCCAACTGATCACGGGTCAAGCCAGCGCCGCGCAGGAAGCCTTCGATCGCTTTGTCAGGCGCACCGACCTTGGGGCCTTTGCGTTCCTCACGGATCGTGGGGCTCTCAGACAGCAGCCCTTCGACTGCCAAAGTCAGGCGACGCGGCGTGGTCAGGGCGGCGGAAGAGGCATAGGTCAGACCGGCCTCGACCAAACCATCGGTGATCCGCTTTTTCAGGTCCTCACCCGCGCGGGTCTGCATACGCGCGGGGATCTCCTCGGAAAACAGTTCGATCAGCAGGTCGGGCATTTTCGGTCCTTAGAAATTTACGATCGTCTGGATGACGATGGCATTGGCGATATCCACAAAGAATGCGGATACAAGGGGCAGCACGATAAAGGCAATAGGTGATGGACCATATCGCTTGGTTACTGCGGTCATATTCGCAATAGCAGTGGGGGTTGCACCTAACGCGAAGCCTCCGAACCCCGCAGCCAACACGGCGGCGCGATAGTTTGCGCCCATGACCGGGAACAGCACCCACAACACGAAAACCACCGTGAACAGGGTTTGGGCGGACATGATGACGACGATGGCCATGCCAAGCTCGGCGATGGTCCAGAGCTGAAGGCTCATCAGTGACATGGCCAGAAACGCGCCCAAGGCAAATTCCGAGATCAACGCCAGCGATGGCGTGCGCGATACCGGTGGGGCCGACGGTGCCACTAAGGCGCGTAGATTGGCGATGACGATTCCCATGATCAAACATGGCACAAATAGCGGCAGCTTTAGACCGGCTGCCGAGATCGCTTCGCCCAGAGAATAACCCGCAATGATCGCGAGGTTGAGATGCAGCAAAACGCGCATGATCGACACGTGGTCGATATCGAGCGCCCTGCCTTCTGTTTCGTCCGGCAATCCGACACTGGGCCCTTCGTCCGGACGGTCGGGGCTGAGATTGCGCCCTTCAACCAGCAACCGCGCAATCGGTCCACCGACCAGGGCGGCCAGAACCAAACCTAGCGTTGCAACGGCAACACCCAACTCGGTCGCGCTGTCCAACCCTGTCGCCCGCGCAACTTCGGGCGCCCATGCGATTGCGGTCCCGTGCCCGCCGATCAGCGCCGCCGAGCCGAACAGAACACCCGCCTGCGCCGGATAACCAAACATGGAAGCGCCAGCCGCACCGATCACGTTTTGCGCAACGATCGTCACGAGGGTCAGAATCAAAAGCAAAAACAGCGGCTTGCCGCCCGAAATCAGGTCCGACAGACGTGCATTCAATCCGATCCCGGCAAAAAATACGACCAGTAGAAAATCCCGCGTACCCAGCTCGAATGCGAGTTCAAGATCAAATATCAAATACAGCGCCAGAACGGCAAACGAAGCCAGCAACCCTCCGGTCACGGGTTCGGGGATGTTGAAATTGCGAAGTGCGGCGACGCGATCATTGATCCGTGCGCCAAGCAGGTAAACGGCAAAACCTAAGGTCGCCGTCAGAAACTCGGGGATTTCGACGACGTGCTGCATGGCGGTCTCCTTACTGCTGCGGTCTGGGTGGGCATTCCTCGCCGACCACGGTGCCATCATAGGCTTTTTCACCGCAATTGTTCAGGGAATGCCAGACAAAGCCTCGCCCATCTTCGGTGATCGCGACAATGCGGTCGACTCCGTAGTGGATATTCTTCGCGCTCATGTAGGCCTGCGCCTGCCCCGTCTTCAACGCTTCAGCCACGGCGGCCGCATCATAGCAATCAAACCAACCCGGAGCGGTCAGGGGCTCTGCATTCTCGACCGGCATGAAACCTAACAATTGTTCTTCGGAGAGATCCGTGTTGAAACAGGCTCGATACCGGATCGGAGAGCTATCGGCATCAATCGCCTGAAAAGAAGAATAGGCAATCGGCTGGGGAGTTTCGCCATCCACAGGCAACAGGGCGACGTCCTGTCCGGGCTTCGGTTCGACCTCATAATAAAAGCCGTAGACTTGCAGGTAATACATGCCCGCCCCGGCCATCACAGCCGAAAGCCCCAGAATGATCGCAAGCAATTTTCCCGTCATTGTCTTAGGCTGCCTCTTTCAAGTTCCTGAAAAATGGGACAGGTTTCGCAGTAAAACTTTAAACCACAAGGGTGTTTTCATGGAATCGACCCTCGCCGTTGGGTTCTTTGGTGCGCTGTTTGCGATCATGAACCCGATCACCAACCTGCCTGTGTTCCTGAGTGTTACGCAGGACCTGCCCCCTACGGATCAACGTAAAGTCGCAGTCAAAACCGCGCTCTACTGTTTGATCCTGGGCGGTGCGTTCGCGGCCATTGGCAGTCAGACGCTGAGCCTGTTCGGCATCAGCGTAGACCATCTGCGCGTCGCCGGAGGGTTGGTCGTGCTTATGATCGGCCTGAACATGCTGAACGGCAACGAAAGCACCTCGCATCACGGAACGGACGGAGAAAAAGAGGCCTATCCTGCGCCTGACACGGTCGCGTTCTACCCGCTGGCCTTTCCCATTCTGGTCGGTCCAGGCACGATCACAACCCTGATCCTGTACGCGCATCACGTCAACAAGCCGCTTGAAGCTGTTGTTTTCGCAGGCGTATTCCTGACCGTCGTTGCCTTGCTTCTGGTCACCTTCTGGAATGCCCCATGGCTGTCCAAACGTCTTTCGAGCAACGCACGCGTCATCATGAGTCGCTTCATGGGTATGATCCTCTCGGCCATTGCCATCGGCATGATTTCTGACGGCCTCAAGGCATTGCTGCCCGGATTGGCCTGAACGCTGCATCAGGCCTCGTACCCGGCGGCCTCAGTCAGGACAAACGCATCCGCGCATTGCTTGGCCAGCGCCCGGACACGGCCGATGTACGCCTGCCGTTCGGTCACCGAGATCACCCCGCGCGCGTCCAGCAGGTTGAAGATGTGGCTGGCCTTAATGCACTGATCATAGGCCGGGTGTGCCATCACGATACGCTTGCCTGTTTTCGGATCATCATGCTGTTGCGCCAGAATGGTGGCGCATTCGGCCTCAGCTTCTTCGAAATGACGCAGCAGAACCTCAGTGTTGGCCACATCAAAGTTCCAACGGGCGTATTCCTCTTCGGTCTGCTTGAAGATGTCACCGTATGTCAGCGGGCTGGGGGACTGAGGATCGTTGAACGGCATATCCATCACATGGTCGATGCCCAACACATACATCGCCAGACGCTCCAAACCATAGGTCAGTTCACCGGAGACCGGCGTGCAATCATGACCACCGACCTGCTGGAAATAGGTGAACTGGCTGACTTCCATACCGTCGCACCAGACCTCCCACCCCAGGCCCCAGGCGCCGAGGGTTGGGCTTTCCCAGTCGTCCTCGACAAAGCGGATGTCATGCAGCTCCATATCAATGCCGATGGCCTCGAGGCTGCCCAGATACAGCTCCTGCAGGTCCGGCGGGCTGGGTTTGATCAGAACCTGATACTGATAGTAGTGCTGCAGACGGTTTGGGTTCTCACCATAGCGCCCGTCCGTCGGACGGCGCGAGGGCTGAACATAAGCCGCGGCCCATGCCTTGGACCCGAGCGCGCGCAGGGTTGTCGCCGGATGGAACGTCCCTGCCCCGACCTCCATGTCATAAGGCTGCAAAATCGCACAGCCTTTCGAGGCCCAATAGGTCTGAAGCCGCAGGATGATCTCCTGAAAAGAACGAGGTGCGCTGGACTGATCGGTCATGACATTCCCTTTGGGCGCGCCTGCGCCCGGTTCCGATGGGTTTGGCCCTTCCTATGCAAGGGGCCGAGGGGCGTCAACGGGCCAATAGGTCCCTGCTGTATCTGCGCTGCCACACCGCAAATTCCCCGCATTCTCGCCATGGCTTTCGCCACCCGAAATCGGGTATTCTGAGCAAAAGCATCAAAACTGCATAAACGGGCAGAAAATGACACGAGTATTTACGGCAATTTTATTGTTTCTATTGGTCGGCCTGCGCGCCGCAACCGCCCAGCAAGATCAGGGCGTCTGGGTTCAGGTCGAGGCGCAGCCATCCCTGCGTGAGGCACAGGATCGTGCGCAGGATTACGCCCGCGCACTGCCTGACGTGAACGGCTTTCGCCTGGGCAGCGGTTGGTACGCCATTGTGATCGGCCCCTACCTGCGCAGCGACGCGGAACAGGTGCTGCGGGTTTACCGCGCCGAAGGACAAATTCCTCGCGACAGTTTCATCACCTTCTCAAGTTCCCTGCGGCAGCAGTACTGGCCGATCGGGGCAAATGTGCTGAACCGTGGCACCCTTGTCCCCCCGGTCGAACCCGAACAGCTCACTGTCGACACGCTGTCAGACGCAACCCCGCAGCCGTCGGATGAAACCCGCTCGCAGGCGTTACAATCCGAACGTTTGCTCACGTCGCAGGAACGCAAAGACCTACAGACTGCACTTCAGGCTGCCGGATTCTACAACTCGACCATCGACGGAGCCTTCGGCCAAGGTACGCGCCGTTCCATGTCCGACTGGCAGAGCTTCAACGGATATGAGGCGACCGGCGTTCTGACCACTGTCCAGCGCGCCGCATTGATCGAGGACTATAACGCTCCGCTGATCAGCGTCGGGATGGCGCGATACACGGACGATCAGGCCGGTATCTCGGTTGATCTGCCTTTGGAGGCCATTGCCTTTGACCGCTATGAGGCCCCTTTCGCGCATTTCCAAAGCACCTCTGACCTGAACGCACAGGCGCTGCTGATCAGTCAGGAAGGCGGCAAATCCACCCTGCGCGCTCTGTACGAGGTAATGCAGTCGCTGGAAATCGTGCCGCTGGTCGGCCCGCGAGAGCTGCGCGGTGATCGCTTTTCTCTGGAAGGGCGCGGCAAAGGCATCGTCTCTTACACCGAAGCGGCGCTGAAGGATGGCAAGATCAAAGGCTTCACGCTGGTCTGGCCCGAGGGCGATGAGGCCCGCCGTGCCCGTGTTCTGGCTGCGATGAAGGCCAGCTTTGCCACCACCGACGCGGTTCTGGATTCCAGCGCAGGCACAGATGCTGAGCAACGCGTCGATCTGGTCTCGGGGCTTCAGGTTCGCAAACCGCGCTTGTCCCGTTCGGGCTTCTTTGCGGATGCGTCCGGCACTGTCCTAACTGTGTCTGAGGCCGCCGACAGCTGCAGCCGTGTCACGCTGGACGGCGATCAGGAGCTTCAAGTGGCCTGGACGGATGCCGATCTGGGTGTTTCCGTCCTGCGTCCGCGCAAGTCGCTTGCCCCGATCAACGTGGCCGAGTTCCGCACGGATCAACCGCGTATTCAGTCCGAGGTCGCGGTCTCAGGCTTCTCTTACGAAGGGGCTTTGGGCGCGCCAACGCTGACCTTCGGCCAAATCGCGGACGTGCGCGGCCTGAACGGTGAATCCGGTGTGAAACGTCTTGCTCTGGCCGCCCAACCGGGCGATGCCGGTGGTCCGGTCTTTGACGACAGTGGCAGCGTGGTTGGCATGCTGCTGCCCTCCCCGTCCGAAGACCGCACCTTGCCCCGCTCGGTCAGTCTGGCGGTTTCGACCGAAGGGCTGAACGACGTCCTGACCCAAGCAGGTATCACGGGTCAAGCGGCACAAGAGACGGCTGAAATCTCACCCAACGAGCTGAGCCGCCGCGCCAATGGGATGACTGTTCTGGTGCATTGCTGGGACTAAAAGCGTCTAAAATTTTGAAAAGCCGCTGCGCATCTGCGCGGCGGCTTTCCAGTTTCCCGACTAAAGAATGTCCGGCGTCACGTAGATCAATGTCGGTCCCGAGGCCTGAAACGCGGCGTTTACCGCCTCCTGCATCTCATCCACAGTTTTCGGCGCTCTGGATAGCGCCCCGAACGCCTCGGCCAGTTTGCAGAAATCAGGATTACGCGCCACAACAGCGTTAGGCGCAATCTGACTGCGGACCATGCTGTCCTCGATCTCTTTCAGCTTGCCGTTGTCCCAGAGGATAATCGGCAACGGCAGGCCCAGTTCCACCGCCACGCCCAGTTCTTGCATCGTGTACTGGAACCCATAGTCCCCGGCGATTACCGCCGTTGGCCGTCCCCGCCGCGCCACCGCGCCCCCAATACCGGCAGGCAAAGCGTAGCCCAATGTGCCAAAGCCGGTCGGATGGTGCCAATGATGGGGATAGGCCATATCCCAGACCTCTTTTGCGGCATAGGCGAATTGGGTCATGTCGGAATAGATCATGGTGTCGGCAGGCATCGCGGCGCGTAGCGCATCAGCGACGGGCACGATACGCGGGCGCTCAGCATCGACCTCGGCCCGCCAACGGGCGCGCGCCTCGGCAACTTCCTCAGCCGTCCAGCCTGTCGCAGGTTTGGCGCTTTCGGTGACAGCCCACAAGGCGCGGGCAAAGCTGGCACTGTCGGCCTGAATTTTGACGGCGGAGCGGTGGCGGTCGGACAGGACCTCGGGGTCCAAGTCGACGCGGACCAGATGCGCCGAATGGCCAAGCTCTTCTCTCCAGAGATCAACCTCGCCCAACTCGGCCCCAACAGCGATCACCAGATCGGCTGAGGCGATCACCTCGGCGCTGCCGGGCCGAGGCAGCATCGACCCAAAATCCAGAGGATAGTTCGCCCCGACCATGCCACGCCCTGCGTAAGTCGTGAAACAAGCTGCACCCAGCTGCGTCAGAATTTGCCGCCATTCGTTGGACCGGCAGCCACCCCCCAGAATGAACAAGGGCCGTTTGGAAATGTTCAACAAGGACACAACCGGCGCGACGTCCGGGGCAAACACCTTGGGGCGCAAGGCCGGTTGGTTCGGGAATGGCGCGGGATCCGCATCGCCCTCAAGCTGTGCAATCGGCACCTGTATGTGCTTTGGCCGCGGACGAGAAAGTTCGAATTCCTCAAACGCGCGCTCAACCAGACCATAGGCAGCCTGCGCAGTGTTCGCTTGCGCCGACCAATCCGTGACAGTACCCGCTGCGCCTTGCTGGTCCTTCATCTGATGCAACTGACCGCGCTGCGCCTGCGTCTCATCCAGACAGGATGACAGCACCAGCATCGGGACCGAGTCGCTATAGGCCTGCCCCATCGGTGTCATGATGTTGCACAGCCCCGGACCGGTGATCACATAGGCAACGCCCGGCTTGCCTGTCGCCCGCGCATAGCCATCGGCCATGAAACCCGCGCCCTGCTCATGCCGGGCCAGCACATGGGTGATCCCGGCCTCTTCAATGCCGCGGTACATTTCTTGATTATGGACGCCGGGAATGCCGAAAATCACATCCACGCCGCGATCCCTCAGCATATGGGAGATTTGCGCGCCAAGGGGTCTTTTCATCAGTCTCTCCAGAATTGGACGGTAAAGATTGCGTAAACGGCCAGCAACTCAAGCCGGCCGACCAGCATGCCTGCGGTCAACAGCCATTTTGCGGTGTCGTTTAGACCGGCAAAATTACCCGCCGGGCCAATTTGGTTCCCTAGGCCCGGTCCGACATTGGCCAGCGCTGTCGCAGCACCCGAAACGGATGTGATGAAGTCCAGCCCGGTCAGCGCCAGCGCCCAGGACAAAATCCCCATCGACAGGACGAAGAACATGAAAAAGCTCATGACCGAGGTCAGAACGTCCCGACTGACGGGGCGCCCGTCATAGAGCGGTACGAACACCCCATGCGGTGATCGAATGCGTCGGATTTGCGTTTTGATCGATGCAAACAGAAGCTGATAACGGAACACCTTGATCGAACAGGCGGTCGATCCGGCGCAGCCTCCGATCAGGCCGATCAGGAAGAACAGCATGATGGGAAAACTGCCCCAGAGCATGTAGTCAACACTCGCATAGCCAGTGCCCGAGATGATCGAGGTGATGTTGAACAGCGACTCGCGCAGGGCCCTTTCCCAATGGTGCGGAAAGACCGAGGTCAGGAACACAGACATCACCACGACCAGAACCAGAATGGTTGCCAGAAAGGCGCGGATCTGACTGTCCTGCCATAGCGACGAGGTGTTGCCATTGGCCAGCTGCACATAGCGCACGAAAGGTAGCGCTGCGAGGATCATGAAGACCGAGGCCGCGTATTCCGCCGGGCCACTGAAGGTTGCAAACGAGCTGTCGTAGTTCGAAAATCCACCCGTTGCGATGGTGGTCATAGCGTGGACCGTCGCATCAAAGAATCCCATTCCGACGGCCGCATAGACAAGGCCGCAGGCCAGCGTCAGGAACACGTAGATCAGCGAGATCTGGCCCGCGATCTCCTGCGCGCGGGGAAGGATTTTTCCCATGGTTTCAAACCCTTCCGAGCGGAAGATTTGCATACCACCGACTCGCAGCTCAGGCAGAAAAACCATAGCCACAACGATGATCCCGATGCCGCCCAGCCATTGAAGGATCCCCCGCCACAACAGCAAGCCCTGCGGCAGGTCATCGAGCCCCGAGATCACAGTCGATCCGGTGGTGGTCAGGCCCGACATCGCTTCGAAATACGCGTCAACAAAGCGCAGTTCGGTCTCGCCAAATAGAAACGGAATTGCTCCGAACAAAGGCAGCGCGACCCAGACGCCCGAGGTCAGCAAAAAGGTCTGACGGATGGTCAGACCTTCTCCTACGCCATTGGCGCAGCTCAGCGCAAGGACAACGCCGGTCAGAACGGTGATGATCGCGCTTTCAAGAAAGACATGCCACTCGCCCCGCCCCTCGATCATGTCGGCAAGCATAGGCAGCAGCATGGTCGCCCCCAGAATGGCGACCAGCATGCCAATCACATATCCGACCGGGCGAAGATCCATCATGACGCGCAGCGTTGGCGCGCCAGCCCGACCGTGTCAAGCAGATGACCCCGATTACTCGTCGGTTTTCGCAACGACCTTTGGCATCGCGGGCGGTTTAGATGGCGCACGCGTCTTGCGAGGGGCCGGTTTAGGGGCCTCTGTCGTCGCCGCAGCTGCTTTGGCCGGTGCCGCGCTTGGTGCCTTGGCTGCGGGTTTTGGCGAGGGCTTGGGGGCCGCCGGAGTTTTGGCCGGTGCCGCCTTTTTAGCCACGGTCTTTGCTGGAGTTGCCTTGGCCGCAGGTTTAGGTGTTGCGGGCGCAGGGGCTGCCTTGGCTGCGGGTTTGGATGTCGCCGGTGCAGGCGCCGCCTTAGCAACTGTTTTGGGCTTTGCTGCTACTGGGGTAGCCTTAGCGACCGGTTTGGGCTTTGCTGCCGCCGGCGCAGCCTTAGCCGCCGGTTTAGGCGTTGCAGGTGCGGGGGCAGCTTTGGCGGCTGCGGGTTTTGCCGCTGGGCGTGGTTTGGCGGTGAATTTTGCAACCGGTTCGGCCTTAGGCTTCGACGCGGCGGGTTTGGGCTGCGCCTTCTTAGCAGTCGAGGCCCGCTTAGCCGGAGCAGGTTTTGCTGCAGGTTTGGCCGGCGCCGGCTCCGATGCGGTATTGCGCAGCGCGTGCAAGGGCGCCATCGGCAGTTCCATGGCCGACCGGGCCATGATCTGCATAATCTTCATCTGGCTGACCATGGCGTATCCAGCCACGCGCATTGCAGCCGCCTGCAGCTCCAACGGTTGGGAAATTGGGTTCATGACATGTCTCTCCTGTAAATGCGATGCAGCCGGAACACTGAGAGAGGGATGCCCAGCCCGCGCCGATCACTCGGGCGGTTGGCGGGGTCTTGCAGTCCAAGGCGTCGCACGTCTCGGCTTCCTTCCGGGGGCGGCACACCCGTACAAACGGGCAAGCGGCAGCTGCATTCCCAGCCTTCATAGCCCATTTACTGCGCAGACGCAGCAAGTTTTGCTGCATTGCGGCGAAAAAGCGCTGTTTAGGAGAAGACGCGGCTAAATTTTCCGCATCTCCGAAGGGTTAGCCTACGTGGAATAAGGTCGTGAACAGACGCGGATCAAGGCTGGAGGCCGCGAATGTAGGCCCTTCCGTCAGGATCGAGACCGCATCATGGCTGTGCAGGCTCTCCTGATGGCTGGCGATCACACGGAAATCGCCGACGTGATGATCGGCCAGCAATTCGGCACAGAACAGGCGCGCAGCATCTTCGACAAAGATCGGATTGGCCGCGTTCAACTCGGCAAAGGCCTGTTCATCCTCGCGTTTGACCATGACCTGTGTTTCCGTCGGGACCGCACGGCGGCACAGCTCGATCAGGTCTTCAAACCACAGGCAATCAGCGTCGCAATCCACCAACACTGAAACCCGCGCGACCGAGCGCTGCGAGTGCGGCGTTGCCAACTGTCCGCGCTGAGACCGGGCGTGCTCGCTCAGTTCCAGCGAGCAAGGACAGGTCGAGGAATAGACATAGTCCAGATGCATGATCTTCTGGCGCACACCGTTCTGTTCGATCAGTTCCAGCGCGATGTCGTAATACTGGTAGCCCTCAAGGCCAGAGCGCAGGCTTTTCACCTTGGCCGGATAGGAAAAGCGCATCTGTAGGCGCGCGTCGAAACTGTCGAGGTCGGTCAGATAGTCGCTCAGCGCGGCTTCCATTACTTCGAAGCTGAAAGTCCGCTCAGCGTGTTTGTAGAAGGACCGCATGATACGGGACATGTTGATGCCCTTCTTTTCCGCCTCAAGGCTCACCGTGCCGGTGACCGAAGTCTCAAGCGTCAGGTCGTCCCCATCCTTGCGGTGAAACCGGATCGGCAGACGAAAGTTCGAGATGCCGACGTGCTGGATCTGCTGCTTGGCCCCCCGGATCAGGCTGGACGGGCCGTTTTGCAGGTCGGGCAATGTGGCCCGATACGCCTCATCTGCGACAAAACCCTCGGGATATTCACGTGACATGGACGGATAGTTCACCGCCGACATGCCGGGCACGAGCCGCGCCAAGGACGGGTCAAGCTGGCTGATCTCGGCCGCAGGCGCGGTCTTGGCCCATTGCCGCAGCAATTTCAACGCTTCTGCGGCCTGTTCCCGGTTTGGTGCGTCGTCGATGTCACGGGGGTGAACATTCATAGGCTGAGGTTCCTCGGTTGGCCGTCGAAATTCAAACGGCTGAAGTTCAGTATCCAGTTTAACCCGATACGGGCCAATTAACAGGATGGATCGAAAAAACCCAGCGTAAATCCGGCATTCTGCGCGCGGCAGCGACACAGTTTACGCCAACCTCGGTGGATCAGAGAGGCAGGTTGCACCGCCTCTCCGTCTATAGTGGCACCAGTTTGAGGCGTTTTCTACTGCCCCTGCGAGACGTCCAACGCGTGCTGGATATCGGCCAACAGATCGTCTGCATCCTCAAGACCAATCGACAGGCGGATCAGACCGGGTGTGATGCCCAGCTCATCTTTCTGTTCATCGCTCAGACGCTGATGGGTTGTGGTTGCAGGATGGGTCGCGATGGATTTCGCATCCCCCAGATTGTTCGAGATCACCGGGATCGTCAGCGCATTCAGAAATGCAAATGCTGCGTCCTTGCCGCCCTTGATGTCCAAAGACAGCACGGTGCCGCCCTTGCCCCCCAGCTGCGTCTGTACCAGAGCGTTCTGCGCATGGGTTTTCAGACCCGGATACAGCGTCCGCTCCAGCGCCGAGTGACCTTCCAGCGCCTCGGCCACGGCCTGCGCTGTTGCGGCCTGCGCGTTGACCCGCAGGGCCATCGTTTCAAGACCCTTAAGCATGATCCACGCGCTGAACGGGCTGAGCGCGCCGCCGGTATGTTTCATGTAGGGCTCGACCGTGCCGCGGATGAACTCCTTGGTGCCAAGGATCACACCGCCCAGCGCCCGGCCCTGCCCGTCGATATGTTTGGTCGCTGAATAGATCACCACATCCGCGCCCTGCTCGACCGCGCGCGAAAACACCGGGGTCGAGAACACGTTGTCGACCAGAACCAATGCACCAACCGCATGGGCCAGTTCCGCAACGGCGGCAATGTCGATCACCTCGAGCGTCGGGTTCGACATGGATTCGAAGAATACGGCCTTGGTGTCGGGGCGGATCGCCGCCTTCCACTGATCAAGATCGGTGCCATCGACAAACGTCACCTCGACACCATAGCGGGTCAGGATGTTTTCCAGAATGAACAGGCACGACCCGAACAGCGCCTTGGCGGAGACCACATGGTCCCCCGCCTTCAGCATCGAGGTCAACGCACCATTGACAGCGGCCATGCCGGACGCTGTAGCAAAGGCATCCTCGGCCCCTTCCAGCGCGGCGATGCGCTGTTCGAACATCGACACTGTCGGGTTGCCGTAGCGGGCATAGATGAACTCATCCGGGCCACATTCCAGGAACCGGGCCTCGGCCTGCTCGGCAGTGTCGTATACGAAGCCCTGGGTCAGGAAGATCGCTTCGCTCACCTCGTTGTACTGACTGCGACGGATGCCGCCATGGACGGCTTGGGTGCGTTTGGTCCAGTTCTCGCTCATGTCATTCCTTTCGGCCTCGATCCCGGAGGCGCATCAAAAAAACCCCAGACGCGGTCAAGCGAAAGGGGCCTTTCATCCTGACCTTTTAGCGTGTTGTTTAGCGTGGCCCGCAATCCGGTAACAAATCGCCACGTGGTGTTGTTGCCCTTACGCCGCAGTCGCGAATTCGTCAAGCCCGACACCTGCAACGTCACGGTTCTGTAATCGTTCATTCATGGAAACGTCATAGCGTCATGACAAAGCGGCACCACAACATCTTGTGTGAGGCAGAGCATATGCCAGTAATCAGGATCAATGCTGTCAACGGACGTGCTGAGTTGCATGGTAGTTGCCGACCCTTGATCGAGGCTGTGCAAGAGGCCCAGCAATCCGAAGGACCGGTCATTATTATGACCCACGGATACAAGTATCGGCCCGATGATGCCGGTGCCTGCCCACACCGGCATATTCTGTCGCTGCATCCCAAGGCGATGCCCTGGTACAGCCCCAGCTGGCCGCAACATCTGGGCTTTGGTAGCGGGTTTGAGGACGAAGGTCTTGCCATTGCCGTTGGTTGGGACGCGCGGGGCCCGCTCTGGTCAGCGCAACGTCGTGCCGTTGAAGCGGGCAAGGTACTGGCTGACGTCATTCGTGATGTGCATCATTTGAACCCAAAGCGTCCGATCCATTTCATCGGCCATACCATGGGTATTGAGGTGGCGCTGGAGGCTCTGCATCATATTCCACCCGGCGCGCTCAGCCGGATCATTTCCCTTACTGGGGCTGCCTATCAATCCCGCACCGTCGCGGCCCTGACCACACCTGCCGGGCGCGCGGCTGAATTCATCAACATCATCAGCCGCGAGAACGATCTATTCGACTTTCTTTATGAAACCTTCATCCAGCCACCCCGTCGTGGTGATCTCAGCATTGGCGCGGGCGTGACGGCACCAAACTCGGTCACATTACAGATCGATTGCCCTGCCACGGTGGATCACCTGTCGGCGCTGATCTTCCCGCTCGCCGCGCCCGAGCGGCGTATCTGCCATTGGTCCAGCTACACGCGTCCCGGCGTGCTGCGCGTCTACAACGCCTTGCTGCGCGACCCCGAGCGCCTCTGCCTGCAAAGGCTCAAACGCGGTATCCCCGAAAAACCGCACAAGCGCTGGTCACGGTTTTTTGCCCTACCCCGCCTACAGGGCCTCTTGCCGTTTGCTCAGAAAGCTTCATGATCCCCTCAGCTTGAGGAGACATCATGATCGACCTGTATTTCTGGCCCACCCCGAACGGTTGGAAAGCCTCCATCGCATTGGAAGAGATGGAGCTGCCCTACACCACCCATCTGATCAATATTGGCAAGGGTGACCAGTTCGATCCGGAGTTTCTGAAGATCTCACCCAATAACCGCATGCCCGCGATCTTCGATCCGGATGGGCCTGATGGTTCGCCAATCACGGTTTTCGAAAGTGGCGCGATCCTGATGTATCTGGCACGCAAGTCCGGTCGGTTTTATGGCGCGACCGAACGGGACAGGGTTGCGGTAGAAGAATGGCTGATGTGGCAGATGGGCGGCGTTGGTCCCATGGCTGGTCAGGCGCATCACTTCCTGAAATACGCCCCCAACCTAGAGCCTCCGCAAGACCTGCCCTACGCCAAAGATCGCTACCGTACCGAAGTCGCCCGGCTTTACGGCGTGCTGGATCGGCGTCTGGCCGAGAACGAGTATGTCGCGGGTGATTTTTACTCGATCGCCGATATGTCGATTTGGGGCTGGGCTAGCCTTTGGGAAGGTCAGCAGCAGGTTCTGGACGATAAGCCTCACTTCGCCCGCTGGCTAGAGGCTGTGAGCGCCCGCCCGGGCGTGCAAGCCGGACGCGCCTTGTATGCAGAGCTGCGCGGGGATCACAGTAGCAAGCAAGCGCAGAATGTTTTGTTCAAGCGATAAGGTAACGCGCATTCCCACCTGGAAGGTATTTCGCTAAAGCCGCCGCTGGATTGCAGACGAGCGTCCGGCAATCTATTATTTTATATAAATTTTTTGCCACGACACCTTTTCTCCGCTCAACTTAAGGTATAATCGATTCTTGCTGGCAGAAACGCCGCATAAATACATTTCTCTGGAGATTTTGGATGAGTTGGAAATTCATCGTCCTTGGGGCGGGTTTAATTGTGTCTGCATGTACCGTTTCCCCATATGAATCCTGCATTCAGCAAGTGAGGTTTGCCTATAACGGTCAGATAGCAAGCGCCCAAAAAGAGGTTAAGGCGGCGCAAGCCAACCTCAGCAGAGGGTATAGGATAAAGAGGCACTCCTTCACTGAAACATACGTGGACAGATGTGTAAAAAACGGTGTTTTATATGCCTGCACAAAGGAACGAAAGAAAACGACCGAAGTTCCGATCCCGATCAACCGCGATGCCGAGGCGCAACGTCTGCGGCGAAATTCGGATCTACTGAAACAGCTGATTGAGACACGAGCTCGTGCGGCCGCACAGTGTAACGGCTTGCCGACCTCATCTTGAAGCAACCCTAGAGGGTGTCACTGCTCCCCCTCTCCCCGCACCAGAACATCCAGCATCACCGAGATGTCCTCGATCTCTTCCGCAATCACATGGATCACGGCGTCGGCCTTCTGCATTCGGCCCGTGACCCTCAGCAAACGCCCCGAGATCACCGCGCGGCGGAATTGTTCGTAGATCTTGCGCCAGACCACGATGTTCACGATCCCCGTCTCATCCTCAAGCGTCAGAAAGATCACCCCTTTGGCGGTTCCGGGCCGCTGCCGCAGGATCACCAGACCCGCCACCGCCACCCGCGCGTCTTCGGGGGGCTGATCCAGCCGGTTGGCGGGCAAACAGGCCGGCGGTCGGGGCCAGGTTCGGTTTGAAACATCAGGACAAGTCGCGGCAACAAGCATAAGAACAAAAATAGAACAATTACACAGAAAGTCCAGACGCGGCGCACAGAGTCGCAAATGAGGCTAGAAAGACCTAAATGCCTTGATTAAGGAAGAATTCGAACATCGCAAAAGGAAGACGCAAGCCATGGCAAAGATCACCTATGTCGAGCATAGCGGTACTGAACATACAGTCGACGTCGCCAATGGGCTGACCGTTATGGAAGGAGCTCGAGACAACAACATTCCCGGCATTGAGGCCGATTGCGGCGGCGCCTGCGCCTGCTCGACCTGCCACGTCTATATCCACCCCGACTGGGTCGAGAAAATCCCCGCCAAGGATGACATGGAAGAGGACATGCTGGACTTTGCCTATGAGCCCGACCCCGCCCGCTCGCGCCTGACCTGCCAGATCAAGGTCACGGACGCACTGGACGGTCTGGTCGTGCAAATGCCAGAAAAACAGATCTGATGCCCTCCAAAGCGCCGCGTCCCCCCGCCTGCCCTTGGCACCATCGGGCACGCGGCGCGAAACTGATGTTGTGCCTGTGGCTGGCGGGCGCAAGCGCTGCCGCAGCATCAGAAGAAATCATCGAAGCCCGATTTATCGAACCCACAAAACGCTACGCCCATGGCGTATTGGGGGACGACGTGGAATACGGCGCATTGGAACTCCGGGTTGAAACTCGCGGTTCAGACAGTGCGCAAAAGTTGCGGACGATACGCCTGCCCCAAGATCGGGTTTTCGAAGACCTTTCCCCTCGACTGGTGGACATGGACTCTGACGGAACGCCCGAAGTGATCGTGGTCGAATCCCACGCTCAATTCGGCGCACAACTAGCAATCTACGACGCAAGCGGCACAAAGATCGCTGCCACCCCGCATATCGGAACCCGCTTCCGCTGGCTCGCCCCAATCGGAGCCGCCGATCTGGATGGCGATGGCTATACCGAGATCGCTTATATCGACCGCCCTCACCTCGCCAAAACCCTTCGCATATGGCGCTACAAAGATGGCGCGTTGGCCGAGATCGCCTCTTTACCCAGTCTGACCAACCATCGCATTGGTGAAGACTACATCTCTGGCGGCCTGCGTGACTGCGGCGAGACGCCAGAACTGATCACAGCCAGCGCCGACTGGTCGCGCATCATCAGCGTCACCTTTAACAGTGGATGGACCAAGTCAGACCTCGGCCCCTTCACGGGCCGTCAAAGCCTGAACCAAGCCTTAGAGTGCTGATCCGAGCTTCATCTGGCTAGAAATATCCTGGGGGTGAGGCCGCAGGCCGAGGGGGCAAAGCCCCCTGACCCACATCGAAATCAAAGCGCCCGCCACCCAATATCGCGGCGATAAAAGCCCTCGGGCCAATCCACCCCGTCAACCGTGGCATAGGCCCGATCCCGCGCCTCTTGCAACGTCGCGCCTCGGGCGGTGACGTTCAGAACACGTCCGCCAACCGCTTGAATCTGCCCATCAACAGCCTTTGTCCCCGCGTGGAACACCATGTTGCTGCTGTCTTCAGGAAGGCCGTCCAAGCCCTTGATAACCGAGCCTTTCTCATAAGCACCCGGATACCCGCTGGCTGCCATAACGATGGTCATCGCGTGATCATCGGCCCAGTTCACGCGCGTTTCGTCCAAACGCCCTTCGGCTGCGGCATGCATCAGATCCATCGCCTGCGCCCCAAGACGCATCATCAAAACCTGACATTCGGGATCACCAAACCGGACGTTGTATTCCACCAAACGCGGCTGCCCGTCCTTGATCATCAGACCAGCGTAGAGAACCCCTTGGAACGGCGCGCCCCGGCGCTTCATCTCGGCCATGGTTGGGCGGATGATTTCATCCATCGCGCGCGCCTCAATCTCGGCGCTCAGAACCGGAGCCGGGGAGTAAGCCCCCATCCCACCGGTGTTCAGACCTGTATCCCCCTCGCCCACACGCTTGTGATCCTGCGCGGTGCCGATCGACAGGATGTTCTCTCCATCGCACAGCACAAACAACGAGGCCTCTTCGCCATCCATGAACTCTTCGATGACAACCTCGGCACCCGCCCCACCGAAGGCCCCGCCAAACATGTCGTCAATTGCGTCCAGAGCGGTCTGCTCGTCCATCGCTACTATCACGCCCTTGCCTGCCGCCAGACCATCAGCCTTGACCACGATCGGGGCGCCCTGCTCTTGGATGTAGGCCTTGGCGGGCGCGGCTTCGGTGAACCGTGCATAGGCGGCGGTAGGCGCACCGGATGCATCGCAAACCTCCTTGGTAAAACTCTTCGAAGCTTCCAACCGAGCCGCTTCGGCAGAGGGGCCAAACACCAGCAAACCGGCTTCACGTAGCCGGTCAGCCACGCCAGCGGCCAAAGGGGCCTCGGGGCCGACGATCACGAAGTCGATCGCGTTCGCCTCAGAGAAATTAACCACTGCACCACCATTCTCGATGTCCAGCGACGCGCATTCGGCGATCTGGGCGATCCCGGCATTGCCTGGCGCAACAATCAGACGGTCGCATTTGGGGTTCTGCATCACCGCCCAAGCAAGGCTGTGCTCACGCCCACCGCTGCCGAGAATAAGAATGTTCATTGGGTCGTCTCCGATCTGCTTGGCCTCGCCTGCGCGGCGTTCTAAGCTGGCAGGGCATTTGACACAAGGCGCTGAAATGTCCGACCTGCTTGATGACCCAATTCCCGGCCAAAACACCCCTGAATACTCGGTTTCCGAGATTTCCGGCGAGGTGAAGCGCACGCTAGAGGGCTCGTTCGGGCGAATCCGTGTACGCGGCGAGGTTGGCCGCGTGTTCAAGGCGCGCTCGGGTCATCTGTATTATGACATCAAAGACGACCGGAACGTTCTGGCCTGTACCACCTGGAAAGGTCAGATTTCCGGCCTGTCCGTTGTGCCCGAAGAAGGGTTGGAGGTCGTTGTCACCGGTCGCCTCACCGCATTCGGCGCGCAATCCAAATACAACATGAATGTCGATGAAGTCGCAGTGGCTGGCCAAGGCGCGTTGATGGCGCTGCTGGAAAAGCGCAAAAAACAGCTGGAGGCCGAAGGGCTATTCTCGCCCGAGCGCAAGAAACCACTGCCCTACCTGCCCCAGATCATCGGCGTCGTCACCTCACCATCCGGGGCGGTGATCCGCGATATCCTGCATCGCCTGCGCGACCGGTTTCCCCGCAAAGTCCTGATCTGGCCTGTCGCCGTGCAGGGTGCAAATTGTGCGCCCGAGGTGACCCGCGCCATCGAAGGCTTCAACGCGCTGACGCCAGGTGGCGCGCTGCCCCGCCCCGATCTGATCATCGTCGCGCGCGGTGGCGGCTCAATCGAAGACCTATGGGGGTTTAACGAAGAAAACGTGGCCCGCGCGGCTGCGGCATCAGAGATCCCGCTGATCTCGGCCGTGGGGCATGAGACAGACACGACGCTGATCGACTTTGTCTCCGACCGCCGCGCGCCTACGCCAACGGCCGCCGCCGAATTGGCCGTCCCCGTGCGGATGGAGTTGATGGCCTGGACCAACGAACAAGGCGCGCGCTTGTCGCGGGCCGCCAGCGATGCGGTTCAGCGCCGTGCGCAGCGTCTGCGTGACGTGTCGCGTGCGCTTCCGCGCCCGGATAGCTTGTTGAACTCTCCACGGCAGCGCCTTGATCTGATTGCGGAACGCCTAACACCCGCATTGAATCGCGGGGTGCAAAACCGCCGCCTGCAGCTGGTCGAGATGTCGGCTCATCTGCGCCCGTCGACTTTGCGAGGCGTCGTCTCCTCCCGTCAGGAACACCTACGCAACCTTTCGTCGCGCCTCTCCCTTCGCCCGATCCAGCGCGAGATTGAGCAACAGCGCCAGGCTATCGCTCGACTGGATGAGCGGCTGGACGCCGCCCAAACCGTCAGACTGGAGCGCCTGCGCCAACAACTGACAGCAACCGACCGCCTACGCGAAACGCTCAGCTACAAGGCAACGCTGGCGCGTGGCTATGCGGTTGTGCGCGCCGAGGGTGTCGTCGTGACCACCAAGGCTCAGGCTGGCAAACATGCGGTGCTTGAGATCGAATTCTCGGATGGCCGCCTGACGACGGGCTCCGCTGGCCGCCCTGCCGCGAAAAAAACCAAACCCGATGCGCCGGATCAGGGATCACTGTTCTAGAGGTTAAACCCCGACTTCAGGCCCCAGACACACCATCTCCTCCCCGAGGTCTTCCGCCTCATAGAGTTCGGTCGCTTGCGAGTCGCCTTCGAACTGCGCGATCAGCCCACCGCCCGACCGGGTGAATACCCAGCATTGCGGGTCCAGCCGGTCCTCGTAGACGAAACAAATCTGATCCTCGCGCTGATACCAGACGCCTTCTTTGCACTGTCCGTCCAAAAACGACCAGATCACGCGGCGGTTAGGCAGGTATCGTTCAACACCGTAAACCTGCCCTTCAAAACCATAAAACAAGGTTTTGCCCTGCGTGTACTCATCGAACTCGGCCCCGGACAACGCCGTTTGCGCGCCCGCCGTCTGCGCCGACAGCGCCAATAGAATCACGAGATGCCTCAACATGAGGCCATAGTGTCAGATGCGGGCGGGCATGGCCAATCACCACGCCGGTATTCGCCTGCCCCAACGTCATTATTGTGCCGCGTGCCACCGCAAAGAACAGTGGTCCCGAATACGACAGAGGGGACCGATGTGACACACCTGCTATTCTGGCTCGCCGCCGCGTGCGCCTTGGCCTATTTACCGCTGTCCCCGGGCCCGGCAAGTTTGCTCCGCACCGTTCTGAAAACCGCGTCGGTTGCTGTGCTGGCCCTCGTCGCCCTCCTCAGCGGAGGCGCGACCTTGCTGGTTGTCGCATTGGGCCTCTGCGCGGTTGGGGATGCTCTGCTGTCGCGAGAGTCAGACACCACCTTCATGGCAGGGATCGGCGCGTTTGCCGCGGGGCATATCGCTTACATCGCGCTGTTCCTAACGCACCCCAGCAGCAACTTTGACCTCATTCTGGAACGGCCGGGATATTTCTGGTCACTCCTCATTCTGGGGATCGTTGCCGCCACTTTGCTCGCCCCGCGCGCTGGAGAGCTGAAACTCCCGGTTCTGATCTACATCCCGATCATCCTTGGCATGGGCGTCGCAGTTCTGTCTTTGCCCGATACCGGAATGCTGCGTTGGGCCTTACCTGCGGCACTGGCCTTCATCGCTTCGGACCTCGTGCTTGCGACCGAGAAGTTTCTACTGCCTCAAGACCACCCGGCGCTGAAGCTGACGCCCTATCTGGTCTGGCCTCTTTATTGGGCTGCGCAGGCTGGACTACTGATCGCTTTCACCTGACCCTTTGCAACTCCGGCAAATCCACATTAGGTGGAGGGGAACACCTGCGGAGACCGAAAATGGCGTTTTTTTCAAAGCTGAAGGACAAGCTGTTCAAATCCTCATCTCGTCTTGAGGAAGGGCTGGACGCCATTGTCGAAGACGGAGGCGAAGAAACCACCGCACCAGAGCCGGTGGCGCAGACGCCTGAACCCGCCCCGCAGCCGCAGCCGCAGGAAGCTGCTCAGCAACCCGAGACTGGGCAAGAAGATCAGCCCGCATCCGGCGGTTTGCTGGGTCGCCTGTTCAGCCGTATGGAAACCAAGGCCGAAATTCGCCGGACCCTGGATGACGATATGCTGGAACAGCTCGAAGAGCTGCTGATCGCCTCGGACATGGGAGTCGACACCGCCCTGCGCGTCACCTCGAACATGGCCGAGGGTCGATTTGGCCGTAAACTCTCGTCCCGTGAGATCAAGCAACTGCTGGCGCAGGAAGTGGCCCGCGTGATGGAACCGGTCGCCCGCCCCCTGCCAATCTATCCCAAACGCCCGCAAGTGGTGCTGGTGGTTGGCGTCAACGGCTCTGGCAAGACCACGACCATCGGCAAACTGGCCAGCCAGTTCAAATCCGCAGGCAAGAAGGTCGTGATCGCCGCCGGAGACACCTTCCGCGCCGCCGCCGTGGAGCAACTCCAGGTCTGGGGTGACCGCGCTGGCGTCCCGGTACTGACCGCGCCCGAAGGCTCGGACCCTGCCAGCCTTGCCTTTGACGCCCTGACTAAAGCGCAACAGGACGGTGCCGACCTTCTGATGATCGACACTGCAGGCCGCCTGCAAAACCGCGCCGACCTGATGGAGGAACTAGCCAAGATCGTCCGCGTGATCCGCAAGGTCGACGAAACCGCGCCACACAACACTCTGCTTGTGCTGGATGCGACCACGGGCCAGAACGCCCTCAGCCAGGTGGAAACCTTCCGCAAACTCGCCGACGTGTCGGGCCTTGTGATGACCAAACTGGACGGCACAGCCAAAGGCGGCGTGCTGGTCGCGCTGGCCGACAAGTTCGGCCTGCCCATTCACGCCATCGGCGTCGGAGAGCAAATAGACGACCTCGCCCCGTTCGACCCCGAAGAATTCGCGGCCGCGCTAACAGGTCTCGACCAAAACTGATCCGCCTCTTCATCTGGCTAAAAGTATCCTCGGGGGTCTGGGGGCAGACGGCCCCCAGCCTCGTCACACTGGACAAATTCTGACAATTGAGCGACTGGCTGATCTCACTCGAAGGCACCGAAGCGGGCCACAATCTCGCCCTTGGCCTGGCGTTGATGGCCGCCTTCCTGCACGCGGTCTTCGGAGCACTGCAAAAGGGCCGCCACGATCCGTGGCTGTCTCGTGGGGCCATCGACGCCTGCTATTGCCTAATGGCGATCCCCTTTGCCCTATTCGTCGTGCCATGGCCCGAACCCTATATGTGGCCGATCTTCGGCATCGTCTGGCTGATCCACATCACCTACAAGATCCTTCAGGCCTTGGCCTATACCAAAGGCTCCTACACGGTGGTCTACCCGGTCGTTCGCGGCACCGGCCCGCTTTTCACCGTAATCGGAGCCTACCTTCTGTTCGGAGAAACCTTCACAGGCACGCAATGGTTCGGTGTGGCCGTCCTTCTGGCCGGCATCTTCGGGCTCGCTGCCTACAATTTCCGGTTTCTGGAAACCAACCGTGAGACTCTGGGTATCGCGCTCACCCTGGCGATTGCCACCGGTCTCTTCGTAGCGCTCTACACGACCTATGACGCTTATGGCATCCGCGCCACCGCTGATCCGTTCACCTTTCTGGCCTGGTTCTTCATGATCGACGGCTTCGCGATGCCGATCTACGCGTTCCTCAGATGGCGCGCCATGATCAACCGCCCTTCCCTAGGTCCGCTGATGCTGCGCGGGCTCGCAGGCGGCTTGATCGCACCACTGTCATTCGGAGCCATTATGATGGCCACCCGATTGGACAAAGTCGGAGAGGCGGCTGTACTGCGCGAAACATCAACTGTATTTGCAGCCTTGATCGGCTGGTTGGTTTTGAAAGAAACCGTTGGCCCAAGACGCATCGCCCTGATGGCACTGATTGCATTGGGCGCTGTAATCGTTGAAATGGGCGGATGAACAGCAGGACACCACGATGACAGGCAAAAAAGAGATCAACCCGTTTCTGAAACAGGTGCTGGAGCTGGGGCCCCCGCTGGCCTTCTTCTTCATCTACCTGCGACTGCGTGATGACAGCTTTCTGATCGGCGGTATCGAGTATTCAGGCTTTATCATCGCAACCATCCTCTTTGTCCCGCTGATGCTGGCGGCAATGGGTATCTTGTGGTTCCTGACTGGCAAGCTCAGCCGGATGCAGATTTTCACCGCCTTCATGGTGATCTTCTTCGGTGGCCTGACCGCCTGGTTCAATGATGAGCGGTTCTTCAAAATGAAGACCACGCTGGTTTATGGGTTCTTCTCGGTCATTCTTGGGATCGGGTTGCTGCAGGGAAAGTCCTACCTCGCCTACGTTCTAGATGAAATGCTGCCTATGAAGCACGAAGGTTGGATGATCCTTACGCGGCGCCTCTGTGCTTGCTTTGCGGTTCTGGCCATCGCCAATGAGATCGTCTGGCGCACGATGTCCACCGATCTTTGGGTCAAGATCGAAACCTTCGCCTTTCCCATCGCGCTAATGGCATTCCTGATGTACCAGTTCCACCGCCTGCAAAGCTATCTGGAAGACCCCGATCGCCAGTAGTCGACCCAAAGCCCCTTTGGTGTCAGTTTGACACTCATCCAAGGAAACCACTTGGCTTGTTGACCTTGCTGTGAATAATTGAGTAACCACTCACCATCCTACTCCGGAGATTAGTACCCGAATGGCGGTATTCCCAAATAGCGGCTTCCTGTCCGATGCATCCGAAGGCCTGCGCGAGATGCTCTCGGCGCTGGCGACGGAAATCTCTTTGGATAAAAACGAAACCCTGTTCGATCAGGACGATGAAGGCGATGCGCTTTATGCCATTGTCGAAGGGACGCTCGAAGTGTCCTTCCTGGCCATGAGCGGCCGGAAGCTGGCGCTGACGCTCATGCGCCCGGGCGAGGTCTTCGGTGAGATCGCTCTGTTCGACAGCGGCCCTCGCACTGCCACTGTTGCGGCTGCTGAACCTTCTCGGGTTCTGCGCGTGCGTCGCAGGGACGTGATGGAGCAAATCCGCCAACACCCCGATCTTGCGGTTGATATGGTCCGTTTGGCCGGATTGCGGATGCGGTCAATGAGTTCACAATTGAACGAGCAGGTCTTTCTGCCGATGCCGATTCGACTGGCGCGCAAACTGCTGCACCTGTCGTCTCTGCAGGACGATCCCACGGAGCGCATTACCCTGTCGCAAAGTGAATTGGCCGAATTCGTCGGCGCCACGCGTGAGGCAGTCTCGAAAACCATTTCTATCTGGAAACGCGACAATGTGGTCGAAGCATCGCGGGGCGGATTGCTGATCCACGACATCGAAGCTTTGCGCGCGTTGGCTGAATCGGACCTGATCTGACCTTTTGTGATCTTGTTCACAGACGACTCGGAGGTCAGTGCCCTAGGGTAAACCTGTTACCGTAGGAGGTCAGTAATCATCCCCGATATCTGTCCACTGATCTCTCCCTGTACCTAAGCCATATGCCCAAAAGGCATATGGCTTATTTTCTTTATGCCGGGCCTAAAAGGACATGAAAAAAGGCCGGAGAAGCCCCCGGCCATTTTCGGTAGTTATGTGATGGGCTTAGTTTTCAAGGCTCAACGCGACAAAGCGCGGGTCGCCGCCGCGGCGTACCAACAGCAGCAGCGATTTGCGCCCGGCTTCGGTAGCTTCTTCAATACGCGCCTCAAGGTCGCTGATGGATTCGACCTTCTGCTGTCCAGCTTCGGTGATCAGGTCACCCGCGCGCAGACCCTTGGCAAAGGCTTCCGAGGCTTCATCAACCTCGGTCACGACCAGACCGTCCGCCTCGGCATCCAGCCCCAGATCTTCACGCAGCGTATCTGTCAGCGGAGAAATAGTCAGGCCGAGAATGTCGGCGTTTTCGTCGGTTGGCGCGTCCGGAGTGTCTTCTTCACTCGTTTCGGCACGCTCCGCATCCTCACGGCGCCCGAGTGTGACCAGAATAGTCTGAGTGCCACCGTCGCGATGTACCACCACACGAACTGATTTGCCCACCGTCGTCTCACCGACTTGTCGTACCAGACCGCGCGTATCTTCAACCTCGACCCCGTCAAAGCTGAGGATCACATCCCCTGCTTTCAGACCGGCCTCTTTCGCAGGACCCTCCGGTACATCGCTGATCAATGCGCCACCGGGTTTATCCAGGCCCATCGCCTCAGCCATATCTTCAGTCACGTCCTGAATCCGTACACCCAGCCAACCACGACGGGTTTCGCCGAACTCACGCAGCTGGTCGACGACCTTGGTCACGACATTGGAGGCCATCGAAAACCCGATACCGATCGAGCCGCCGTTGGGCGACAGAATCGCAGTGTTCACACCAATGACCTGACCATCCATGTTGAACAGGGGACCACCCGAGTTGCCTCGGTTGATCGCTGCATCGGTCTGGATGTAGTCGTCATAGGACCCGCTCAGTGCGCGGTTACGGGCCGAGACGATCCCCGCCGAAACCGAGAACCCCTGCCCCAGCGGGTTGCCCATGGCAATCACCCAATCGCCAACACGCGCCGTGTCGCTGTCGCCGAACTGTACATATTGCAGCGGCCCCGACGCCTCCACTTTCAAGAGAGCGATATCTGTTTTCTCATCCGTGCCGATCACCTTCGCAGGCAGTTCCTTCACGGGCTGACCATCGCCAGGGAAGAATTCGATCAGGATTTCATCAGCCTCGGCGATTACATGGTTATTGGTTACAATAAAGCCGTCTTCCGAGATCACGAACCCCGACCCCAGCGCATTGCTGCGGCGCGGTCGGTCGCCATTATCGCCGTTGCGATCCTGAAACTCGCGAAAGAAATCTTCGAATGGAGAACCCTCGGGCACGATCCCCTGCGGCCCGGTCTGGCCTTCGATCAGGGTCGATGTGGTGATATTGACCACCGCCGGGCTGATCTGTTCGGCCAGCGGCGCAAGGCTCTCCCCGCGTGCATAAGCCGCAACTGTTTGCGCTGCTATCAGAACCATCGCTCCGAAGGCCAGCCACATCAGTCGCATGAAACCAACACCATCGTCCCGCCGGACGGAAATACTGCGCGCTTGTGCCTGCACTTGGGAACTCCTTGTCGTCAATTTCTTACAGACCGCCCTAAGGCAGACTATCTTTCCTCCCAATGTAGTCGGTTTGATCACGCTCGCAACTGAGGATCGCGGGGAAATCACCGGCAAGTGAGGTCAATGGGTCAAAACCCCAGCTGATAGGCGCCCCAAAGCAGCACAAGACCACTGACAACACAGAGCAGCCCTGCCAAACGCCGCGCCTGTTCTGGTAGCGTGCGCAGCGCCTCTAACATACGTTCAATAAGAGAAGGGGCCAGCGCATAGGCCAGCCCCTCGACAATCAACACCAGCCCAAAGGCCAGAAGGATCATTCCCATTACTGGGTCGCCTGCCCGGTGGGCGATTTCAGGTAGTTGAAGAACTCCGAATCCGGGCTGAGGACCATCGAGCTGTTCCCGCCCTGCAAAGCGCGCTCATAAGCGGAGAGCGAGCGGTAGAACTCAAAGAACTCTGGGTCTTTGCCAAAGGCGTCGGCGAAGATCGCGTTGCGTTCGGCGTCTGCCTCACCGCGGATGATTTCGGCCTCGCGGTTGGCGTCCGAAACCAGTTCAACCACGGTCCGGTCAGCCTGCGCGCGGACACGCTGCGCGGCTTCGTTACCGCGGGCGCGTTCGTCGGTTGCTTCACGTTCCCGCTCGGCTTTCATCCGATCAAAGGTCGCCTCAAGGTTCGCCTGCGGCAGGTCGGTGGCTTTCAGGCGCACGTCGATGACGTTGACGCCCAGCGCCCGCGCTTCGGCAATTGCGCTGTTGCGGATCCGCAGCATCAGGGCCGCACGGTCAGAGCTGAGGATATCCCGCGAGGAGACCGAACCCAGAACTTCCCGAGTTTCCGCACGAAGGATACGGTCCAGACGGTCCTCGGCCACCGGAATACCGCCAACACCAACGGCCTGACGGAACTGCTCCAGATCCGAAATCCGGTAGCGTGCGAAGGCATCAACCACCAAACGGCGGTCATCAAGGGGTGTCACCTCAAGTGGCTGCACGTCGATCGACAGAATGCGGTCATCATAGCGCACAACCTCTTGAATCAGAGGGATTTTAAACGCCAATCCGGGCTCTTCCTTGACCGCAACAACGCGACCAAACTGCAGAACCAAAGCGCGCTCACGCTCATCCACGATGAAGATCGAGGACAGAACACCGACAATCGCGAGGAAGACGACGGGTAGGATAAATGTCGTTTTACGCATCAGTTGCTCTCCGCTGCAGGGGTACGACGTAGTTCGTTCAACGGCAGGTACGGCACAACGCCCTGCCCCGAGCCGCCGGTGTTTTCGTCTAGGATGATCTTGTCCACGTCACCCAGAACCTGCTCCATGCGCTCCAGATACAGACGCTTGCGTGTTACATCCGGCGCTTTGGAGTATTCCTCCAGAACCGCGCTGAAGCGGCTGGCCTCACCCTGTGCACTGTTGATCTGTTGGGCGCGATAGGCTTCGGCTTCTTCCAGAACCTGAGCTGCTTCACCGCGCGCTTCTGCGAGAACACGGTTGGCATAGGCATCCGCGACGTTCTGCAAGCGATCTCGTTCCTGCGCGGCGGCCTGAACGTCACGGAACGCGGCAATCACGTCCTGCGGCGGGTCAGCCTTGTCGAAGTTCACGCGAACGATGTTCACGCCCGAATCGTAGCTGTCCATTGTCGCCTGAATCAACTCTTGCAGACGTTCTGCGATAATGCCGCGGTCTCTGTTCAGGATCGGAGCAAGTTCGCTTTGCGCGATAATCTCACGCATCGCAGATTCCGACACCGCCTGAATCGTTTGGCGCGGGTCACGCAGGTTAAAGAGGAACTTGGCGGGGTCGTTGATATTCCAAACGACCTGATAGTCAATATCGACCACGTTTTCGTCACCGGTCAGCATCAGACCATCGTCGCTGCCACGCGCGCCGCCCATGTCTTCGTTCTGTTCCCGCGTAACAGGAATGACCTCGGCAGTTACAAACGGCCAAGGCGCAAAGTTCAGACCGGGATTTCCAACAGCCGAGAATTCGCCAAGGAACAGTTCAACCGACTGTTCTTCGGGCTTAACGGTGTAAAAGCTGGCCGCAGCCCAGAGGCCGATCGCAACCAATGCGCCAATCGCCACGGTGCCTTTGGTAAAGATCGGACCACCGCCGCCACCGCCTGAACCGTTGCTGCCACGGCCACCGCCGCCGCGACCGCCCATGAGGACACGCAGCTGCTCTTGCCCTTTTTTCATCAGCTCATCGATCTCGGGGATCTGCGGGCTCTCCCCTTCGGGAGGCTTGCGCCCGTCACCGTTATTACCCCGATTTCCTCCACCACCAGAGGAGCCTCCGCCCCCCCAGGGGCCACCGCTGTTGCCCGCCATATGTGTCTATTCCCTTGTGTTTGACCGTGTGATCACGGTGTTCCTTGTAACTTGGTTGTGCGCGCAGTTGCAAATCAAGCCGTGCGTACAGGTTGCCGCATTGTCACCAGTTCTTCGGCCATGACCGGGTGAACTGCAACCGTGCGGTCGAAATCTTCCTTGGTCGCGCCCATTTTGACGGCAATGCCCGCCAGCTGGATCATCTCACCCGCGCCAGGCGCCACGATGTGGCAACCCAACACCTTGCGCGTCGCCTGAGAGACGATCAGCTTCATCAGAACCCGCTGAGTACCACCGGCAAAGGATTTCTGCATCGGCTTGAACGAAGTCGCATAAACCTCGATCGGTTCCTGCGCGGCCGCCTCTTCCTCGCTGAGGCCCACCGTGCCGAATTCGGGCTGGGTGAAAATCGCGGTCGGGATCAGCTCATGATCCACTGGGGTCGGGTTGCCTTTGAAGACGGTCTCAACAAAGGCCATGCCTTCGCGGATCGCAACCGGGGTCAGGTTCACACGATCGGTCACATCACCAATCGCATAGATCGAGGGCACGCCGGTCTGGCTGTACTCATCCACGATGATCTCGCCCTTGCGACCACGCTCGACGCCCACGTCCTCAAGCCCCAGGTTGTCCGCATTCGGAGTGCGCCCGGTGGCATACATGACCACGTCGAAATGATCCTCGGTCCCGTCGGTGGCTTTGACCCGGATCTTGTCGCCCTCTTTCGTCATCTCAAGCACATTGGTGCCCAGACGCACGTCGATACCGTTCTGGCGCATCTCTTCGCAGATCAGGCCACGCGCTTCTTCGTCAAAGCCACGCAGGATCTGCGCACCGCGGTAGAACTGAGTGGTTTTGACGCCCAGCCCGTTCATGATCCCGGCGAATTCACTGGCGATGTAACCGCCGCCGACGATCAGAATGCTTTCGGGCAGTTTCTCAAGGTGGAAGATTTCATTCGAGGTAATCGCCAGATCCGAGCCGGGGAAGTTCGGCACAACCGGACGGCCACCCGTCGCAATCAGGATATGCTTTGCGGTCTTGCGTGTGCCATCGGCCAGTTCAACCGTATGCGGATCAACCACATGGGCACGCTGATCAAAGCTCTCGACACCGTTGTTTTTCAGGATGTTGCGGTAGATACCTTCCAGCCGATCCAGTTCCGTCACCAGCTTGTCGTGGAAGGTGTTCCAGTTGAACGCTCCGGGCTGAATGTCCCAGCCATAAGCCTGCGCGTCACCGACCATCCCCGAATATTCACTGGCGAAGACCATCAGTTTCTTGGGAACGCAGCCGCGGATAACGCAAGTGCCGCCGTATCGATCCTCTTCCGCCAGAGCCACTTTGGCACCGTTTTCGCCAGCCGCTACGCGCGCCGCGCGGACCCCGCCCGAGCCTCCGCCGATTACGAAGAGGTCATAGTCAAAGCTCATGCTGGGTTCCTTCATTCAACTTGCAAAATTCTTTGGATATCTGGGCGCGAAAACCGCCCTGCCAACCCCCAAAGGCGTAAATTTCCAGTATATTCCAACACGTCCTTGGGATGGCGCCTTCCACTCAGTCCGAAAAATCCGAAAACAGGTTGTCCTTGGCGCCATCAAGGAACTGGTTCAACTCAACGGTTCCGGCATTGATATCGCGCAGTTCGACCCGGCCATCGCCGTAGCCCACTACGACCTTGTCGCAGATGTCTATGAAAAGCCCGTTCTCGACGACACCCGGCACCTGGTTTAGCACCAACGCCATCTGCCGCGCATTGCCGATCCGCTGTAGATGCAGGTCGAGGATATGGTTGCCCTCATCGGTCACAAATGGGGCCTCACCATTCATGCGAAGGGCTGAGTTGGTGCCAAGCACATCCATCGTGTCCAGAACTTCTTCGATCAGCGTTCGAGTGGTCTGCCAGCCAAAGGGGATCACCTCGACCGGCAGCGGGAATGCGCCGAGCGTTTCGACCTTTTTCCC
The DNA here is from genome assembly GCF_056539825.1 of Ruegeria sp. B10. Classification (NCBI taxonomy): domain Bacteria; kingdom Pseudomonadati; phylum Pseudomonadota; class Alphaproteobacteria; order Rhodobacterales; family Roseobacteraceae; genus Ruegeria; species Ruegeria sp. B10. The sequence goes on from NZ_JBQFVP010000002.1 coordinate 219,512, forward strand.
GGCATCGGCGATCACCACCATCTGATCGCTGGCCGTTGCCACGATCTTTTCCTGTAGATGCGCGCCGCCACCGCCTTTGATCAGGTTCAGATCACCGTCGAACTCATCCGCGCCGTCAATCGTCAGGTCCAGCCATCCGGCCTGATCCAGCGACACGACCTCGATCCCGACTTCACGCGCCAATTGCGCGGTTCGGGTTGAGGTGGGTACGCCCTTGATACGCAGGCCTTCTTGCTGGACACGCTCGCCCAAACGGCGAACAAGCCAAGCAGCGGTAGAGCCGGTGCCCAGCCCCACCCGCATTCCGTCCTCGACCATGTCAGCCGCGCGGTACGCCGCAACGTATTTGGCCGTGTCGATTGGCGACAAATCCGCGGTCATTGGCAGTCTTCCCCAAATAGTCTGCAAGACTTATATGCAATGCTCCAGCCAACTTCGAGACCCAATTCACGTCGCCCGGATGCGAAAGATGTCGCTCAATTGCGCGTTTCCTATCGGAAACGTCGCAAACAAGGCTTTTCAGGTTTCGGTTGCTGTATATCTAGTCCGTATGATGACGCCCTATCGCCTGCACTATGCCCCTGATAACGCCTCGCTGGTGATCCGGCTGGTGCTGGACGAAATGAGCCAGCCCTATGAGACGGTGCTGGTTGATCGTAGTCAGAACGCGCAAGACAGCGCAGCCTACCGAGCGTTGAACCCGAACGGGCTGATCCCGGTTCTCGAAACCCCTCAGGGGCCGATATTCGAAACGGCTGCCATTCTGCTGTGGCTGTCCGACAGCCATGGGCAACTTGCGCCCGCGTCAAACAGCCCTGACAGGGCCGCCTTTCTGAAATGGCTGTTTTTCGCGTCAAACACGCTCCATGCCGATCTGCGCATCCTGTTTTATGCCGAGAAATACATAGACCCCAAACAGGCCGAGACCCTGCGGGCCGGAATACGTCCAAGGCTGCGCACCCATCTGAAAAATCTGGACGCAGTCGCTGCGCAGACACCGGGTTGGCTCAACGCTGATCGGCCTTCAGTTCTGACATACTATATCGCGTGCATGATGCGTTGGATGGCGCTTTACCCATCCAATGCGGACCGCAGCTGGTACCAACTGGCCGATACGCCCTATCTTCAGCGCATCCTAACAAAGCTAGAGATGCGCCCTGCAACGCGAACGGCTATCGCCGCCGAAGGTTTAGGGGCCACGCCGTTCACCTCACCCATCTATGCCAACCCTCCTGAAGGCTCAGCTATCTGACATGTTCCTCTCTGTCTTCGATATGTTCAAAGTGGGCATCGGCCCGTCCTCATCCCACACCATGGGCCCCATGGTGGCCGCCGCGCGTTTTCTGGACATGATGCGTGCATCGCCGTTTGAATTTGCCGGGCTGCGCGGCTCACTACACGGCTCGCTGGCCTTTACCGGAGTGGGTCATGCCACCGACCGCGCCACCATCCTTGGCCTCGCCGGATTCGTGCCGGACACATATGACAACGACAAGGCCGAGGCCGCGCTGGCCGCAATTGCTGAGACGCACACGGTAACGCCTGAAGGGCTACCGACGCTGACCTTCAACCCAAAGACCGATCTGGTCTTTGACTACGACCACAACCTGCCCGGCCACGCCAACGGTATGATCCTAATGGCAACCGACGCGCAGGGCGATGTGATACTGCGGCAGGTCTTCTACTCGATCGGCGGCGGCTTTGTTCTGACCGAAGAGGAACTGGCCGCTGGCAAGGCCACCGACGAAGGCGCCCCAGTGCCCTTCCCCTTCAAATCGGCTGTCGAGATGTTGGAGATGGCCAAGTCCAGCGGCAAATCCATTGCCGAAATGAAGCGTGCCAACGAAATCGCACGTGGCTGCGCGGACAGTTTTGCCAAAGGCTCTGCCCGGCTGTGGCAGGTGATGAACGACTGTATCGAGCGTGGCCTGACCACCGATGGCATCTTGCCCGGCGGCCTCAGCGTGCGTCGCCGGGCCAAGGGTATATATGATGCGCTGATGGCCGAGCGCGGTATGAACCTGACCGCGCCGCACACCATCAACGATTGGATGAGCGTCTATGCCATGGCCGTCAACGAGGAAAACGCGGCCGGAGGCCAGGTGGTCACCGCGCCAACCAACGGCGCGGCGGGCGTTCTGCCTGCAGTGCTGCGTTATTACCTCGACCACGTGCCCGGCGCGTCCGAAAGCCATATCGAGGATTTCCTTCTGACCGCAGCCGCCATTGGGGGGCTGGTGAAATTCAACGCCTCGATCTCAGGCGCTGAGGCCGGATGTCAGGCCGAGGTCGGCAGCGCCTCAGCTATGGCCGCGGCTGGTCTCTGCGCCGTCATGGGTGGCACGCCCGAGCAGGTCGAAAACGCCGCCGAAATCGCGTTGGAGCATCATTTAGGCATGACCTGCGATCCGGTTGCAGGGCTGGTTCAGGTACCTTGCATTGAGCGCAATGGTCTTGGCGCGATCAAGGCCGTTTCGGCCGCGTCACTTGCTTTGCGCGGGGATGGGCAGCATTTTGTGCCCCTAGATGCGGTGATCGAGACCATGCGTCAGACCGGCCATGATATGCATGAGAAGTACAAGGAAACCTCATTGGGTGGTTTGGCCGTAAACGTCCCGAACTGCTGAGGTCAGACAGGAGGCAGCGTGATGCGTGGACATTGTTTGTGTGGCAAGGTCGCGTATGAAGTTGATCCTCCGGTCTTGTCCTGCGTCTCATGCCATTGCGACAGTTGCCGCCGCCAGTGTGCCGCTCCGATGACGACCTATTTCGGGGTGCGCGACGGCCAGTGGCGCTGGACCGGAGAAGAACCGAAGCGCTTCAACTCTTCGCCTGGGGTCGAGCGTAGCTTCTGCCCGCATTGCGGAACTCCGATCTCATTTCGGTCGACCAAGATGTCGGACGTTCTTCACCTCTATGTCGCAACGCTTGAGAACCCCGAAGCCTTGGAGCCAACTCTTCATGTGTCACATGAAGAGAAGCTGACGTGGCTGAAACTGGGTGATGATCTGCCCACCTGCATCGGCCCGGACTACACCAAGGTTCAACCCCTTCCGAAGGCTTGAGAACAGAGCTTTTCTCGGCCTTGGGAAACCGCTAGCGTCGCGCCCATGACTCAGGATCGTCCCGTATTCGGCATCGTGTTGATGCTTGGTTTCTGCGTGCTTGCCCCGATGGGGGATGCGCTGGCAAAGCTTTTAGGGGAAACAACGCCACTGGCACTGTTGGTTTTCGCGCGTTTTGCCATTCAGGCGGCGATCCTTGTGCCCTTGGTCGCGATGACCGGCAGGCCGTGGCGCATGCGGGGCCGTGTTCTGCGGCTGACCGTGATCCGCACGCTTTTGCACATCGCGGGCATCACCGCGATGTTCTCGGCGTTGCAATTCCTGCCCTTGGCGGACGCGGTCGCCATCGCCTTCGTGATGCCCTTCATCATGCTGCTGCTCGGGAAATACATACTGAACGAAGAGGTCGGGCACCGCCGCCTTGCAGCATGTATCGTCGGCTTCGCCGGAACGCTTCTGGTCATTCAACCCAGCTTTGCCGAAGTCGGGCTGCCCGCGCTTTTACCCCTGATCGTCGCTGTTGTCTTTGCCTTGTTCATGCTTGTCACGCGCCAGATCGCCAAAGAGACCGACCCGATGTCGCTGCAAGCCGTATCGGGCGTGTTTGCCACAATCCTGCTGCTGCCGCTTCTGATCTGGGGAACGCAGTCAGAAATCTGGGAGCTGTCATTCACTCTCCCCTCAGGCAACGAACACTGGCTGCTTCTGTCGATCGGAGTGCTGGGGACCGTCGCCCATCTGCTGATGACATGGTCGCTGCGCTATGCGCCCTCGGCCACGCTGGCACCGATGCAGTATCTGGAGATCCCCGTCGCCACTCTGATCGGCTGGCTGATCTTTCACGACCTGCCGAACGGTCTGGCTGCGCTTGGCATCCTGATCACGATCGCAGCAGGCCTCTATGTTATTCTGCGAGAGAGGGCCACGGCGCGCTCTGCCCCGACTGAAACGCCTGCATAACCTGATCCAGAGCGCTGCGCGGTACCATCACCAACATTCCCGGACCGTCCATCTGAAGCTCAAGCTTTGAAATGACACGGTTCGAGGTGCCCACCTGCCCGCTCGGATCGAATTGAAGTCCCTCGATCGGCCACTCCAACCCACGGCTGCGCCCGGTAACTTGTTTCAGAGGAAAGAGAGAAACGACCTCGCCCGGCGCCAGATCCAACACGATGTTGGGCGGTGCGTGGAAAACGACCTCATTCGAGCCGATCAGAACGCAGGCCTTGTCCGGATATCGGACCAGAGTGTTTAAGACCGCCAATTGATGGTCCAGCCGCCCTCCCAGAAATCCGGCCCCCAACACCAAAGGGGCCTGCACGCTGCGCAGTGCCTTGTCGAAATCCGTGCTGTCCTGTTCCGCAATCGGAAAAAGGCGATCCTGGGGAATACGAGTTCTGATTTCGGGGGACAACGAATCGAAATCACCAATCACGGCATCCGGAATCCGCCCCGAATCAACCAGCACCGAGGCTCCACCGTCTGCCGCGACCGCAAATGTGACGCGATTCAGCACCAAACTCAGGTCTTCGGGGCCGATCTGCCCCCCTCCAAACAGCCCGATTGGGCCATTTGAACGTACAATTGACCCATTTTTTCTCAGATTGATCATTTTTCCCGGATTTGGACACATTGAGACCACAAAATGATAGGTTCATGCAGTTAGTTCCGAGTCGATCGGGTTGCCCCTGTCCGGGCGGATCGGCTCAGTTAGTTTGTAAAGGACGCATGTCTGATGGTACAGAACAACAAGGTATTGACCGTTTCCTATGGGACTTTCTCGTGCACTTTGGAAGGGTTCGACGACTCTTTCGAGACTATGAAAGCCATAGCCGAATACTTCCGCGATCTTGCGGCAGAAGACAGATACTTTGGTTCTGAACCCCCGCAACCTGACGCCGAAATGCTGACACGGATTGCACAGCGCGACAACGCGCAACAAGTCGAAGCGCGCCCGAGCGATACCGGCCTGCTTCTGCGCGCGACGGAAACACCCCCCCGTACTGAAACGCCCCCCGCCCCTGAAGCGACACTGCCACAGGATAACGCCATGCCCCAATCGCCCGATCTGAATGTTGTCCAGCCGACCCCCTCTGCGACACCTGAAACAGACACTGCCGCATCTTTCTTTTCCGAAGCTGCGCCGGTCGATGCCGACGCGGACCCGGCGCCCGATAGCCTGGCCGCCAAGCTGCAACGCATCCGCGCGGTTGTTTCCCATTCGGACGTGGATACGGACAACTATGCCGAGGAAGAGGTCGCCCCCCTAACGGCCGACGCCCCCGCGCCGATGGACGCTGTCTCAGCCGCCTTTGCGGCAGGTTCGCTGAGCCCCGGAGATCTGGCCCCTCAGGCCCCGGCCCCTACCGAGGCACCTGCCGTCGAGGCCGTTGAAGAGGCATACGCGCCGGAACTGCCGGATGCGCCATCCATGGAGCCGGCGCCGCTCGATTTGCAAGATGAGACCCCAATGCAAATCGAGTTTAAAGACTCAGAGGAAGAAGAGGCCCCCGAGGTGATCTTCGACGAAGACACCGAGACGGCGACCGATGACGGCGATGAGGTTGAGAATATCCTTAGCCCAGCAGACGAAGCAGAAGACGACCAGCAAGGTGTTCTGACCGCTGAGGATGAAGAAAGCCTGTTCCTCGAGATTTACGAGATCGAAGAGGAAATGGATGCGCAAGCGACCACGGCGTCCTCGGATCTGGATCAGGATGTCTCGCGCCTGATGGCAAAAGCAGATGAGCAGATGGACGACCCGGCCGCAAGCGGCACGCGTGAGGCCTATTCCCATCTGCGTACGGCCGTTGCTGCAACCTCGGCGGAAGATGTGGCCAAGCAGGCCGCGACTGATGAAGAGTATCGTGGCGATTTGGCCTCGGTCGTCAGCCCCCGCCGTCCGGATGATGTTCAGGTTACCAGCAAACGCCCTGATGCAGACATGGCGGCCCCTCTGAAGCTGGTCGCCGAGCAGCGTATTGACGCGCCCAACGCGGATACTGGCCCGGTGACCCCCCGCCGTGTCACCTCGGATCAGTCCGAGGACGCGTCAGAAGAAAGCGGCTTTGCACAATTTGCACAGGATCAGGGCGCTCAGTCTCTGTCCGACCTTCTCGAAGCGGCTGCGGCGTACTTGTCCTTCATCGAAGGGCAGGAACAATTCTCGCGCCCGCAATTGATGAACAAGGTCCGCTCGCTGAAACAGGATGAGTTCAATCGCGAAGAAAGCCTGAAGTCCTTCGGGCAGCTTCTGCGCGACGGCAAAATCGAAAAAGCTGGCGGAGGGCGCTTTGCGGCCTCAAGTGACATCGGTTTTCGCCCGGAAGGTGAGCGCGCCGTAGGCTGATATCCTTCATTTCGCTATCGAGAGTGGGTCGGAGATTTCTTCGACCCATTTTCTTTTTGCACTTACCCTACGGAATCTCGATGCGGACATGATGTCGCTATGCTGCACTGCAGAAAAATGATATCGTCTGAGTAAAGGTAACAGATCTTTCAGTTCGTGTTCAAATCAAGGCTCCGCCATGTATGAACTACCTATTCGACGCCTCAGAGCATTCGACAAACCCAAAATAGAAAGCCATTTCAAGAGTCTCGATGCAGAAGCACTGACATCTCGATTTGGCGTACCGGTCAGCCCGGCCTTTGTTGAGAATTATCTCTCAGGCATATTCAAAAATTCTGCGCTGGTATTTGGCGCATTCCCCGATTCCTGCCTGCGTGGTGTCGGAGAGTTGCGGGCTGTTCATGACAGCCACAACCATGTGGCTGAACTGGCCTTTACCGTTGAAACAGTCTGGCAGGACCTAGGGATCGGCGATGCACTGCTGTCGCGGATAGTCACTGCAGCCCGCAATCGTGGATTTCGCGAAGTCCACATGTTGTGCCTTGCCACCAATCAAAAAATGCGCCGTCTGGCTGCAAAACACGAGGCCGAGCTGAAACTGACGACAGGACAGATCGAGGCGACCCTGACAGCGCCCTGGCCCACCCCCTTCAGTGTCGCCGAAGAAATCTCGGGCGAGTATCATGCCATGGCCCGAGCGATCCTAAGTTGGTCGGGAAACGATCGGCGAACCGGCTAGGGTCAGACATAGACGCGCAGCGCCTTTGACGACCAAATGCGTTCTTAGAACCGGACCATCCAAAGCTGAAACTTCGGACTTGCCCTCATCTCACTATCTCGGTGGTGCGCAGGGAAATGACGCAAGCCTGTGACCCAAGCAGAGATACTGATCAGTCTGGCTTTTGGTCCGGGTCTTCTTTCCCAACACCCTTGAACACGAACTTGAAGGGCAAAGCCCACAGAATGCCCAGCGCCACGTAAACCAACAGCTCAAGCCAGATCGGAGGACGATCCAGCCAGTTCACCACCGTGACTACGGCGACAATATAGACAGGCAGGCCGATCACCAGAATGAACAGAGACCAACGCCTGCGCGCCTTGTAGCTGAGGCCGGGTGTCTTGTCGTCCGACATCAGTCTGCAAACGGGTCGGTCACCAGAATGGTGTCGTCCCGCTCCGGGCTGGTAGACAGCAGCGCCACAGGGCATTCGATTAACTCTTCGACCCGGCGCACGTATTTGATCGCGTTTGCGGGCAGATCCGCCCAGCTGCGCGCGCCTTCGGTGGATTCGCTCCAACCGGGCATCTCTTCGTAGATGGGCGTGCAGCGCGCCTGCTGATCGGCGGCGGTCGGAAGATAATCCAGACGCTCGCCATCCAACTCGTAGCCGGTGCAGATCTTCAGCGTTTCGAACCCGTCCAACACATCCAGCTTGGTCAGAGAGATCCCATTCACCCCGCTCGTCGCGCAGGTCTGGCGCACCAGACAGGCATCAAACCAGCCGCAGCGACGCTGACGGCCTGTGGTCGTGCCGAACTCATGCCCACGCTCGCCCAGTCGCTGACCATCGGCGTCCTCAAGCTCGGTCGGGAACGGCCCCTCACCCACGCGGGTTGTGTAGGCTTTGACGATTCCCAGCACGAAGTCGATCGAGCCCGGCCCGATCCCCACGCCCGTCGCCGCTTGACCAGCGATCACGTTCGAGGACGTCACGAAAGGATAGGTGCCAAAGTCGATATCCAGCAGCGCACCCTGCGCGCCTTCGAACAAAATACGTTTGCCCGCCTTGCGCTTTTCGTTGAGAACCTTCCAGACCGGAGCCGCAAAAGGCAGAATTTCCGCTGCAATTTCTTTCAGTTGCGCCAAGAGAGCATCCCGGTCGACAGGTTCAATCCCCAAACCCTTGCGCAATGGGTCGTGGTGCTGCAGCGCACGATCAACACGAGCTTCCAAGGTCGCCTCATCGGCAAGATCGGCAACACGCACCGAACGGCGTCCGACCTTGTCTTCATAAGCCGGGCCAATCCCGCGCCCCGTTGTGCCTATCTTGGTTCCCTTGCTCGCGGCTTCCTCGCGCGCGCGGTCCAGTTCACCATGGATCGGCAGAATCAGAGGGGTGTTCTCGGCAATCATCAGCGTCTCAGGCGTGATCTCAACGCCCTGAGCGCGCACAGTCGCGATTTCTTTGACCAGATGCCATGGGTCCAGAACCACGCCATTGCCGATCACGCTGAGCTTACCGCCGCGTACTACGCCCGAGGGCAACGCATGCAGTTTGTAAACCTCGCCATCAATAACCAGAGTGTGGCCGGCATTGTGCCCGCCCTGAAAACGCGCGATCACGTCTGCCCGCTCGCTGAGCCAGTCGACGATCTTGCCTTTTCCTTCGTCACCCCATTGGGCGCCGACAACAACCACGTTGGCCATATCCGGTCCTTTTCGCGAAAAGATATCAAACTCGGCTGATATAACGAGGCTCAGACGGTAGGGAAACCGATATTTCGCCGCATCTGCAAATCGCGCTGCGCGCAATGCCTCCGGCGGGGATATTTTAAGCCAGATGAAGAACGGATCCCCTGCTTCAGCTGGCCGAAAATATCCCGGGGGAGTCGCCAAAGGCGGCGGGGGCAGCGCCCCCAACTCGTTTTACGGCAAACGGACCGGTTTACCATGAGGCGTGGTCAGATAAGCCTCTTCCCAAGCGCGATGCAGCAAGGTGACCTCATCCGAGCGGGCATCTCCTTGTTCAGCCAACAAGGTCTCAAGGGTTTCTAGCCATGCGTGGAAGTAGTCATCCCCGCCATCCAGCTCTTTGTTCAAACCGTTCCGTTTCAACGTGTTCGAAAACCGGTCTGCCCAGTCGGGCCAGTCAAAACGTCCCGCTTCGTTCAGCGCGACGGTGACCGCAAAGACCTGCGCATGCCAGGGTTCTGAGAACACAGGCTCTGGCGCGGAGGCTGTGATGCAGTTGCTCATGTAGGCTCCAGATAGGATTGCCACAGATCAAGCACCACCTCATCGTTGGCGTGTTCCGGATCGGCCCACAGCTCGGACGCCAGGAAAGATACGGCATAGAGAGGTTCTGGGGCCTCTCCCAGCCCGTGGGCATTGGAATCGGGTAGAACATGCGTTCCGTGCAGGCGTACGATCCGGCCTTGGGCCCCAGCGGCGTAGGTCGGCAAACGTGTATGCCCACCATCAACCAAACGGTTCGCGGAGGGACGCACTGTTTGCACCATCTGTCCGACCTCGAACTGCGCCGCGATGTTCGAATTGCGATCAGCAGGGCCGCCTTTGGCCAATGCAGCTGCGACGGCTTGGGCTTTCAGCGTGCGGTCCGCCAATGGATGATCACCAGCCGTGGTTTCTCTGCGCAAATCGTCGAGGGTCAGCACCCCTTTGGCGACCAACAGATCGGCCAGCCCAGAGATCCATTTCTCATAGTAGGAAAACCGGGTGTAGTCCTTCGGCGACAGCTGCTCACGCGCGTGGCGCGATGTGTCAATGTTCCATTGCCCCAAAAAGCCCGAGGCCAGCGTTACGGCCAAGGCCCGCGCGTGCCAGTCTTCGGCAAAGATGGGAGCGTCTTCAGCTTCCGGGTTGATCGGGCCGTCTCCAAACCGCCCTCCCATATCGTGAACGCGCGTCATGATGCCTCCTTGGGCAGGCCCGCGCCGATCATGCTGTCGCGCGTGACCAAAGCCGCGAGTTCCTCTTCGCCCAACCCTTCAGCCCCCTCGGGACGCATGGGCAACACAAGATAGCGAATCTCGGCCGTGGAGTCCCAGACGCGTACCGCCGTATCCTCGGCGAGCGTGACACCAAACTCGGCCAGGACCTTACGCGGTTCGCGCACGGCGCGGGCGCGGTAGGCGTCGGATTTATACCAGCCGGGCGGAATACCCAGCAGCGGCCACGGGTAGCAACTGCACAGCGTACAAACGACCATGTTGTGTTGCTCCGGCGTATTTTCGACCACCACCATATGTTCGCCCTGACGACCATAGTAGCCAAGTTCGGCCACGACCGGCGTTGCATCTTCAAGCAATGCAGCCTTGAACGCAGGATCGCTCCAAGCCTTGGCGACAACGCGCGCGCCGTTCTGCGGGCCAATCTTGTTCTGGTACGTGTCGATGATTTCATCCAGCGCCGCCGGGTCGATCAAACCCTTCCGGGTCAGAATCGTTTCAAGCGCTTTGACGCGCAGCGCGGGTTCGGGGGGCAACAAGGCGTGCGGGTGGTCAGAATGATCATGAGGCATGGCCGCAGGGTGCGCCAAGCTTGACCGATCTGTCCAGTCCCTTTGGCGTGATGTGCAACATCATCAACTGTGATGCCAACTCGTGACTTGCCCCCAGAACCAAACTTGCATAAGTACCACGCGATACACGCCACGCTGTACAGGACCACCATGGAAAACGTCGTTCTCATCATCCATCTTCTTCTGGCTTTGGGCCTGATCGCCGTCGTTTTGATGCAGCGGTCCGAGGGTGGCGGTCTTGGCATGGGTGGCGGTGGCGGCGGCGCCATGACAGGCCGCGCAGCTGCAACGGCCCTGGGCAAAGTGACTTGGATCCTGGCCGCCTGCTTTATCGTCACCTCGATCACCTTGACGATTCTGGCAGCGCAGAAGTCCTCGGGCAGCTCCGTCATCGACCGTTTGGGCGTTCCGGCCCCGGCCGCGACTGAAGAAAGCGCACCTGCGGTTCCGTCCGCAGATGACCTGCTGCCTCCGGCGCAGGGCGACAACGCTCCGCTGATCCCGCAGGCCGACTAAGCCACAAAACCTAGAAACCTGAAAGAGAACTGCAACAGCATCTTGCGGTTCTCTTGCGCTATTGGCGCGAATCCTTTATACGTGAAGTCCCGTGATGCAGCGGTTTTTCGGAACCGTCGGGCAGCTGATTTTGACGTCTCACGGGAGCAGCCGAAAAAACATGGCGCGTTTTATTTTCATCACTGGTGGTGTGGTTTCGTCCTTGGGTAAAGGACTGGCTTCGGCGGCTCTGGGATCGCTGTTGCAGGCGCGGGGATACTCGGTGCGTCTGCGCAAGCTGGACCCCTATCTGAACGTCGACCCTGGCACCATGTCGCCTTTCGAGCATGGCGAGGTTTTCGTCACCGATGATGGCGCCGAAACCGATCTGGACCTAGGTCACTATGAACGCTTCACCGGTGTGGCCGCACGCAAGACCGACTCGGTCAGTTCGGGGCGGATCTATTCCAACGTGTTGGAAAAAGAACGCCGCGGAGATTATCTCGGCAAGACCATTCAGGTGATCCCGCACGTCACCAATGAGATCAAAGACTTCATCGCGATCGGTGAGGATGAAGTTGATTTCATGCTGTGTGAGATCGGCGGTACCGTTGGCGATATCGAAGGCCTGCCCTTCTTTGAGGCTATTCGTCAATTCAGCCAAGACAAGCCGCGCGGTCAGTGCATCTTTATGCACTTGACTCTGCTGCCCTACATCAAAGCCTCGGGTGAGCTGAAAACCAAGCCGACCCAGCACTCGGTGAAAGAGCTGCGCTCGATCGGCCTGGCCCCCGACATTCTGGTTTGCCGGTCCGAGGGGCCGATCCCCACGAAAGAGCGCGAAAAGCTGGCCCTGTTCTGCAATGTGCGCCCCGATAGCGTGATCGCGGCGCAGGACCTGTCCACCATCTACGACGCGCCTCTGGCCTATCATAAGGAAGGTTTGGATCAGGCGGTTCTGGACGCATTCCAGATCAGCCCTGCCCCCAAGCCCGATCTGGCCAAATGGGAGGACGTCAGCGACCGCATTCACAACGCCGAAGGCGAGGTGAAGGTCGCGATTGTAGGTAAATACACCCAGCTGGAAGACGCCTATAAGTCGATTGCCGAGGCGCTGACCCATGGCGGCATGGCTAACCGCGTCAGGGTCAAGATCGAATGGGTCGATGCTGAGGTTTTCGACCACGAAGATGCCGCCCCCTATCTGGAGGGCTACCACGCCATCCTCGTCCCCGGCGGCTTTGGCGAACGTGGCACCGAGGGCAAGATCAAGGCGGCGCAATACGCGCGCGAGCATAAGGTGCCTTATCTGGGCATCTGTCTCGGCATGCAGATGGCTGTGATCGAAGCCGCGCGCAATGCGGCTGGTATCACCGAGGCGGGCTCGGAAGAGTTCGACCACGAGGCTGGTAAGAAACGGTTTGAGCCGGTGGTGTATCACCTCAAGGAATGGGTTCAGGGCAACCACAAGGTCGAACGCAAAGTGGGCGACGACAAGGGCGGCACCATGCGCCTTGGCGCCTATAACGCGGTTCTCGCTGAAGGCTCGAAAGTTGCGAATGTCTATGGCGGCACTCAGATCGAGGAACGCCACCGTCACCGCTATGAGGTCGACATCAAATATCGCGAGCAGCTTGAAAAAGCGGGCCTGAACTTCTCGGGCATGTCACCCGATGGCCGCCTGCCCGAGATTGTCGAATGGTCGGATCACCCGTGGTTCATCGGCGTTCAGTATCACCCCGAGCTGAAATCCAAGCCGTTTGACCCGCATCCCCTGTTCCGCGACTTCGTGCGCGCGGCCAAGGACAGTTCTCGACTGGTCTGATCCGGTCGCTGCAACGTGATGTACCGACACAATTAAGCGCTTAGGATTCCGGCGTCATGGGATTAACTGTTGAACGAGTTTCGACAGGAGATACCCCATGACGACCCAAGCCCAACGTGCTGAAACCTTCACGCGCCTGCATGTCAAAGGCGACCCCGTCATCCTGTTCAACATCTGGGACGCGGGCAGCGCCGCCGCGGTGCGCGATGCAGGCGCTCAGGCGATCGCGACGGGCAGCGCTCCGGTCGCGATGGCGCAAGGCTATGCCGACGGGCAGCAAATTCCGCTGGAGGTCGCGTTAGACAACGCAAAGCGCATCGTCAGCGCCGTTGATCTGCCCGTCACGCTGGACTTTGAAGGGGCTTATGCCGTCGATCCTGCTGGCATCACCGACAATACGACACGTGCTTTGGATTGCGGTGTTGTCGGCTTCAACTTCGAAGATCAGATCGTCGGCGGAGACGGCCTTCACACCATTCCCGATCAAGCGATGCGAATCGAGGCAATGCGCAAGGCCTGCGACGCGACCGGTATTCCCGCCTATATCAATGCCCGCACAGATATTTTCCTAAAAGCACCGGCCGACACGCATGATTCTACGATGCTGGAAGACGCCATTGCCCGCGCTACGGCCTTCCAATCCGCAGGCGCTAGCGGCTTCTTTGCCCCGGGCCTGAAAGATGAGGCCATGATCCGACAGCTCTGTGAGGCCACCGAGTTACCGGTCAACATCATCGCTCTGCCTGGAACACCAGACTCAGCGACACTCGCCAAGCTGGGCGTGGCCCGGATCAGCTACGGCCCGGTGCCCTATCGCCAGATGATCGCATGGCTAACCGAACAGGCGCGTCAGGCCATCGGCTATGCCGGATAGGAGCGACTTGCAATTTATACGCAAACTTCGCACCTTGCCCTAAACCGATGCGGGAGAGCTGCATGAGCAAAGGCTACTGGGTGGCCCATGTCGATGTCGACGATATGGAGACATACAAAAACTACATCGCTGCGAACGCTGAGCCTTTCGCTGCCTACGGCGCCCGCTTTCTAACACGCGGCGGTTTGCGCGAGGTCAAAGAGGGCGCAGCCCGGGCAAGAACGGTTGTGATCGAGTTTCCCAGCTACGAACAGGCCCTCGCATGTTACGAAAGCGAAGGCTACCAAAAGGCCAAAGCGCTGCGCGATCCTGTCTCGCTCGGCGATCTTGTGATCATTGAGGGCTATGACGGGTAGTCTCAACTTGGCGCGCCACAAAATATGGATTAGATTGGCCTCATGTTGAAAAAATTCTTCCAAGCGTTTCGACCGCCACAGACAGAACACCTGCCCGACCCCGACGCCGAACTGGCGCTGGGTGCGTTGATGGTGCGTGTTGCGCAGGCTGATCGGGACTACAAGCTGGAAGAGATCAGCCTGATTGATCGCATCCTGGCCCGCCTCTATCAGCATAACGCGATTGAGGCCGCCAAGGTTCGTGCCACCTGCGAGAAACTTCATGCGGCGGCACCGGACACCGACACTTTCGGCAAGCTGATCCGCGAAACCACCGACTTGAACGAACGCCTCGCCGCGCTAGACGCGCTGTGGGAGGTCGTGCTGGCCGATGGCGACACGGATGAGGGTGAGATCAAAATCGTCGAAGAGGCCCGCATGGCAATGGGCCTGAGCTTCAATGATAGCAAATCCGCCCGTGAACGCGTGCAAAGCCGCTTGGAAGCTCACTAACCTGCCTCTATATCTGTCTCATGTTTCGTGATTTTCTGTCCCGGCTGACACAGCCTGACCCCGACCCACTGGCCGAAGATGACGCCCGCCTGGCGCTGACGGCGCTTTTGGTGCGTATCGCCCGGTCCGACAATGACTACGCTGACTCGGAAATGGCCCGAATCGACAAGGTCTCGGTCGAACGCTATGGCCTCTCACCTTTCGAAGCTGCAGGCCTGCGCGCCCGCGCCGAAGACCTTGAGGCCGAGGCGCCCGATACCGTCCGCTTCACCCGCGCGATCAAAGAGGCCGTCGCCTACGATGATCGTTTGGCCGTTGTACAGGCCATGTGGTCGGTCGCCCTCGCAGATGGGCAAAGGACCGGCGAGGAGGATTCGCTGCTACGCCTCGTGGTCAGCCTGCTGGGTGTCAGCGATGTGGATTCGGCCCTCGCCCGTCAGAAGGCAGCTAAAGCGTGACAGCGATGCTGGGCATGTATGACATGCCTGCCCTGCGCGCCTCCAATGATCGCTTCTGGGATCTGATCAGGACGCATTTGGGGTTCGGTCCCGCCAGTCTGGAGCGGTCCCGAGATTTCTGGGAAATCTGGCGCGATCCCGATCTGATCTTTGCCCAAACCTGCGGTATGCCCTATCGAACGCACCTTCACGATGCTGTGCAACTGATCGGCACGCCGGATTATGGTCTGCCCGGCTGTCCAGAGGGTTACTACAGATCCGTCTTTGTCGCCCGCGCCGGTGATCCGCGCAGTCTGGCGGAGCTGACGGACGGGGTCTTTGCCTATAACGAACCCCTCTCTCAATCCGGCTGGTCTGCTCCGATCACGCATTTGTCCAAGATGGGGCTTGCACCGAAGCACCTGCAGCAGACCGGAGCGCATGCCAATTCGGCCCAATCCGTGGCCGAGGGCATGAGCGATTTCGCCGCGCTCGACGCGCTGACCTGGGAGCTTCTTAAGGAGCATACCGATCTGGGAGACGCATTGCGCGACGTTGCTGAAACGGAACCGACCCCCGGGCTGCCCTATATCACATCGAAATCGCAGGATGCGCTTCGGATCGCACGCGCGGTTCAGGCTGCTATTGATGATCTGGCGGATGAGGATCGAGTCAATCTGCGCATCCGTGGGTTGATCAAAATTCCCGCAAGCGCGTACCTCGCCATTCCAACTGCGCCTTCGCCCGAAGCACAGTTGCGCAGCAGCTAACCAATTTGATCACGACCTTTGATCATTTTGATTGATTCCCAGCGCGAATCTGTGTTTTGCGCATTGCATTGCGCCGGATTTTCCGCCCTATTACCGCACCAACACCACTCATGACTGGAGCTTCCGTGACAGACGCCTCTGCCGTAATCGAGATCAAGGACCTTCACAAAAGCTTCGGCAATCTCGAGGTGCTCAAGGGCGTGGATATCACCGCGAAACGCGGCGATGTGGTCTCGCTCATAGGGTCCTCTGGCTCGGGGAAATCCACCTTACTGCGGTGCTGCAACCTTCTGGAAGACAGCCAGCAGGGGGAGATCACGTTCAAGGGCGAACCCGTTAAATGGAGCGGCTCGGGCAGCGCTCGTCGTCCCGCCGATCCTAAACAGGTCCTGCGCATTCGTACCAATCTGTCCATGGTGTTCCAGCAATTCAATCTGTGGGCGCACATGACCATTTTGCAAAATGTCATGGAGGCCCCGGTGACCGTTTTGGGCCGTGACAAGGCCGAAGTGGAAGACAGCGCGCGCAAATATCTGGAAAAGGTCGGCATCGGCGACAAGTGCGATGTCTACCCGGCACAACTGTCCGGTGGTCAGCAACAACGCGCTGCCATCGCACGCGGCCTGTGCATGGAGCCCGAAGCACTGCTGTTCGATGAACCAACCTCGGCACTCGACCCCGAGCTGGAGCAGGAAGTGATCAAAGTGATCAAGGATCTCGCCGCCGAGGGCCGGACTATGATCATCGTGACCCATGACATGAAGATGGCCGCCGATATCTCAAGCCACGTGGTGTTCCTGCATCAAGGCCGGATCGAAGAGGAAGGCAGCGCCGAAGATATCTTTACCGCACCTGAATCCGAACGGCTTCGGGGCTTTCTTTCCGCCACTCAGGCGGCATAAGTTTCAAAAACAGAACCAAACTGGGGAGTAACCAATGAAAAACCTGATTCTGTCCACCGCAGCACTGGCGCTGACCGCCGGTATCGCAATGGCCGACACCGTCCGCATGGGCACCGAGGGTGCCTACCCTCCGTATAACTTCATCAATGACGCCGGCGAAATCGACGGGTTCGAGCGTGAAGTCGGCGACGAGTTGTGCAAGCGCGCAAACCTGGAATGCGAGTGGGTCAAGAACGACTGGGACTCGATCATTCCGAACCTGGTCTCGGGTAACTACGACACCATCATCGCAGGCATGTCGATCACCGACGAACGTGATGAAGTTATTGATTTCACTCAAAACTACTTCCCTCCTGCGGCGTCGGCCTATGTTGGCGCATCGGACGGAGTTGACGTAGGCGGCGGCATTGTTGCGGCACAGACTGCAACCATTCAAGCTGGTCACGTAGCTGAATCCGGCGCGACTCTGGTCGAGTTCGCGACCCCCGAAGAAACCATCGCAGCCGTGCGCAACGGAGAAGCAGACGCCGTATTTGCCGACAAGGACTTCCTTGTGCCGATCGTCGAAGAGTCGGCCGGTGAGCTGGTATTCGTAGGCGATGACGTCCCGCTGGGCGGCGGTATCGGCCTTGGTATCCGTGAATCCGACGGCGAACTGCGCGGCAAGTTCGACGAAGCGATCACTTCAATGAAAGCAGATGGTTCGCTGAACGAACTGATCGTCAAATGGTTCGGCGAAGGCGTTCCGACCTACAACGCCGACGGTTCTGTCGTTTCCAACTGATCTGCACTAAAAGGTTCGGCGTCTTGAAGGTGCCGAACCTGCCCCGGCCTCGCGCCGGAGTTGACGTTCGAAAGACGCCACATGTTTTCCTATTGCGCTGATCCCGACACGCTGGGCACATTCCGCTGGTTTTCGTGCTATTTGACCAACGGCGTGCATTGGTCGTTCTACCTGTCCTTTCTAAAGGTGCTTGGCCTGCTGGCCGTGACCGCTCCGGTCGCGCTGAGCTTTGGCTTTGCGGGCGCGATGGCAGCCAGGTCACATGTCGCGCCGCTCAGCTGGCTGGGCAAAGGGTACATCGCCATCGTGCGCGGCGTCCCGGACATCGCATTTTTCCTGTTTTTCGTCATAGCCCTGGATCAGGCCTTTGAGTGGACGCGCCACCAAGTCATGTGTCCCGAATGGACGGATCCGGTCCGTCAAGGCAATGACTTCATCGTCTGTCAGGCCGCCAAACTGCCTTTGGGCAGCGCCCCGGAATGGGTTCACGAGACCTATGGGTTCTTTCTGGCCGTTGTCACCTTTTCCATCGTCTTTGGCGCGTTCGCGGCCAACGTTCTGTTCGGCGGTATGCGCGCCGTGCCACATGCTCAGCTTGAAACGGCCGAGGCCTATGGCATGACCCGCCGGCAAACGTTCTGGCGCATTCTTGTACCGCAGATGTGGGTCTACGCCCTGCCAGGCCTGTCCAACCTGTGGATGGTGCTGATCAAGGCCACCCCGCTTCTGTTCCTGCTGGGCATCGAAGACATTGTCTATTGGGCGCGTGAGTTGGGTGGCACCAAAACGTCGCGCTTTACCGATTACCCCCATGGCGACTGGCGCATGTGGTATTTCCTGTTCCTGCTGATCTTCTATCTCGGCATGACCCGCGTCTCGGAAATCGTGCTTGAAAAGCTGATGCGCCGCTTGTCCCACGGTCAGGCCACATCCGGTGGAGAGCTGTTGCGCAAGGAGACGACGGCATGAGCTGCATCCAGACGATTCAGGACTACGCCCTGCGCTCTGTCGGCCTTGGCGAACGCCTGTTACCCAAATCAGACTTCACCCTGTGCGAACAGTTCACGCTGATCGGCTCGGGCATGATCTGGAATGTCTATTTCGGCATCATGGCCCTGGCGACTGGCTTCTTCCTGGCCACCGCCCTGGCCGTCGGCAAGGCATCTCCGAACAAATGGCTGCGCAAACCCTCGGAGTGGTTCATCTTTCTGTTCAGAGGTTCTCCGCTGTTCATCCAGTTCTTCTTTGCCTATTTCTTCTTCCTGTCGCTAAAGAAGCCCTATCCGATGTTCGACGCCCTGACGTCGGCCTGGTTGGGTGCGCTGATCGTACTGTTCCTCAACACAGCCGCTTATACGGGTGAGATCTTCTATGGCGCCCTCCGCTCGATCCCCAAGGGTGATATCGAGGCCGCAGATGCCTATGGCATGACCGGCTGGGCTCGCTTCCGCCGGATTGTCTGGCCGACCATGCTGCGACTGGCTTGGCCCGCCTACACTAACGAGGCAATCTTTCTGTTCCACGCGACAACGCTGGTCTTTTTCTCGGCCTTCCCAGCATGGCAACAGCGCGGAGACGCGCTGTATTACGCCAGCTATTTCGCGGACAAGACCTTCAACCCGTTCATCCCCTATCCGATTCTGGCCTTCTATTTCATCCTGCTGACGTTGGTCATCATCTGGGGCTTTGGACTGGTCAACAAGCGACTGAACCGGCACCTGCCCGCCGCTCGGAAAAGCAAGATGAAGTTGCGGCTGAACCTGGCGCGCTGATCTCCAGCGCGCCTGAGCATCAAAATCTAACACTCTACGCCGCGCTTCCAGCGCGGTTTATTGTTCGAAACCTAGGTTGATCGAGGGAAAATGGTACCGCCTCCCTGGCTTGAACAGGGGACCTCTGGATCCACAATCCAGCGCTCTAACCAACTGAGCTAAGGCGGCACTTGTGAGGGGCGATGTACCGAACACGCCACGGGAATGCAAGAGGATTAAAGCCGAATTTTCCAGCTTTGTTCGACGAGATCGACGCCGAAAGAATACACCGGCTTGCTGTCCACCAACTGCCATCCCGTGGACCGGTACAAGGCGCAGGCGGCCTTGTGGCTTTCATGCGTCCATAGCTGCATTTGCTGGTACCCAGCCGTCTTGGCAAAGCCCATGCAGGAGCCAAGAAGCCGCTTTCCCAGCCCCAGACCGCGTGCCTCGGGTACCAGAAGAAACAGGCGCAGTTTTGCGGTCTGCGCGTCCAGTTTGACGCAAAAGATACTCCCCAGCCTTTGGCCTTCTGCCTCGGCGATCCAGCCCTTCTCACACGCTGGGTCATGATCGGCAATAAAACCATCCAGAATGCGCGCGACCAGCGGGGCGAAGCTGTCATCAAACCCCTCATCGCGAGCATAGAGGGTTCCATGGCGCTCGACCAACCAAGGCGCATCCTGGGGCTGAAAGGGTCTGATCCTTACATTCTCCATACCGTATCAGAGCGCAAAGGCGGCTTGATTCTCAACCCCGTGCGCGCTAGCAGGAACGCTCAGTCCCCGGAGGCGAGTATGGGTATCAACACCGAACGCGACATTCAGGCCAACCTTCAGATCGGCCCTACCGATCAGGGTATGGTGCGTCTGTTTATCGAGGCCGACGGCCTTGAGATTCCGATGGATTTCGATCCCGAGGAAGCCGAAGAGATCGCAGACGAGCTGCGTGCCGCCGCACAAGCTGCCCTGGCCGTCAAAGGCTGATCTGCGTCACAGCCGCGGGTCGCGCAACCCCTGCAATCGACGTGCAGCATCTGTGGCGAATTTCTGGATCATCTTTTTACGCCGGGCCGGAGGCAGCTTGTCCTCGGGTGCCATGCGAATGATCTCAGCATCGTAGGCGTCTGCGATAATCAGACCGGTTTCCTGAGGCAAGAGGTCCGTTGGGAACTCGGTATCGACAGCCCAAAAGAATCGATCGCACCACTCCAGATAGCCTTGCCACTTCGAATCTGACTGATAGTCGGCACGGCTGGATTTGCACTCTATCACCCAAAGCTCGCCCTTTGGACCTAGCCCCATCACATCAACGCGTAGCCCTCGCGCCGGCACAAATTCTTCAACGGAAACAAAACCGTGGGCGGTTAGATGGCGCGCGACGCCGCGCGCAAGTTTCTGTCCAGGCTGTAAATCCAGTGTCATGCTGAGAATGTGAACAATTAGTGAACAAAAGTAAAGCCTTCGCTCGACACTTGACATGATACCATATGGTATCTCATTAATATGATACCAAATGGTATCTTTACCGGGGAGACGAATGCAGACCCTAACCCAAAACGCGTTCCGTGCGCTGGCAGACCCAACCCGTCGGGACATCATCAAATTACTTGCCTCTCAAGACATGACGATTGGGCAGCTGACGAACCGGTTCGACATGACGAGGGCTGCCGTCAAAAAGCACCTGACGGTCTTGTCTGATGGTGGGCTGATTACGGTGGAAGCCCGCGGCAGAGAGCGCATCAACCGAATTGAACCTCAGGGCATGGCCCCGATCTTGGATTGGCTCAGCTACTTTGACCAGTTCTGGGATGAACGCCTCAACTCCCTTAAGGAAGCTATTGAAAGGAAAAAAGAATGACGAATGCCGTATTGCAAAAAACGATCTTTCTACGGGCCGATCCAGATACCGTCTGGGCCTATCTAACTGAGCCCGAACGGCTGGCAGAGTGGTTTCACAAGCCGGAGCGCACGTTGACCAAGGGAAGCAAACTGCAAATGTTCGGGACCAACAGCGGCGACCTGCTGATCTGGGGCGAGGTACGGGAAGCACGTGCCCCTGAATATCTTGAGTACACATTCACTGTGAAGCCGATGGGAGACGCGGTCAGTCTAGTCAAATGGACGCTGACCCCTGTGGCAGGCGGTACGAAGCTTAGCCTTCAACATGAAGGCCTGCCTCAGGGCGCGGATGCGTTCGGCCTGATCCTTGCGCTCGACAATGGCTGGGATGAGCATTTCGGCAAGATGCGCACAGCGCTGCACGAAACTGTTGATGCCTGACCCCTTGTGTAAACCCGCCGGACGCCCTACGTAGGCGCTTGGCGGGTTCTGCCCTTCTTGTGACTGGTAGCATTCTGGTGGCCTTAAGCAATTCCGAGGGGGCTGGCTCTGTTCAGGTCCTGGCCTGATTACCTGGCGCCCACCTGTACATACAGGTCCTCGGGAATCACACCGCACGGTTGACTGGTGGTCCCGCCACATTTTCCATGAAATTCAGCGCTCTGCGCGCGCTTCCTGCTTGGCCAATGCCGGCTTGAAGCTGTCCACCACAGGCGAGCCGCGACGTGGGCCGCCGGGTTTTTCTGCCATGCTCATGATCTTGTAGCCGAACTGCACACCGGCAAACACGATCCCGTTCATGAACCAGATCATCGCAAGGGCGACCAAACCGATCTCCGAACTGGTGATCAAATGCCGAAGGTTTGCCACGTTAAATGCCAGAAGCACCCCGACAAACACGGCCGAGATAACGAAACCCCAGGCGACTTGCGTGATATACAGGCGGATCAGTTTGGGCATGGCGAACCTCATTGCGCTATGACATTCAGGTTAGCGCATGTTTGATTCGAGTAAAGGCGTCAGAATGCCTCGGGCTGGGCCTCGCGGGCCATGTGATCCAGCACGGCGTTGACGAATTTCGGCTCTTTACCTTCAGGGAAGAAGGCACGCGCGACGTCGACGAACTCGGTGATGACCACTTTGGGCGGCGTGTCGCTTTGCGTCAGCTCGGCCCCGGCGGCACGGAACAGCGCCCGCAGGGTTGGGTCGATACGTGAGATTGGCCATTTGGCGACCAGAGCACGGTCGGTCATCTGGTCGATCGGCGCCTGATAGTTCACCGCATTGTCGACCAGCGACCGGAAGACGCTGATGTCGCCGTCCAGCATTTCTTCGCCCTCGTAGACGGCACCGAACCGGTGATCCAGAAACTCATTCACGACCGCTTCGGTCGTCTGCCCCGATTGCTCCATTTGGAACAGTGCCTGCACGGCATAAAGCCGAGCGGCGGATTTCATCAGGCGTTTCTGGTTGGCCGGTTTCGGCGCGTCTGTCTGGGTCATGCTGTCGTGGATCCGTTGCTGTCGCCCGCCACAAGGATGGACTCGGACGGCGGCTTGAAACCCACGCCCTTTTTGGAAGAGCCCCACTTACGGCTGAGCGCGATCAGATGCAAGGCCGCAGCGGCTGCTCCGCCACCTTTATTCATCTTTTCAGGATTTGCGCGGACTTCAGCCTGATCGTCATTCTCGACGGTCAGGATGCCGTTGCCGATGCAAAGCCCCTGCAGGCCCATCAATTGGATCGCACGACTGGAGTCGTTGCAGACGGTCTCATAGTGTGTGGTCTCGCCGCGAATGACACAGCCCAGCGCAACATAGCCGTCGAAGTCGCACTGACGGTCGGCCATAGCGATAGCGGTTGGGATCTCAAGCGCGCCGGGAACTTCGACGACTTCGCAGGTCCCGCCCACCGCTTCGATCTCGGCCTTCGCACCTGCGATCAGGTTGTCGGCAATCGCGCGGTAGAACGGCGCCGCGACGATCAGCAGCTTTACCGGTTTGTCGAAGCTGGGTGTCGGCAGAATGCCATGTTTGTCTTGTTCAGCCATGATCAGTCTTCCTTCAGGATCGGGCGGGTGCCAACGATGGACAGCCCAAACGCGTCCAGCCCCAGATATACGGTTTCGGGCGAGTCGGTCAGCAGGACCAGCTCTTGAATGCCCAGTTTGGACAGGATCTGAGATCCCAGACCGGTTTGCTTGATGGTCCGCGGGCCCTCATCTTCGGCGGCGTAGAGTGAGTTGCGCGGCTGGCGGAACAGACAGACGACCCCCCGGCCCTCTTCCGCGATCTTCTCCATTGCGCGTGGCAATTCGCGAGAGGACTTCGGACCGAGGCCCAAGATATCCGGCGCTTCGTGCAGCGCGTGGGTACGGGTCAGGACAGGCTCGGGCGTCGTGATATCGCCTTTGATCATGACGACATGTTCGATGCCGTGAAGCTGATCGGTGAACAGGCGCATTTCCCATTCGCCGCCGTATTCCGACGAGACCATCTCACGCGAGGTTTCGACCACGAGGTTATCATTGCGCGAGCGGTAGGTGATCAGGTCGCTGATCGTACCGATCTTCATGTCATGGGTTTTGGCGAACTCGACCAGATCGGGCAGACGGGCCATGGTGCCGTCGGGCTTCATTATCTCACAGATCACGCCTGAGGGGTTCAACCCGGCCAGGCGTGAGATATCCACGGCAGCCTCGGTGTGGCCTGCGCGGACCAGCACCCCACCCCGCTTGGCGCGCAAGGGGAAGATGTGACCTGGTGTTGCGATATGGGCCATCGTGTTCTGTTCATTGATCGCCGTTGCCACGGTCAGCGCGCGATCCGCGGCTGAAATACCGGTCGACACACCTTCACGCGCTTCGATCGAAACCGTGAACGCCGTTTCGTGGCGGGATGAGTTGTTCACCGCCATCATCGGAAGCGCCAGCGCATCGACCCGTTCAGCCGTCATCGGCAGGCAGATCAAGCCGCGCCCATGGGTAGCCATGAAATTGATCGCCTCGGCATCGGCAAATTCTGCGGCAATGACCAGATCGCCTTCGTTCTCACGATCCTCGTGATCAACGAGGATATACATCCGGCCTGCACGGGCCTCTTCGATGATGTCCTCGATCGGGCTGATCGCATCGCGCAGCTGGGCCTCGACCGGGCCGGGGGTTTCAAAGCTCATGGGGCAGCCTTTCACAAGAGCATTTCTGCAAGGCGGGATAGACCACCCCGCATCCAAAAGCCAGAGCACAAACGGCCTGAGCGGGCTCAGACGCGACGTATTCTAACGCTCAGACGGTCTCGGCCAACCGGGCGACGTAGCGGGCGAGAGTGTCGATTTCCAGATTCACCCGATCCCCCACTGCGACATCACCCCATGTGGTGACCTCTTTGGTGTGAGGGATGAAGTTGATGCCGAAATCGCAACCCTCCACATCATTCACCGTCAGAGACGTCCCGTTCAACGCAACCGATCCTTTGGGTGCAATAAAACGCGCCAAGTCCTTGGGCGCGCGCAAGGTAACGCGGGTGCTGTCGCCTTCGTCGCGCACATCGACAACTTCGGCGACGCCATCCACATGTCCCGATACGATGTGACCGCCCAGTTCGTCGCCAACTTTCAACGCCCGCTCAAGGTTGACACGCTTGCCCAACGCCCAGCTGTTCAGGTTGGTTTTCGAGACGGTCTCGGCGCTGATCTGAACGTCATACCAATCATCGCCCAGCGCAATCACGGTCAGACAAACGCCATCGCTTGCAATCGATGCGCCAATGTCAATCGAGGCCGTGTCATAGCTCGTCTGGATACGCGCACGCAGGTCGCCTTGCTGGTCCAACTCGGTCACTGTTCCGATATCGGTCACGATCCCTGTAAACATTCCGTCAACCCTCGCGTTCTACCCTGTCTCAGACTATCAGGGCCGAGGTAAGCTGATCCGCGCCGCCCGGCAAGCCCAACCTTGCCGAGAAATCCTCAGGCAGGCATAGTTTCGACAAGAATATTGGCTAAATCGCGCAGATGCACCACCCAGACCCAATCGCTGACCCTCGGGTCTTTCTGTTCCTGCAAGGCCCGCATGGCCCGTTTTTCAACGCGTTGGGCCGGATGCTGCGGGCCTCGGGGGCGCAGACATGGCGTGTTGGCTTCAACGCGGGCGATCAGGCTTTCTGGTTCGACAGAAAAAGCTACATCGCCTATCGCGATGCGCCGGAACACTGGCCCGAGGTGCTGCAGGCGCTGATCGCCGAGAAACAAGTGACAGACATTGTTCTTTACGGCGACACCCGCCCTGTTCACGCAAACGCCGTCAGGATCGCCAAGACACGAGGCATCACCTTGCATGTGTTCGAGGAAGGCTACCTGCGCCCATGGTGGGTCACCTATGAGCGTGACGGCTCAAACGGCAACTCGCGGCTTATGTCTCTGGATCTGGACCAGATGGCACAGGCCTTGTCGCATTCGGGCGGGCACGCGCCGCCGCCGCCGTCCCATTGGGGCGACATGCGACAACACATCTTCTACGGCGCGCTCTATCACTGGTTCGTGCTGTTTCTGAACGGGCGCTATCGAAATTTCAAACCGCACCGCGCGCTGCCAGTCTCGAAAGAGTTTCGCCTTTATTTCAAACGTCTTATGCTGATGCCCGTGCACCGGCTACAACGAAGTCTGGCCACGGCGCGGGTACGTAGCGGGGCCTTTCCTTATCACCTTGTACTGTTGCAACTAGGGCATGACAGCTCGGTCCAATCCCATTCAGACTATTCGGGAATGTGCGCTTTTTTAGAACAAATGATGGAGGGCTTCGCGAAAGGCGCTCCCACGCATCACCACCTTGTCATCAAGGAGCATCCGCTTGAGAACCACCGCGAACCCCTCCGCCGACGTGTTCGGGATTTGGCGCTTAGTTTCGGGATCAAGGGACGGGTTCACTACGTTCCCGGCGGCAAACTGGCGAAACTGCTGGACGACGCCAACTCGGCCGTGACCATCAACTCAACTGCCGGGCAGCAAGTTCTGTGGCGCGGTATCCCCCTTCGGATTTTTGGTCGTGCGGTCTATAAAAAACCGGAACTTGTGTCACAACAGGAGGTTAGCTGTTTCTTCGCCGACCCTGAATTACCCGACATCGGGGCCTACCAGTTGTATCGACGGTTTCTGCTGGAAACCAGTCAGGTTCCGGGCGGCTACTACTCCAGACGCGGACGTCGGCAATTGCTGCGCCGCACTGTCGACATGATGCTGAGGGCTGATGATCCCTATCAGGCCCTGCTGTCCGTCGACGCGACCCCAGAGCCACAGTTGAAAATCGTTGAGTAGACCCGGCCATCCTTCTCTGGAAGTTGTAGCGATAAAAGAGTAGTTTGCCGAAAAACAAGTAGAACTGAGGTTATCGGCAGTGCATCGCTTTCCAATCCGTTGGGTACGGGGGGTCGCCCTTGTGACCTCGCTCGTCGTGCTGAGTGCATGCCAGTTGCCCAAGGCGGGCCCAAACAAGAACGAAATTCTGGCAGGCTCCGTCAACAACGGCGGCAATGCGTTTGTGGTAGAAGTCGATGACCGCGTTTCGCGAGCCACGTCATCCGTGCCGCAGTTTGGGTTCTCTTCCGCCTTTACCTCAGCCCCGTCACTAACCGCAGACACCGTGCGCCCAGGGGATGTTTTGGGCCTAACAATCTGGGAGAACGTCGATGATGGGCTGCTCGCCGGCGATGCAGGTTCTTCGACTGCATTGAACGAGGTTCAAGTCGACAGCGAGGGCTTCATTTTCGTCCCCTACGCAGGTCGTTTACGCGCCGCTGGCAACACTCCGGAAGAGCTCCGCGGGTTGATCACGGACGAGTTGAAGGAACAAACCCCCGACCCTCAGGTCGAAGTACGACGCCTGGCCGGTGACGGCTCTACTGTTTCGCTAAGCGGTACTATCGGCGCCCCGGGAATTTACCCAATAGAACGCCCCACCCGTACCCTGCTCGGCATGCTGTCGCAGGCCGGGGGGGTTTCGGTTGAGTCCGATATTGCGCTGGTCACGCTGATCCGTGGAGACCAACGTGGGACAGTCTGGTACAATGACCTGTTCCGCAATCCCAAACTGGATGTCGCGCTGCGCGGCGGTGACCGCATTCTGGTCGAGGGAGACAGCCGTTCCTATATTGCGCTCGGCGCAACTGGAGGACAATCGCGCGTCGCCTTCGACAGTCAGGACCTGTCCGCGCTTGAGGCACTGGCACAGGTTGGCGGCCTGGTATCCATCTCATCCGATCCGACTGGTATTTTTATCCTGCGCCGGGAACGTCAGGACATCGCGCGTCAGGTGATGGGCCGTTCCGATCTGCAGGGCGATCAGCGAATGATCTATCTGCTGAACCTGACCGCGCCCAATGGCTTGTTCATCGCGCGTGATTTCGTGATCCGCGACGATGACACAATCTACGTGACTGAGGCACCGTACGCGCAGTGGACCAAGTCGATTTCTCTGATCGCCGGGGGCCTGACGCCGGTCGCGAACGTAGCCACCCTGACCGGCAACTAAACCATGACCCATGGAGACCCCACCGCAATTGGCGCGGCGCGGTCCCGGGCATTTGTCTACAATGGCGGATTTCTGACTAACAGGCGCGTCCGGTGCATTCTCTCCCTTTCGGGATATGACATCCGGCTGGGTCTGCCCCGACCCGAGGACACTGTTGCCATCTGGGGCAACAGTCCTACAGCCCATCGCGGGCGGCGCATCGCTCAGGACCGGGGCACCCCTTTGCTGCGGGTCGAGGATGCCTTTCTACGATCTCTTCACCCCGGTCGCGAGGGGGAACCGCCTCTGGGTCTGCTTCTGGATCGCTCGGGACTGCACTTTGATCCGGCCCAACCGTCAGATCTGGAAACGCTTCTGGCGACACATCCGCTGGATGATACCGCGCTTCTGAACAGGGCGCGTGGCGCGATAGAGCGCCTGAAGGAATTGAACCTCAGCAAATATTCCGCCTTCGACCCCGACGCGCCGATCCCCGACCCCGGCTATGTGCTGGTGATTGATCAGACGGTCGGTGATGCCTCGGTCACGACCAGCCGAGGGGGCCGCGCGCGGTTTCTTGAGATGCTGGTGATCGCGCAGGAAGAAAACCCCGGGATGCCGGTTCTGATCAAGACCCATCCCGAAACACTGGCTGGTCACCGCACCGGGCACTACACCGAACAAGACCTCTCGGAACGCGTTTCCTTCGTTGCGGAGAACATCAGCCCTTGGCCGCTGTTGGACGGCGCGGTCAGTGTCTATACGCTCTCGTCGCAAATGGGATTCGAGGCTATCCTCGCCGGTCATAAACCTCGTGTCTTCGGGCAGCCATTCTATGCCGGATGGGGTTTGACGCAGGATGAAAACCCCGTTCAACGCAGACAACGTAACCTGACGCGCGCGCAGCTCTTTGCTGCTACCATGATGCTCTACCCTGTGTGGTATGATCCCTATCGGGACCAGTTATGTGAGCTAGAGGTCGTGCTGGACACGCTTGAGGCGCAGACCCGCGCGTGGCGGCAGGACCGTCTAGGATGGACCGCGTCGGGCATGCGGATGTGGAAACGCAAGCATCTGCAAGCCATGTTCGGCCAGCACCAGAAGATACGGTTTTTACCGTCGCCACCTGCCCAATCCACCCGCCCCCACATGGTCTGGGCCAATCAATCCCGTGAGGCCGAGGGTGTCACCCGTATCGAGGACGGCTTTCTCCGCTCGCGCGGATTGGGGGCCGATCTTGTGCCGCCCCTGTCGCTGGTCACGGATGATCTGGGAATCTACTACGACCCGACCCAAACCAGCCGATTGGAAGAGTGGATATCCAAGCGCGAAACGCTGCGTCCGGATCAGGAGTACCGGGCTGAGCGGGTGATCTCGGCCATCGTGTCCGAGGGGTTGAGCAAATACAACACCGGCAGCGCTGCGCCGCCTCTGCCCAAAGGTCACCGTATTCTGGTGCCGGGGCAGGTCGAGGATGACGCCTCAATCCTGCTGGGCACCAGTACCATCCGCACCAATCTAGACCTGCTGCGCGAAGTTCGAGCCACCAACCCAGATGCTGTGGTGATCTACAAACCCCATCCGGATGTCGAGGCTGGCCTGCGCTCGGGCCGGATCGACGCTGAAGGGCTGGCGGACGTGATCGCGACTGAGACCGACCCATCCACCTTGCTGTCCGAGGTGCAGGAGGTCTGGACCATGACCTCGCTTATGGGGTTCGAGGCACTGCTGCGCGGCATTCCTGTAACCACATTTGGAGCGCCGTTCTACGCAGGGTGGGGCCTGACAACCGATCTAGGAAGTGTTCCGGCCCGTCGCGGTGCGCGACCTTCCCTGCTGGGTTTGGTGCATACCAGCCTGATCGACTATCCCCGCTATCTGGACCCGTTAACAAGCGCACCCTGCCCCGTTGAAGTCGCCATCGAACGGCTGGCCCACGGTCAGCCCCCCAAGCGCGGGCCGCTGAATCGCGCCTTGTCAAAGCTACAGGGTGCTTTTTCCACCCATGCCCATCTCTGGCGACGCTAATGCGTCGTTCGGGCCCAACGGTGTACAACGTCGCCACCGACTGGGCGCGCCTCGATCAACTCGAACCGAGGGGCGCTGTCCAGTTTTTCCAGCCCCAATGCGCCAATCGCTGAAAGGCCCTCGGCACCGATGGTCAAACCAGCAGTGAAACCTACAAGCTCATCGACCAGATCTTGCGCCAGCAACGACGCCGCCAAAGCCGAACCGCCTTCGCAGAAGACACTTGTCATACCTTCTTGGCCCAGCTGCTGCAGCAGGTCGCGCGCATCAACCTGATGGTCGTACAACGCACAGGGCAACAACCGCGCGCCCAACCCCTCCCACGTGCGGGCGCGCTCGGCGTCGGGATGCGGGCCATGACATAGCCAGACGGGCGTTTTTGAGGCTGTGCGCGCCAGTTGGCCCATTAAGGGCAAGTCCAAGTGACGCGAGACAACAACGCGCACCGGTTGACGCTCGATCCCCAGATCCCGAACCGTCAGCGAGGGGTCATCCGCGCGCGCCGTGCCAGCGCCGACCATGACGGCATCGTGTCGGGCGCGCATCGCGTGAACCTCGCGTCGCGCGGTTGGTCCGGTGATCCACTGGCTATGTCCGGTTGACGTGGCAATCCGCCCGTCAAAGCTGTTGGCCAGTTTCAACGTCACAAACGGACGGCCCTGTTCGGTTTTCAGAAAAAAACCGGCCAGATCACGCTCGGCCTCTTGCGCCAGCACGCCGGTTTCGACCTCGATCCCGGCCTCGCGCAGCAAGGCGAAGCCCTGCCCCGAGACCCGAGGATCGCTATCTTCGATCGCTGCAACAACACGGGCCACACCCGCCGCGATCAGCGCCTCGGCACAGGGCGGTGTTTTGCCGTAGTGGGCGCATGGCTCCAGCGAGACATAGGCCGTGGCCCCTTTGGCCTGCGCGCCCGCTTGCGCCAAAGCCTCAGGCTCTGCGTGGGGACGTCCGCCGGGCTGAGTCCACCCTCGCCCAACAACCCGCCCATCGCGCACGATCACGCACCCGACGGCCGGATTGGGCCAACACGACCCTTGACCGCGCCGACCCAAAGACAAAGCCAGCGCCATAAATCGCTTATCTGTTTCGCTCACTCGTCCGTCGAAGGCTGCGGCGGGCGCAGTTCGTGGACAAACTCCTCGAAATCATCGGCCGCCTGGAAATTCTTGTACACACTCGCAAAGCGAACATAGGCGACGGTGTCGATCCGCGCCAGAGCTTCCATGACGATCTCACCAATTCTGTTGGACGGAATATCGGTGTCGCCCATGCTTTCCAAACGCCGCACAATGCCCGAGATCATCTGATCAATCCGTTCAGGATCAACCGGGCGTTTCTGCATCGAGATACGTATCGAGCGTTCCAGCTTGTCGCGGTCAAAATCTTCGCGTTTTCCGTTGGTTTTGATCACCACCAGATCGCGCAGCTGAACCCTTTCATAGGTCGTAAAACGCCCTCCGCAGGCCGGGCAAAACCGACGTCGGCGTATCGCAACGTGATCCTCTGCCGGGCGTGAATCTTTCACCTGAGTGTCGATATTTCCGCAAAACGGGCAGCGCATCCGCCGTCTCCTCGTCCCTAGCTGGCCTCTTTTGTAAGCGCTTTGGCTTACTTATCCACAACTATAGGGCAGCCGCTAGGATTTGGGTAGTCGGAATTTCGCACCCCAAAATAAAGGGTCAGGACAGATGTGCCGCGACCAGCCGCTGATGCGGGGCGCGGCGGTGTTCAAACAGGTAAATCCCCTGCCATGTGCCTAAAACCATCCGCCCCTGACGGACAGGAATGGACAAAGATACCGGCATCATCGCTGCTTTGATATGGGCAGGCATGTCATCCGGCCCTTCATAGGTATGGCGCAGGTAAGACATTGAGGGATGATCAGACGGAGGCACAAGACGCTCAAAAAACGCATGCAAATCCGTCTGCACCTCGGGGTCTGCATTCTCTTGCACCAGCAAAGAACAGGAGGTGTGCCTGACGAACAACGTCAGGACACCATCCCGTTCAAGGGAACTAAGCCATTCTGCAATCTGGGACGTGAATTCGTACAAGCCGGGTCTATTGGTCTGGAGCGCGAATTCCGTCTGCATTGCGTTTTGGCCTTTGCATTAGTTGTTAGAAAATCTGCCGGCGACCGCACCGCGCATTTGCACCCTGCACGGAAATGCTGGAGCCGACAACGAAGGGGCCCCGTACGCCACCGGTTTGTGCCGGAGCATCAGCCGGAGGCGGTTTCAGCGAAAACTGAACTGCTGTTACACGCCCAGTTGTTACACTAGGTCCATAGCCGCGCAACACATAGATGGGGTCCTGCCAACCTGCCCCGAGACTGCGGCGCGCGAAATCTGCCGCCTCGCACCAATACCCGTCTGTGTCATCCCGTGTACGGGGAATGACTTCGAAGTCTGTGCTATTGATTGCATTGGCTTGAAAACCCAAACGTGCCGCGTCCACCGTCACCGGAACGCTCAGGGCAAACACCGCCAAAGCGGCGCAATATTGTAACTGTTTCATAATACTCTTTCCTCACTTGCTGCTCCCCTTAGTTTAGAGGTCATCGCGCCCGCGGAAAGCAGGTCTCACAATCATTTCAACCAACTTGCGCCTTACCGTGAAGCGGCGTGAGCCAGCCGTGGTAGCGGATCAGCAATCCCAATCCCGGCATCAGCCAGACCGAAAGCGGCCCGAAACGCTCATGAACATGGCCCGTTTTTGCGTCAAACCTCAGCTCTGACGTCGTTTTGTGCCCCCCAAAGTCTCGCAGCCAGCTGTGGTCTTCATCCTGATTTTGGGTCACCAGTCGAACGGGCACATGCCGGCCTGCAGGGGGAAACCGCCCCAATTTAAGCGCGAGTTGAATGAGAATGCCTTGGCCACGTTCGATATCGCATTCGCCGACATATTCACCCGGCTTGAGATGCAGGTCTCGCACAGATTGGGGCAGAACACTTGGGTCCGCCAAAGCCTGAAGAAACGGATCCGTCACGCGTCAAACCCCTGCTCGGCCAAACGCTCAAGGAGAGCAGCATCCGGCATCATACAGGTATCGTACCGACCGAAAGAGCATACCGATTTCGAGCGATCGAGAAATACAGCAGGTCTTTCACACCGCTCGGCAGGAACCGCACAAGTGACAACAACGGCCATAACGCCGGCAGCGCACGCATGGCTTCTGCTAAGGCATCAAGGCATTGAAAAACCTTACCATCTACGATCACGAGGTTGGTTTCAAAATCTGTAACGGGCAGATTCAGCGCCTTGTACATCCTTTGACCAAGCGGAGACTGCGCTGTTGCAAACTCAAAGCGTCGGGTTTTGTCGCGTTTCAGCATGAACCGGAAAAAGCCTGAGCACAGAACGCATTCTCCGTCTAAGACGATCAGGTTGCGTCCGTCGAACAGATCGGTTGTGTCAATCCCTGCCATGGCGCCGCTAACTATCCAAGCTTGCACAAACAGCGTGACATAGGGCTACTATGTGGACAATGCGACAAGAAGGGAGGTGTGCCGGGGAACCCGGTGACCGGTTGGTAAGACCGGCGGTGGCTCTGACCTCATCCCCAACAAGGTACTGACCCGGCAACGAAAAGGATATAGGCAGGAAAGACTGACCAGGCTTGTTGCCAGCTGCCAAATCCATTCGAATTTCTGACAGAAAAGCAGTATGCTGGGACGGCCCCGGTCCAGAGAAAGGAAGGCTTCGCTGCGATGAATGTGGATATTGACCGCCTTCACTTTCTGCGCGATGCGCTCGACGCGCGATTGGAAAAACGGAACACGTTGGCGTTGCTGGATCGCAGCGGACTTGGCCCGCGCGATCTGCCGGAGGATGCGACCTCCTTTTGCGCCCACAAAGAGGCGCTGTTTGTCCGCTATGCCTGCGATGCTCTGAAAGATATAACCTTTGCGGCAAGTGTCGGACTTGGCGTCACGTCCTCATCGACCTTGACGGCCTACATCAGCAAATACTCACGCGATCTGGAGCAGGTGATTGAAAACACGTCTCATTTCCACGACATGATCGACCCTGCTATCGCCTTCAGCCTGCGGGTTTCGGGGAATTTCGCCGCGTTAGAGGCCCGGTGGAAAGACGCCAGCTTTGCTCGCTATCACCGCCGAACTGAGTTCTTGATGTTTGCCGCCGTCGCCCGAATGCGCAACCTGACACAGACCGATTTCCACCCTATTGAAATACGTTTTCAACATGAGGTTGGGGATCATATCCAAGCCTTCCAGCAACTGGCAGGTTTTCCGGTTACCTTCGGGTCTGAGAGCCTTGAGATCATCCTGTCCCCATCCTCGCTGAACCTGCCCGTCCCGACTTACGACCCCAGCCTGCGCGCCCATCTATTAGAATACGGGGAACGCGTTCTAGCCGAACGTCGCGTGCCGAAGCAATTGACTCGCGCCAAAGTCGAAGGGCTGATCACCCGCTCGCTGCCGGGCAAAATCCTCAGCGCAGATGATGTCGCGGCAAAACTCGGAATGAGCGCCCGCACCTTTGCCCGCCGGTTGCAAAGCGAAGGCACTAGCTACCGCGACATCACCGAGGATTTGCGCTGCGATCTGGCCCAGACCTTCATCACCAATGGAATGAACTTGTCCGAGATCGCTTATTCTCTGGGATACGCCGATCAATCCGCGTTTTCCACAGCGTTCAAGCGTTGGACAGGTCAACCGCCGAGCGCTTTCAAAACGCGGGTCAAACATCCGCTGACAGTTGGAAGCCGGGGGTCATCAGCTTAGCAGCCTCGCCCCGGCCCCGCCCCATGAGTGGACCACACCGATATAGAAACGGACACGCCGCAACACCTGTGAAGTCGCGCCAATGTGTTTGGCAAATCTGCCAAAGTGAACGATGAAACGAAAAAAGGCGCCTCCGTCCGGGGCGCCTTTGATCCTATTGATCCAGGAAGGACCGTAGCTTCCGCGATCTGCTTGGGTGTTTCAGCTTCCGTAGGGCTTTCGCCTCAATCTGACGGATACGTTCGCGGGTCACGCTGAACTGCTGACCGACCTCTTCCAGAGTGTGGTCAGTATTCATGCCGATGCCGAAACGCATCCGCAGAACCCGCTCCTCACGCGGGGTGAGAGAGGCCAGAACCCGCGTCGTCGTTTCCTTGAGGTTTTCCTGAATGGCGCTGTCCAGTGGGAGAACGGCATTCTTGTCCTCGATGAAATCGCCCAGTTGGCTGTCTTCCTCGTCGCCAATCGGCGTTTCCAGAGAAATCGGCTCTTTGGCGATTTTCATCACCTTCCGAACTTTCTCAAGCGGCATCTGCAGCTTTTCGGCCAGTTCTTCCGGTGTCGGCTCGCGTCCGATTTCGTGCAGCATCTGACGACCGGTCCGAACCAGCTTGTTGATCGTTTCGATCATGTGAACCGGAATACGGATCGTGCGGGCCTGATCCGCGATCGAACGCGTGATCGCCTGACGGATCCACCATGTCGCGTAGGTCGAGAATTTATAGCCGCGGCGGTATTCGAACTTGTCCACCGCCTTCATCAGGCCGATGTTACCTTCTTGAATAAGATCAAGGAATTGCAGGCCACGGTTCGTATACTTTTTGGCGATCGAGATCACCAGACGCAGGTTGGCTTCAACCATTTCCTTCTTAGCCTGCCGGGCTTCTTTCTCGCCCTTCTGAACCTGCTGCACGATACGGCGGAATTCGCTGATATCCAGACCGACATATTGACCGACCTGAGCCATATCGCTGCGCAGTTCCTCAACCTTGTCGGTCGAGCGTTCGATGAACATCTGCCAGCCTCGGCCCGGCTTTTCAGCCATATCCGTCAGCCAGTTCGGGTCCAGTTCACGCCCGCGATAGGCATCAATGAATTCCCGACGGTTGATGCGGGCCTGGTCAGCCAGTTTCACCATCGAGCTGTCCAGCGACATGACGCGGCGGTTGATACCATAGAGCTGGTCGATCAACGCCTCGATCCGGTTGTTGTGAAGGTGAAGACCGTTCACCAGTTCAACAATCTCAGCGCGCAGCTTCTGATAGGTCTCTTCGTCTTTTTCACTGAACGAGCCATCCTCGTTCAGAGTCGCCGAAATCCGGCTGTCCTGCATCTCGGACAACATCGAGAAGTCGGTCGAGATGCGTTCCAGCGTGGTCAGAACCTGATCCTTGAGGGCGGCTTCCATCGCAGCCAGCGACATATTGGCCTGATCGTCCTCGTCATCATCGTCGTCATTGCTCAGCGGGTTGCCATCAGCATCCAGCTCAGGCCCGGTGTCTTTGGCGGGTTTGGCCGATTGCACGGCCGAGGTATCGACGACCGGCTCTTGCACGTCACCATCTTCGTCCATCTGGTTGCCAAAAGTGGTTTCCAGATCAATGACGTCGCGCAGAAGAATGTCTTCTGACAGAAGTTCGTCATGCCAAATGGTGATCGCCTGGAAGGTCAGAGGGCTTTCGCACAGACCCGCAATCATCGTGTTCCGGCCCGCTTCGATCCGCTTGGCGATGGCGATTTCGCCTTCACGGCTCAGCAGTTCGACCGAGCCCATCTCACGCAGATACATGCGGACGGGGTCGTCGGTGCGGTCCAGTTTTTCGGTCGCAGCACCGGCCAGAGCCACCTCACGGTTGTTGTCCGTGGTGGTCAGTTCGGTCGAGCCTTTGTTTTCTTCTTCCTCGGCCTCTTCATCTTCGATGATGTTGATACCCATCTCGGACAGCATCGACATAACGTCTTCGATCTGTTCCGAGCTGACCTGATCAGGCGGCAGAACCTGATTGAGCTGGTCGTAAGTGATGTAACCTTTCTCGCGGGCCTCGGCGATCATCTTCTTGACCTGGGCCTGGCTCATGTCCAGCGAGATTTCCTGTTC
This sequence comes from Ruegeria sp. B10, assembly GCF_056539825.1. NCBI lineage: Bacteria > Pseudomonadati > Pseudomonadota > Alphaproteobacteria > Rhodobacterales > Roseobacteraceae > Ruegeria > Ruegeria sp. B10. The sequence continues at coordinate 256,094 of NZ_JBQFVP010000002.1, forward strand.
CTGCTCGTCTGACTTGCGATCTTCTGACGTGTCTTTGGCGGCCATTCAATGCTCCTGCAGGGATGGGTGATTCGTTTGATCCGAATCATTAGCGCGTGAAACTGATTCGGCCACCCGTTTACCTGTTTTTCTTTTCCAGTGCTTTACGAAAACATCACTTCAGCGACGTTTCCGTTCGAAATTGATCCCGGACATGATTGCCTTGAACGCATCCTTTTCGTCGCGATTGATTCGCGCGCCATTGTCGGCAATGTCGAAAACGGCCCTGTCCTCATTCTGGCTGCGGCTTGTGCGGTTACGCTCTTCGGCGGCTTGCGCCAGCCGATATGTCAACGCCTCATCGGCCAGATCAGACAGTTCCTCTGCGGCTTCGGCAATCTCAGCATCCAACCCCCGGAGCGCTTTGATTTTCGCGAGTTCCTCGGCCAGTGTCATCTCGGCCTTTTCAACGTCGCCTGGTTTGAACACACAGGGGATCACTGCGACATGGCGAAGGCTCAGCAGATTTTCAAGGGGTTCGGCCCCCAAAGATTCAACGATATGGTCCCGAAGGTTTTCAGGATCATCAATCGCATGGCGCAAAATGGCGTGACGCAGGGCTGCGTGATCAGGATCGTGACAATCCATCTCTTCCAGCTGTGCCTCAAACTGGACCACGACCTGAGGGTTCAGGATCGCAATAGCCAGAATCGCGGCTTCGCGCAGATGGATGTCCGCATTGTCCGAGGACGCCAGAAACGAGGCCCGCGCACCTGCGGTCGCAGGCTGTTTCTGCGGCTGCCACTTTCCTTTTGGTTGCCACACACGGTTTTGTGACTGTCTCTGCGGGCGAAACAATTGCCAGCGCAGATCTTTGATCTCTTGCCCGTAATGGGACCGGATCGAGGGGTCACGGATCAGCTTGATCTTGTCCCGCAGCACCTTGTCGAGCGCAGCTTTGCGTTCAGGGCTGTCAAAAACCTTGCCCTCAGTCTCGCGCTGCCAAAGCAACTTCACCATCGGGATGGCCCCGTCCAGCACGGCCTGTACAGCCCCCGCCCCGTCGGCCCGCAGCAGATCATCCGGGTCTTTTCCTTCGGGCATCAGCGCAAAGCGCAGGGATTTACCGGCCTCAAGTAGCGGCAAGGCCAAATCAACGGCCCGCATCGCCGCGCGCAGGCCGGCCGTGTCGCCATCCAGCGCAATGATCGGCTCATTCGAAATCCGCCAGAGCAGCTGCAACTGATGTTCGGTAATCGCCGTCCCAAGCGGAGCGACCGACGCGCCGAACCCAGCCTCGGCCAGCGCGATCACGTCCATATAGCCCTCGGCCACGATCAGCGGCTGCCCCTTCCCGGCCGCCTGCCGCGCAGGCCCGTGATTGTACAGGCTGCGGCCCTTATCGAACAACTCGGTTTCGGGTGAGTTCAGGTATTTGGCGTTGTCATTCGGGTCCATCGCCCGGCCGCCGAATGCGATACACCGACCGCGCGGATCACGGATCGGGAACATGATACGGTTGCGGAACGTGTCATATGGTTTCTTGCCCTTGTTCGACGGCTTGGCCAGACCCGCCCCGAGGATCAGATCTTCGGCTACGTTCTTTCCGGTCAGATGATCCCACAAAACCTGCCAGCCGTCCGGGGCAAAACCGATCTCCCATCGATCCAACGCCTGGGCGTCCAAACCCCGACGGGCAAGATAGTCACGCGCCGCACTGCCCGCCACGGTTTTGAGTTGCAGGCGAAAGAACTGAACAGCCTGCTCCATCACCTCAGCCAGTTGCGTGCGGCGATCCTGTTTTTCCTGCGCTTTCGGGTCGCGCGCGGGCATCGGCATGCTAGCTTCGCGCGCAAGAATTTCAACGGCTTCAATGAACGAGACATTCTCGGTCTCTTTCACGAAGGTGATCGCGTCACCTTTGGCGTGACAGCCAAAGCAGTAGTAGAATCCCTTTTGGTCATCTACATGAAAAGAAGCCGTTTTTTCATGGTGAAACGGGCACGGCGCCCACATGTCCCCCTTGCCCTGATTGGATTTTCGCTGATCCCACATGACTTTACGCCCAACAACCTGAGACAGGCTCAGCCGGGTGCGCAGCTCATCGAGAAATCCGGGGGGCAATGACATGGCTCAAACCTGCCAGAAATGAAAACGCGCGCCAAGGGGATGACGCGCGGTTGTCCACAGGGAAATTGCTGAGTTGTGGATTATTGCTGCAAACACAGCTCGAGCCATGCCGCACCAAGATCCTTTTTGCGCACGTCGCGCATCTTTTGCTCATAGACCCAGGGCGTGATCAACGGGATCGCTGCGTTATAGTTCTCGGGCCATGTGGGGCTGGTTTCAGCCACCGCCTGCACAACATCTCGCTCTTTCACCTTGTCCAGACGCGCTTTCTGGATCGCGGCCACCACATCGGCCTGATACTGGCAGCTTTGTTCCTTGGTTTCGGCGGCGGCCAGAGGCGTTGCAAGCAAGGCTGCAGCGATGGCGATACGCAACATTGAGGTCTCCCGGATTCGTTTGTCTGGCCGCAGCTTACCTGCCAGCGCCGTTTTCGCAATCGACGAGCAGAATTCAGTTTGCGCACGGGGCAGAAAAGCCACCCCGTGCGCCTAGTGTCAAAGGCCTTTGGCCCTGTAGCTTTTGGCCACGCGATCAATTGCAACGATGTAGGCGGCTGTACGCAGATCCTCGACATCGTCGCGGCTGTGCCAAACCTCGCGCATGGACTGGTAGGCAATCCGCATCGTGTCGTCGAGGCCCGAGCGCACCAGCTCCAGCTCATCCGCGCCTTTGAGGTACTTGGCCTTGAAGTCCGGCGACATTGACCAGGCATCGCCCAGATACCGATCCAACCGTTCAAGTTCACTGACGATCAACTCATGCCGCGCCTCTTCCTGACGGCGCTGCATGCGACCAAATCGAATGTGGCTGAGGTTCTTCACCCATTCGAAATACGAGACCGTCACACCGCCCGCATTGGCATACATGTCAGGAATGATGACGGTGCCCTTCTTGCGCAGAATTTCATCTGCACCCGCGGTCACCGGACCATTCGCGGCCTCGATGATCAGCGGGGCCTTGATCCTGTCGGCGTTGTCCAGATTGATGACGCCTTCCAGAGCCGCCGGGATCAGGATGTCGCAATCCGCCTCAAGCACCGAGGCACCATCGGTTGAATGAGTCGCGTCCGGGAAATCCTTTACGCCACCATGTTTGACGATCCAGTTGCGCACCGCCTCAACGTCGATACCGTCCGGGTTATAAAGCGCACCGTCCCATTCGATGATCCCGATAATACGCGATCCGTCTTCTTCAGCGAGGAACTTGGCCGCGTGGTAGCCCACGTTACCCAACCCCTGTACGACGACACGCTTGCCGTCCAGTTTGCCGGACAAACCTGCCTTGGCGATGTCCTCGGGGTGACGGAAGAACTCGCGTAGTGCGTATTGGATGCCCCGCCCTGTCGCCTCGACGCGACCAGCGATGCCGCCTGCGTTCAACGGTTTGCCCGTCACACATGCGCGCGCGTTGATGTCGGTGGTGTTCATCCGCGCGTATTGGTCAGCCATCCAGGCCATCTCACGCTCACCCGTGCCCATGTCAGGGGCCGGAACGTTTTGCGATGGATTGATCAGATCGCGCTTCGCCAGCTCATAAGCAAAGCGTCGGGTGATCTGCTCCATCTCATGTTCTTCGTATTTGCGCGGATCAATACACAGCCCACCTTTCGAGCCGCCAAACGGCGTCTCAACCAGGGCGCATTTGTAGGTCATCAGCGCTGCAAGCGCCTCAACCTCGTCCTGGTTCACTGCCAAGGCATAACGGATTCCGCCTTTGACCGGCTCCATATGTTCGGAATGCACGGAACGGTAGCCGGTGAAGGTATGAATCTCACCGCGCAGACGCACCCCGAAACGAACCGTGTAGGTGGCATTGCAGACCCGGATTTTCTGCTCAAGACCGGGCGGCAGATCCATCAGGGACGCCGCCCTGTTGAACATCAGATCCACACTTTCACGAAAGCTCGGTTCCTTGGTGCTGGTCATTAATCCCTCCGTACCGGTGAATGACGAACGTTATGGCGTTTTGTCGCACCACTGGCCCGAAGCTGCAATCTTTTATGATGAAAATTTCATCACTTTATAAACGGGTGATAAAAACCCCCTGCTGAGTCGCCTTGGAAATTTTCGCGGCGACCATTGTCATCACAACAGAAACAAAGCGCCCGCGATCCTGCCAAATGCAGCGGTTTGCCGTTCAATCCCAGCAGCATAGTGGCAAAGTCGCCCAAATCTCGCCACGTTCGCCGACTAAATTCTTAAAGTTGATATGACCCGCCTTCCGTGCGCCGGATTACCTGCAGGGACTAGATATGAAAAAAGTGTTTAGGAATTCTGAATCCAAACGAACTGAGCAATCCAGCTGCTCCGACAAAAGCGCTGCACCGTTCTTACGCTCGGAGCGCGGGACCATGACCATCCTGTCGTTGGGCCTAATCCTTGTCATCTTCACTGTGGGTGGATTTGCCGTCGACATGATGCGCTATGACCATGAAAGAGCGCGCCTTCAGTATTCGTTGGACCGCGCTGTTTTGGCCGCTGCAGACCTCCAACAGAACCTTTGCCCAAAAGACGTTGTACAGGACTACTTGGTCAAAGAAAATTTGGACCAGTTTCTGGATGGCGAAGTCATAGTCACCCCGAGGTCTTGCGATGATGACGGCAACAAGTTGATCGTCGGACAGCGCCGCGTCGAAGCGAGAGCAACGATGCCGGTCGGTATGCATTTCATGCAATGGTGGGACGTCGACTCGATTGACGTGAACGTCGTCAGCGTCGCAGAAGAGTCCATCGGTAACGTCGAAATCGCTATGGTTCTGGATGTTTCAGGCTCCATGAGAGGGTCGCGCCTGACCAACCTGAAAGGTGCGGCCAAGAGCTTTGTCACCAAAATGTATGAGAACACGAGTTCTGACAAACTCTCGATCTCGATCATTCCTTACGCAACGCAGGTGGGTGTCCCTTCTGCCGTCATGAACCAGCTTACGACCGCTGGCTCCAACAGATTCGCCAACTGTATCGACTTTGAAACCTCAGATCTGGCAGCAGGGACATTCGATCTTTCAAAGACCTACAATCAATCGTTGTACTATTCTCGCTACGGCGGGGATCAGCGCCCGTCAGGTGGGTTCAGTTCACCGCGCATCGACGAACGATGCCGTTCTGAGGCCAGCCGTCAGCTTGTTGTTCACCAGAACAACGAAACGAACCTGCACACTTACATTGACTCGTTTTATGCGCGCGACAACACGTCGATAAATGTCGGCATGAAATGGGCACTGACGCTGTTGGACGAAAACTTCCGCCCCGTTGTCACCAACATGATCGCAAACGGCCAGATACCGGCAGATTTTGCGGGTCGCCCCGCCGACAGCGTCGGTAGTGACACCATGAAAGTTATCGTTCTGATGACCGATGGCGAGAACACTTCTCGCACATGGGTGAAACCGCCATACAATGATGGTCAATCGGGTATTTGGTGGAATGGAGACGAAGAAGTCTATTCCGTCAATGTGAACCACTATGACGAAGACGACGATAGCTTCAGATATGCGTGGCTGGGTGTGGACAGGGCATACTGGGACAGCAGTCGCGGCAGATACTGGGTGCGCGACGAGTTTCAGGACCACGCGTACGGAAACGACACTTTCAATGTCTACCTTTGCAGAGGAAATTACTACAGCAGCGGCTATTGCGACAACCTTGACAGGGGCGAAGTTCGCCAGCTCGATGAAGATGGAAGCGCCCTGTCTCTGACATGGCCCGCCTTGTGGGAGCGTACCTCGCGGTACGAAATCTATCAGTTGCTGTATGATTCCGTCGGTTCGAGCGATGCATACAACTGGTATTATGCGGCGACCGAGACCGAAAACCGTTCCAGAAAAGACGATCAGGTCGAAGCGATGTGCGATTATGCGAAATCCGGCGCAAGAAACATCCTGATCTTCTCGGTCGCCTACGAGGCCACCACCAATGGTCGAAACCTCCTGTGGTACTGCAAATCGGATGAAAACGCATATTTCGCACCAACAGGATCCGAGATTGGCGAAGTCTTCGACGATATCGCGGCGAGCATCCAGAATCTGAGGCTGACCCAATGATCCGACATCTGAAAAAAGTGTTGAGAAGGTTTCGCCGCGAAGAAAAGGGAATGGCCACAATCGAATTTGTGATGTGGTTTCCGATCTTCATGATAACCACCTATTCCGGAATCGAGATCGGGATTGTGGCCTGGAACCATGCCAACCTAGAGCGCGCCCTGGATGCCACGATACAGGATGTCCGCATGAATCGAATTGATCTTTATGAAGGCGAAACAGCCTGGACGCACGATCTGTTAAAGCGGATCATCTGCGAAGAGGCCGGCGCCATTCCTGATTGTCAGCAAAACCTGGCTGTCGAGATGACAAGGGTCAATCATTTCGACAGCAGTGCAGTTCTTACTGGCAATTTTGATCGGCCATTTTGCGTTGATACGCCTGAAGAGATTCGAGGCAAAGACGATCAGATTTTTACACCTGGAACGGCCAACGAGCTGATGATCATACGCGCGTGCGTTGAAATCACTCCCTTGTTCTTCGGTACAACGCTTGGTCGGCTTGCTCGGCAAGATCCCGATGGACAATACGAACTTCATGCAACGACGGTGTTTGTACATGAACCTTAAATCTTTCATTCAAAAACACTTGGCCGGTGTGACATCACGCTTTCTAAAGAGAGAAGATGGTGTCGTTAGCATCGAAGCCATTATGACGTTTCCCCTACTGTTCTGGTCCGTCTGGACAGCGTATACCTATTTCGATGGATACCGTCAGGGTGCCAGCAACCTGAAAGCGGCCTACGCTGTCGCTGATATTCTTTCCCGAGAGAAAGACACGGTAACGGACCAGTACATCACATCCATGTATGATCTACAAAGATACATGATCAGTGAAGGCAACGGGTTGTCGTTGCGGATTTCTTTCGTACGATGGGACACTGGCGACGAAAGCACAGACACTGATGATCGTCACTTTGTGGAATGGTCCTGTACACGCGGTGAAGGGCTGACGCGGTGGTCAAACGAAACAGTTGATCAAGTCTCGGATCGCATTCCAATAATGGCAGATAACGCCACGATGATCTTGGTCGAGACAAGGCATCACTACGTGCGTCCGTTCAAAATCGGATTCGGCAGCAACGAATTCTTCATCGACAAATTCATCTTCACGCAACCCCGCGGATACACCTTCATCCAAGGGCCAGACTCATGCAAGGACGCCAACAACGTGGACGACGGCACGGTTGATAGCGGACATGACGACAGTACTCCTGAAGATAACACTACTGTGGAGCCGTCAACGCTGTAACACCATAGCCGAGAGTATCTCTGACATGAACTTGGCCTCGGCGGATGCTGTCATGCCGCCGACGCCAACCCGGCGGCCCAGCCGCCACCACAGGCCGGGGGCCCAGACGTTGCTGGCCTTTTCGCGCGTTCGCACCAGAAAGCCATTGGATGGTTTGAACGCGAAAACACCTCGGTCCACAGCTTCGATCTCATCGACCCGTGCAATCACTTGCCCCGATCCGGTGCGCAGTTCTGATGCAGTCAGCTCGATCCTGTCCTGAGTGGCCATCCAAACGCGATAAGCCAGCCACAAAGACGCTGCACCAACCGCCAATAAAAACACCTGCCAGACGAGTTCAGGCGGAGAAGCCAGCGCCACGTAAATCACCAAAACACCTACGCTGCCCAGCATAGCAACACCGGCCACCCGTCTTGGGGATGATGCCTCGATCGTTGCCAGCACTTCGTCCTGCATGACTGCCTCCTGTCTGTCTGCAGTTTCGTGTATCCGCTTTGCGCGGAAATAAACAGGCCCTCCCCTGCCCTACATTTGCGCACATTCATGGTGCCTCTGCGCAAATTGACCAGTCCCCGGATGGGCATACATCCTGCGAACAAATGAAGGAGGTTGCCATGTCCCTCAGACCCACATTGGAAACACGCAAGGCCGTACCGACGATGGAAGGTGCGGGCGTCAAGCTGCATCGCGCCTTCGGGTTTCAGGACCCGTCCGAATTGGACCCGTTTCTGTTGTTCGACGACTTTCGTAATGAACGCCCGCAAGACTATCAGGCCGGCTTTCCCTGGCATCCTCATCGCGGGATCGAGACGATCACCTATGTGCTGTCCGGCACGGTCGAGCATTCGGATTCGCTGGGCAACAGCGGGACGCTCGGCGCGGGTGATGTGCAATGGATGACGGCGGGATCCGGCATTCTGCATCAGGAAATGCCGCACGGGAATGCTTCGGGCCAGATGCACGGATTTCAGCTTTGGGGCAATCTGCCCTCGGATCAGAAAATGACCACTCCGCGCTATCAGGACGTTCAGGCGAAAGAGATCCCCGAAGTCATCGACGATGACGGCACAACAGTGCGCGTTATCGTGGGTGAGTTCTGGGGCAAAACCGGCCCAGTGGACGGTATTGCTGCAGATCCCCAATATCTGGACGTTCAGATCCCGGCCGGTGTCAAAAAGACCTTCAAGATCGATACCTACCGCCGCGCCTTTGCCTATGTGTTCCAAGGTCAGGCGGCCTTTGCCGATGCGTCCCAGCCGACCGGAGTTTTGCTGGAAAAGGAAGTCGCCGGGCAAGAGGTCAATATCCGCGACATGTCCGGAGACCGCACTCTGGTACGGTTCGGCACCGGGGATGAGATCACGGTTCAGGCCGGGCCTGAAGGCGTTCGCTTTCTGCTGATCTCGGGTGCTCCGATTGATGAGCCTGTGGCTTGGCACGGACCCATCGTCATGAACACGCGAGCAGAGTTGGAACAGGCATTTCGTGAGGTGCGCAATGGAACCTTCATTCGCCCTGCCCACTAAAGCCACGCCTGACCCGATTATGGGTCAGGCCATCACTGCGCGGCGAACCATGTCCCAATAGATCTGCTCGACCTCGTCCAAAGACAACCGCCCACCCGAGCGATACCAGGTCATCACACCATTCAGCATCGCGATCACCGCCAACGTGGCAATCTTAGTGTCCGAGATCGCGAATTGACCGGCTTTCTGGCCCTCACTCAATATCCGCTCCAGAGAATCCTCGTAGGCGCGGCGCAGATCCTCAATCTCTGCGAAGTTGTCCGGCGTCAGGTTGCGCAGCTCCATATAGGCGATGAAAACCTCGTCGGGGCGTTCCAGATGAAACCGGATGTGGAACCCGACAAAGCGGCGCAAAGCCTCTTGCGCATCGCCGGTTTCACCAAGCGCATCATAGGCTTGCTGAAGCTCCCGCATGTGGTCGCGCATCAGGCGAAACAACAGGCTTTGCTTGTCGGGGGTGTAATTATATAGCGCCCCGGCCTGAACGCCGACCTCTTTGGCGATCTGGCGCATCGAAACGGCGGCATAGCCATGGCTCGCAAAAAGACCCAACGCTGCCTTGCGGATGCGCGGGCCGGTTATGTCCGAATGTGATCCCTGTGTACGAGCCATGGACCGACACTATCTGAACGCGTGTTCAGATAGAACCCTGCTTGCACAGATCGGGTAAAAGAGGCATCACAAGACCAGTCCCTTGTGAAAGCACCTGTTATGAAGCGCCTGCCCGTTCTGGTTCTGATACTGACCCTTGCCGGATGCACCAACTTCCCCGAGTTGGAGGGTAGCGAATCCCGCGCGGTCAAGACGGCGCCTTACCCCAAGCTTTTGCCCCTACCCAACGTTCTGGGCGCGCCTGCCGATCCGGTCAGCGAAGCCTCAGCCGTTGAGCAGGACCTAACAGCCCAGAGCGAGGCTTTGGCAAAGAAAGCCGAAGCGCTGCAAAACGCGCAAATCAACTAGAGACCGGCTTTTCCCAGCCCCGGCTGACGCGTGACGGATTGCGCCCGTGCCCTGAACCGGCTAAGGCAGCGCTGAACGGGCAAAAGGCCCGAAGTCAGACTGGTACGAGCGAAAGGAACCCACGGGATGACACAGGCGCTGCGGCTTGGAATTGCGGGCTTGGGAACTGTTGGCGTGGGTGTTGTCCGGATTGTCCGGCGTCATGCCGATCTGCTGCAGGCACGCACCGGACGCCCGATTGAAATCGTCGCCGTCTCGGCCCGTGATTCAAGCAAGGATCGGGGCGTGAACCTGTCGGACTATGCGTGGGAAACCGATCCCGTAGCCTTGGCAAAACGCGATGACGTGGACGTGTTTGTCGAGTTGATGGGCGGTGAAAACGGCCCGGCCAAAGCCTCGGTCGAGGCCGCGCTGGCCAGCGGCAAAGATGTTGTCACGGCCAACAAAGCCCTGCTGGCCATCCATGGTCAGGAACTGGCCGAGAAGGCCGAAGCCGCAGGCCGCGTGATCCGGTTCGAGGCCGCCGTCGCCGGAGGCATCCCGGTGATCAAATCCCTCACCGAAGGTTTGGCTGGAAACGAAATCACCCGCGTGATGGGCGTGATGAACGGCACCTGCAACTACATCCTGACCCGTATGCAATCGCAGGAAAAAGGCTATAACGCGCTGTTCGACGAATGCGCCGAACTGGGCTACCTCGAAGCGGATCCGAACCTGGATGTGGGCGGCATTGACGCAGCACATAAACTGGCCCTGCTATCCTCGATCGCGTTTGGCACGAAGCCGAATTTCGACGGAATCGAGATTGAAGGCATCCAGCAAATCAGCCTCGACGACATTCATCAGGCCCATGACATGGGCTACCGGATCAAGCTGCTGGGTCTGGCCCAACGCACCGCGCGCGGTCTGGAACAGCGCATGCAGCCCTGCCTCGTGCCCAGCGACTCGCCGCTGGGTCAGCTCGAAGGTGGCACCAACATGGTGGTGATCGAAGGCGACGCGGTTGAACAAGTGGTGCTGCGCGGCCCTGGAGCGGGCGAAGGACCAACCGCAAGCGCAGTGATGGGCGATGTTTGCGATCTGGCACGGGGTCTGAAAATCTCGACCTTCGGGCGCCCTGCGTCCAGCCTTGAAGACGCCACCCCAGCCATCACAGGCCTGCCTGCGCCGTATTACCTGCGTCTGGGCTTGCTGGACAAACCCGGTGCGCTGGCCAAGGTCGCGGCCATTCTTGGCGACGCGGGCGTGTCGATTGACCGGATGCGCCAGTACGGCCACAGCGACAGCACAGCCCCCGTTTTGATTGTCACGCACAAAACCACGCGGGCCACTCTGGACGTGGCGCTAGACGGGTTCCGCACAACCGATGTTGTTGCGGGTGAGCCTGTCGCGCTTCGGATTGAACAGGTCTGAACCCTTGCAGCCTGCGCCATCCGCAGGCTATGCCAGACGAAACGCCATTGCCTGCCAAAGGAATACAACGCATGAACGCTGCCAAAATCGATTTTAACGACCGCCTGCTGTCCTTGGGCCTAGCGCGGGTCGCGGAACAGGCCGCGCTTGCCTCGGCCTCGCTGGTGGGACGTGGTGACGAGAAAGCTGCCGACCAGGCCGCCGTGAACGCGATGCGCGAGCAGTTGAACTTGCTGGATATCGCGGGTGTCGTGGTCATCGGCGAAGGCGAGCGTGACGAAGCGCCGATGCTCTATATCGGCGAAGAGGTCGGCACCGGCGAAGGCCCCGGTGTGGATATCGCTCTGGACCCGCTGGAAGGCACTACGCTGACCGCGAAGGACATGCCAAACGCACTGACCGTGATTGCCATGGGCCCGCGCGGCTCGATGCTGCATGCGCCGGACGTGTATATGGACAAGCTGGCCGTTGGCCCCGGCTACCCCGAAGGCGTTGTCTCGCTCGACATGAGCCCGCGCGAACGTGTTGAGGCATTGGCCAAGGCCAAGGGGTGCGAACCAGCCGATATTACCGTTTGCATCCTGGAGCGTCCGCGCCATGAGGCGATGATCGCCGAGGTGCGCGAAACCGGTGCCTCGATCCGTCTGATCACTGACGGCGATGTGGCAGGTGTTATGCATTGCGCCGAAAGCGAAACCACCGGCATCGACATGTATATGGGCCAGGGTGGCGCGCCCGAAGGCGTCCTGGCTGCCGCTGCTCTGAAATGCATGGGTGGTCAGATTTTTGGCCGCTTGCTGTTCCGCAACGATGACGAACGTGGTCGCGCCGCCAAGGCAGGCATCACCGATCTTGACCGTGTCTATGCACGTGACGAGATGGTGACGGCGGATGTGATCTTTGCCGCAACTGGCGTAACAGGTGGCTCTCTGCTGCCGCGCATCAAGCGTGAGCCGGGCTGGGTTGAAACCACCACCCTTCTGATGCGCTCGAAAACCGGGTCGGTTCGCCGCATGTCCTACCGCACGCCGATGTGGTCGCACGACGAAGCCTAAGCGGCTTGCGCCGATACCTTCGGCGAGAGTATCTGTGAAAAGATGAAGAGGCCGGGTCCAAATGGGTCCGGCCTTGGCACATGAGAGGCGCGATGAGTTTTCTTGGGGTTGAGCAATCTTTGACAGGTCGGCGCTGGGTGGGGCCCTCGCCCGAAGTTGAGCGCGCGACTGAAATGCTGGTGCAGCAGGCCGGTTTGCCGCGTGCCGTTTGCCAAGTGCTGGCGCGGCGGGGCGTCCCTCCGATGGAGGCTGCCGGTTTTCTGGAACCAAAGCTGAAAGAGCTTTTGCCTGATCCACGCAGCATGAAAGACATGGAAACCGCTGCGACCCGGTTTCTGAAAGCGGTGCGCGAAAAGCAGCGGATCGCAGTCTTTGCGGATTATGATGTGGATGGCGGTAGCTCTGCGGCGTTACTGCTGGTCTGGCTGCGACAGATGGGTTTGCAGGCGACGCTCTATGTGCCGGACCGCATCGACGAAGGCTATGGGCCGAACGTGCCTGCGATGCAATCGCTGGCAGCGGCGCATGACCTGATCATCTGCGTGGATTGCGGTACGCTGAGCCATGACCCGATCGCCGCTGCAATGGGCGCGGACGTGATTGTGCTGGATCACCATCTGGGCGGTGAGACCCTGCCGGACTGCGTGGCCGTGGTGAACCCGAACCGGCAGGATGAAAGCGGCGATCTGGGCTATCTCTGCGCGGCAGGCGTTGTATTCCTGATGCTGGTCGAGGCTGGGCGGCAAATGCGGGAGGCTGGGGCCAAGGGACCGGAATTGGTGCCCCTGCTAGATCTGGTCGCGCTGGCGACTGTCGCGGATGTTGCCCCTCTGATTGAGGCGAACCGCGCTTTGGTCCGACAAGGTTTGAAGGTCATGGCAAGCCGTCAGCGACCCGGCCTTGTGGCCCTGTCGGATGTCGCTCGCATGGATGCCGCGCCCAATAGCTATCATCTCGGGTTTCTTCTGGGGCCGCGGGTGAACGCTGGGGGACGCATTGGACAGGCCGACCTTGGAGCGCGGCTGCTCAGTACTGACTCTTTGCACGAAGCGCGGGCCCTTTCCGAGCGGCTCGATGCGCTGAATACTGAACGGCGCGATATCGAAAACGCCGTGAGGGCCGCCGCGCTTGAGCAGGCGGAGGAGCGTGGTTTGGACGCACCCTTGGTCTGGGCCGCTGGCGAAGGGTGGCATCCGGGCGTTGTCGGTATCGTCGCCTCGCGCCTGAAGGAAAACGCCAACCGCCCGGCGATTGTGATCGGCTTTGACGGGGACGAAGGCAAAGGATCAGGGCGGTCGGTCTCGGGCGTTGATCTAGGGGCCTCGATCCAGCGGCTAGCGGCTGAGGGGTTGTTGGTCAAAGGTGGCGGTCACAAGATGGCGGCGGGGCTGACCGTGATGCGCGACCAGTTGGAACCGGCCATGAAGCGCCTGTCAGAACTGCTGGAAAAACAAGGCGCAGGGCAAGGTGGTCCGGCGGACATGAAGCTCGACGGGGCGTTGATGCCCGGCGCCGCGACAGTGGATCTGATTGAAGAAATTGAGAAAGCCGGGCCTTTTGGGGCCAGCGCCCCTGCTCCGCGCTACGCCCTGCCCGACCTACAGGTGCGGTTTGCCAAACGGGTGGGCGAGGCGCATCTAAAGCTCTCGCTTGCGGATGGTCTTGGCGGCGGGCTGGACGCGATCGCATTCGGAGCCTTCGACGGGCCGATGGGTGAAAAGCTTTCAAATCACGGCGGAGCGCGCTTTCATTTCGCCGGTCGGCTTGAGGTGAACACATGGGGTGGTCGCCAAAACGTACAGCTACGTCTTGAGGACGCGGCCGAGGCGAAATGACCAGTTTCAAGGCAACAGCAGGACAGGTCAAAAAACTTTCGCATCCCTGCATTTTTCGGCTTGCGGGGGTCGGGGTGAAACCGTAAAAGGCCCTCCACAAGCTAGCGTGGCCCGTTCGTCTATCGGTTAGGACGCCAGGTTTTCAACCTGGAAAGAGGGGTTCGATTCCCCTACGGGCTGCCATTTTTGCTTGTGAGCCAAAGCTCAGTGGCCCGTTCGTCTATCGGTTAGGACGCCAGGTTTTCAACCTGGAAAGAGGGGTTCGATTCCCCTACGGGCTGCCACTTCACTAGCTTTCAATATCTAGAAGAAAACCAGAAGTCTGGCATCAATCTTGAATTGTTTTCTGTTTGTTGCCTCTTGCCGTGGCTCCTTTGATGCTTTTCCAGTTGTGGTTGCTACAGAGCTATTCGTACAAAACACTCTGGCAAACTTTCGTTCCAGAGCCCCAAACCTCCGTCAGCGTGTCACGCCCTTCGACCGTTTCGGCCACAAACAGATCGTTGAACCTATGGCAGTCGCAGAGCCATGGTTCACCGGCACCTGCCTCGTGCTACCAGCCGCGACGGCCAAACAGAGAATGCAAGCGGTTCTGACCTGCAAACGGGTCGATCTCCTGCGCGCGTTCTAAGCTAGACACAACACGGCCGACCAAATTCCAACTGATCGCGGCGAAGATGATGCCGCCGAAAGCCTGCCCCAAAAGAACTCCGGACGCCCCGGCCAGTGCCGATCCAATTGAGGCGAAGACCCAAGTGCCCACAGTATGGCGGCCCCAGTTGATCCATGTGGAATAGACCGGGTGGCCAAGGTTGTTGAAGCTGGCATTGGCGACGAAGATGACACCGTTGAAGAAAGACGCCAGCGCCAGAGGCCCGCAGAACAGGTAGATCAGCACGCGGGTCTCGCCCTCGGCCGCGAACAAATCCGCGATTGGTGCGCGCAACAGGAAAAGGACCGCCGCCATCCCAAGAACGTAGATCGCAGTAAATTTGATGCCGGCCAGAAAGGCTTCGCGCACGCGGGTGAACTGCTCGGCCCCGAAGTTTTGCCCGATGATGGGACCGATTGCCCCAGACAGCGCAAAGATGACCGAGAACGCCACAGGCAAAAGCCGCCCGATCACAGCCATTCCGGCCACCGCATCCGTTCCGTACTCGGCAATCTCACGAACCACGATGGCATTGCCGATCGGCGTTGCCACATTGGTCAGCACGGCCGGGATCGCGATGGACCGGACTGGTTTCAGATCGGATGCGACTTGCCGCAGCGATGGGCGGGCAAAGCCTCGGTGGACGCGCAGGGCGGGCCAAAGCGCAGCGGCGAGCATGCAGATCCGCGCCAGCACCGATGCAATCGCTGCACCGTCGAGCCCCAAACCAACCCCGAAGATCAGGATCGGGTCGAGAACCGCGTTCACCACGCCGCCATAGATGGTGGCCATCATGGATCGCCGCGCATCCCCATGCGCTCGCAGAACCGCCATTGCTACCATCGCAATCGCCATCACCCACATAGTCGGCAAAATGATTGACACATAGCGTGTGGCGAGCCTCAAAACCTCGCCTTCAGCCCCCAATAACGACAACAACGCGCTCAGGTTCCAAAGCACCAGTACCGGCGTTATCAGCCCAACGCACAGACCCAGCGTGGCCACGCTGGATGCATATTTCCCCGCCTCTTCTGGCCGCCCTGCCCCCAAGGCCCGTGCCGTTAACGCTCCGGCCGAGATCGACAGGCCGATATTGATTGCATTGGTGAAGAACAGCAGCGTTCCGGCATATCCCACGGCGGCAGCCAACGCGTCATTGCCAAGCATCGAGATGAATACCATGTCGACGAAATCGACCGCAAAAATCGCCATCAGACCGATGCTTGTCGTCAGAGACA
The DNA here is from genome assembly GCF_056539825.1 of Ruegeria sp. B10. Lineage (NCBI taxonomy): Bacteria > Pseudomonadati > Pseudomonadota > Alphaproteobacteria > Rhodobacterales > Roseobacteraceae > Ruegeria > Ruegeria sp. B10. Next base: position 272,169 of record NZ_JBQFVP010000002.1, read on the forward strand.
TGCGCGTGACATGTCGCATCAGGCTGCCACTCAGGAAAACGGCTTCGCCTTGGGATTGATTGGCCATGTTCTACCTGCTCTGCGACGGCGTTTGAGTTCTGTCACCTTCTCAGATGGCAGCGCAGCGTCAACAGTTTCATTTCGCCCAAAAGGCGAGCCATTTTCGGGCAATCACCACTGAGTCGGGTTTTGCAAGCCCTGAGCCGAAGCCGTGCTTGACAGAATCCAACCATCTCGTTCTGATATCAGCGTGAGCAAAAACACTGAATCAAACCAATGCATTGCCCGGATCACGCGCTGCTGTCAGCATCGCTCTCGGCATGGTTGCGTTCGGTCTGATGACCCCAAACGCCTGAAAGTCTGCCTCTCGTGACAGGACCCATGATGACTTATGTGCGGTTCATCGACCGCGCCAACCGGATGCTGGGTCGCGTGATCATGTATGGCATCTTCGTGATGATGGCGATCCTGCTGTATTCCTCAGTTTCCAAGACATTCTTCGTGCCGTCCCTCTGGACGCTGGAAATGGCCCAATTCGCGATGGTGGCCTACTACATGCTGGGTGGGCCTTACGCGATGCAGATGGGCGCGAATGTCCGGATGGACCTGCTCTATGGCGAATGGACGGACCGCAAGAAAAGCCAGATCGACGCGCTGACCGTTTTGTTTCTGATTACCTACCTTGGTTTTCTGCTGTGGGGTGGCTGGGACAGCCTGATGTATTCGTTCCAGTATGGTGGAGAGCGCTCCTCCTCGGCCTGGCGGCCCTATATCTGGCCGATCAAGACCATCATGGTCATCGGCATCTTTCTGATGCTGCTTCAGGCGATATCGGAACTTTGCAAGGACATCCTGCGCCTCAAAGGCTTTGACATGGGCAAAAAGGATGATGAGCCCGTCCACATGGCCCCCGAAGACCTTGAAGGAGGGCATCGCGGGTGAGCTATGAACTGATTGCCGCGCTCATGTTCTCGACCATGATGCTAATGCTACTGACCGGTCAGCGGGTCTTTGGTGCGATTGGCTTTGTCGCTGTGGTTGCAGCATTCTTCCTATGGGGGGACCGTGGAGGATACGATCTTGGCTTTGCGGCGGCGATCAAGGTGATGCGATGGTATCCCCTGCTGACGCTGCCGATGTTCATCTTCATGGGCTACATCCTGTCTGAGTCCCGGATTGCCGATGACCTCTATCGGATGTTCCACGTTTGGATGGGCGGCCTGTCCGGTGGGTTGGCCATTGGCACCATCGGCCTCATGGTTCTGATCTCGGCCATGAACGGGCTGTCTGTGGCTGGTATGGCGATCGGAGCCACCATCGCCCTGCCCGAGCTGCTACGTCGCAACTATGACAAGCTGATGGTCACCGGCGTGATACAGGCCGGATCGTCTTTGGGCATTCTGGTGCCACCCTCAGTCGTGCTGGTCCTTTATGCCATGATCGCGCGCCAACCGGTCGGGCAACTCTGGCTGGCCGGCGTGATCCCCGGCCTGATGATGGCCACGATGTTCATCATCTACATCGCCATCCGCTGCCGCATAAATCCGGCACTTGGCCCCGTGATGAGCGCGGAGGAACGCGCAGAGGTCACATGGGGCGAAAAGATGCGTCTGCTGGGCGCTGGCCTGCTGCCGCTGGGCATCTTCGCCGTGATGATGGTGCCCTTTGTCAATGGCTGGACCTCTTTGGTGGAAAGCTCCGCCCTTGGTGCCATCGCGGCCTTTCTGGCGGCCGTTTTGAAACGCCGAATGACATGGCAGGTCTTTGAAACTTCGATCAAGCAGACCTTGGGCATCACCTGCATGTTCATGTGGATCATCCTCGCGGCACTCGCCTTTGGGGCAGTCTTCGACGGTCTGGGCGCGGTCAAAGCAATTGAGAATCTGTTTACCGTTCAACTCGGCCTGAACCCGTGGATCATCCTGATCCTGATGCAGTTAAGCTTTTTGCTCATGGGCACCTTCCTTGATGACACAGCCATGCTGGTCATCGTCGCCCCCCTTTACGTGCCCTTGGTCGGCGCGCTTGGGTTTGACCTGATCTGGTACGGCGTGCTCTACACGATCACCTGCCAGATCGCTTATATGACACCGCCTTTCGGGTATAACCTGTTCCTGATGCGGGCCATGGCCCCGCCTGAGGTGACGATCAAAGACATTTACCGCTCAATCATCCCGTTTGTCTGCGTGATGGCTGTGGCACTGGGATTGGTCATGGCCTTCCCTGACATTGCATTGTGGCTTCCGGGCGTCGTCTACGGAAACTGAGCATACAAGAAAGAGAAGCCGGAAAAACCGGTTCGATTTCAACAAAAAGCACAGGAGAGGAAGACTATGACCACAACAAGACGCAGATTTTTACGCACTGCAGCTTTGGCCGCGCCTGCGACGCTGGCAGCGCCCGCAATTGTCAAAGCGCAGGCCCCGATCAAATGGCGCTTTCAGACCTACGCAGGGGGTGCGTTGGGTGAGCATGTGACCAAACCGGCCATCGATTACATCAACGCCAACGCCAATGGTGAGCTTGAGATCGAGCTGTTCTATGCCGACCAGATCGTCCCCACCGGAGAGCTATTCCAGGCGCTTCAGCGCGGCACCATTGACGGCGTGCATTCGGACGATGACTCGATGGCCTCACCCACGCCGTTGCGCGTGTTCGGTGGATATTTCCCCTTTGCCACCAAGCACATCCTCGACGTTCCTGTCCTGTTCAACCAGTACGGTCTGGCCGATATCTGGCGCGATGAATACGCGAAGGTCGGAGTACAATGGCTATCTGCCGCCGGTCAGGACCCGTGCAATTTCAACACCAAGAAGGAGATCACCTCGGTCGCTGATCTGGACGGGTTGAAACTCTATACCTTCCCGACCGCTGGTCGCTTCCTTGCCAAGTTCGGTGTGGTTCCGGTGAACATCCCTTATGAGGACGCCGAAGTGGCCGTTCAGACAGGTGAGCTGGATGGCATGGCCTGGTCTGGCATCACCGAAGACTACACGGTCGGCTGGGCTGATGTGACCGACTACTTCCTGACCAACAACATCTCGGGCGCATGGATCGGATCGTGGTTCGCCAACCAAGAGCGTTGGAACGAGCTGCCGGATCACCTGAAATCTGTCGTAATGGCGGGGATCGAAGCCGGGCACACCTATCGGAACCAGTGGTACTGGGGTGGCGAAGCGGCGTTGCGGGCCAATGGTGACAAGCTGGAGCTGCGCTCGGTTCCGCCCGGCGAATGGGCCGAAGTGGAGAACGCGGCCAAGGAGTTCTGGGACGAGATTGCTCAGGAAGGCGAAGTCCACCAGAAGATCATCGGCATCTTCCAAGAATACAACAGCGTCATCAATCAGGCTGGCGTGCCCTACAACTTCGAATAAAGAAACGGGCGACCCCCCGAAAAGGGGTCGCCTTGTCAATTTGTCATCCACAGAAACCAACCGACATGCTAGAGGTCCCAAGACACCGAAGGTTCAGGGCAAGGGCAGCGCATGAAACTGGAATTCCACCACATCAACTTCGTCGCTGATGATGTTGATCGCATGCACGATTTCTACACCATTGTGCTGGGTCTGGATAATATCCCGCAGGACAATTTCCCACGGACCGAGGCCAATGAGGACAGCGGTTATGACGGCAAGATCCGCTTTGCAACCGAGGGCCACATGCAGATGCATCTGGCCGAACGCGCCTTTGACGTTGCCTTCAAAAACGGTCAGGTGATCAACCCAGTAGAACGCGGCCATATCGCCTTTCGCACCGATGACCTGCCCGCGTTCCTGAAGCTGCTGGACGAGCGTGGCATCCCCTATTCCGACTATGGCACCACCTTCGCGAAAGAATGGCATCAGGTCTTCTTTCAAGACCCAGAAGGCAATGTGATCGAGGTTCATCAACAGGTCGTTCAGAGCGAATAACCACAAAGAGGCCCGCGCACTTAGATCGTGCAGCGGGCCTTTGAAAGAGTTGTTGGTCGGGAAGTCCGCCCAAACGAAACGGTTCAGACGAACCGGTTGACGTAGTTCTCGAGAATTTCCTGCCGACCAGAGCGAGGCTGCGGGTTGATATCCTCGGCCAAGACGCGGGCCGTGATCTCATCCAGACCAGAGGACAGCATGGATTGTGCGGCTTCCGTCGACCAGCCCGCGTATCTGTCCTCCAGCGCGGCCTCTAGCCCGCCATCTTCGATCATGGCGGCAGCCGCTTTCAAACCGCGCGCGCAGATATCCATACCGCCCACATGCGCGGCGATCAGATCCTCGGCGTCGATCGACTGACGGCGGATTTTCGCGTCGAAATTGGTCCCGCCTGTGGTGAAGCCTCCGGCCTTGAGGATATGATAGTAGGCCAAGGCAACCTCGGGCGTGTTATTGGGAAATTGGTCCGTATCCCAACCCGACTGATAGTCATTGCGGTTCATGTCGATGGAACCCAGCATGCCTTCAGTCGTCGCAGTTGCGATCTCATGCTCAAAGCTGTGACCGGCCAGAATGGCGTGCCCCTGTTCGAGGTTCAGCTTGACTTCGTCCTCAAGGCCGTACTTGCGAAGGAAGCCGATGCAAGTGGCGGCGTCGTAGTCGTACTGATGCTTGGACGGTTCCTGCGGCTTGGGTTCGACCAGAATGGCGCCCTTGAAGCCGATCTTGTGCTTGTACTCGACCACCATGTTCAGGAACCGGCCCATGTGATCAAGCTCAGCCCCCATATCGGTGTTGAGCAACGTCTCATAGCCTTCACGCCCGCCCCATAGGACGTAGTTCTCCCCCCCCAGCTTGTGAGTCGCGTCGATGCAGGATTTCACCGTGGCGGCAGCAAAGGCAAACACGTCCGGATCAGGGTTCGTGCTGGCACCACCCATCCAGCGGCGATGGCTGAACATATTGGCGGTCCCCCAAAGCAGCTTTGTGCCCGAGACCTGCATCTTCTCACCGATATAGTCGGTAATCTCTTCCAGAGTTCTCAGGTTATCCGCATAGTTGCCCTGTTCGGGTCGGATATCCGCATCGTGCCAGCAGAAATAGGGCTGCCCGAGAATATCGAACATCTCGAACGCGATGTCGGCTTTCATTTTAGCACGGCCCATATCGTCCTGCGGATGCCAGGGACGCTCAAGCGTTGGGCCGCCAAACGGATCGCCGCCTTCCCAGGCGAACGAGTGCCACCACGCGACGGCGAAACGCAGGTGATCCTCCATGCGTTTGCCCATGATGACTTCATCCGGATCGTAGTGACGGAAGGCGAGCGGGTTCTTGCTGTCTTCGCCCTCGTACCGGATCTTTTCGATCTCTTGAAAGAAACCACTCGCCATTGTCTTCCCTCACTCAGTCTTTTCGCCAGGCTTTTTGCCCAGAATGATCATCGACAGCAGGTCATCATCGGTGACATCGGGGATGTCTACGGTTCCGACCAATTGACCGTTCTTCATGACCGAAGCCCGATCGCACAGTTCCATCACAGCATGCACATCATGGTCGATCAGGAAAATCCCGATCCCCTGCGCCTTGAGCTTCTGGATCAGTTCCGCAACCATCTGGGTCTCATGCGGGCCCAATGCGGCTGTGGGTTCGTCCATGATCAGGATGCGCGCGTTGAAATACACCGCCCTGGCAATCGCCACCGACTGGCGCTGACCGCCAGACAGGGCCGAGACCGGGTCATTGAACTTCTGGAAGTTCGGGTTCAGCTGACCCATGATCTTGCGGCACTCGGCCTCCATCGCGGCATCGTTGACCAAGCCCATTGGTGTCACCATCTCGCGCCCGAGAAACAGGTTCGAGCTGGCGTCGAGGTTGTCGGCCAAAGCGAGCGTCTGATAAATCGTCTCGATATTGTTGGCCCGCGCGTCCCGAGGGTTGTTGATCTCGACTTTTTCACCGTCGATCCGAATCTCGCCGCTGTCCATCTGGTAGGCGCCGGACAGGACCTTGATCAGCGTGGACTTCCCTGCCCCGTTATGGCCCAGCAGGCCCACAACTTCGCCGGGGTAGAGGTCGACCGACACGTGATCCACCGCTTTGATGCCCCCGAAGGAAATCGAGATGTCGTTCATTTCGACCAGAGGCGGCTTGCCAGAGCCGCGACCCGAGTTTGTGTTCTGCGTTTCTTCAGCTTGCATCATTTCGCTCCCAGACGTTTGCGATAGACGATGTCGATATAGACAGCCAGGACGAGCACAGCACCGACGACGATGTTCTGGAACGGTGCATCCACACCTACCATGGCCATCCCCGATTGCAGCGCCTGCATGATCAGGGCCCCCAGAATCGCACCATAGATCGTCCCCAGACCACCGGACAGAGCGGTCCCGCCGATCACGGCTGCAGCAATAACGCGCAGCTCATCCAGCGTACCAATGTCGTTCGAGTGGTTGGCCAGACGGGCCGAAGCCACAACAGCAGACAGTGCGCAAAGGAAACCCATCAAGGCAAAGATCTTGACGGTCATCATGCGGGTGTTGATGCCCGAAAGCTCTGCCGCGTCGGGATTGCCGCCAGTTGCAAAGATATAGCGGCCGAACCGGGTCTTGCGGGCCACGACTGTCAACGTGACAGCTACCAGGATCAGGATCAAAACCGAAATCGGGATGCCGTAGCCGACGACCAGACCCTCAGGCATGATCTCACCACGCGCTTCGAACATACGCTCGAGCCGGCGGGTAGGAATGGCGTAGCTGTTGACGATGAAGACATAGCCCATGATCGCGATGCCGATGATCCCGGCCAGCGTTGTTTCAGCCCAGACGGGTTTGACCGGGAAACCATGTGCGGCCTTGGACCGACGCGCACTCCAGAGCGCCCAGATCGCGGCGGCTGTGGCGGCAAGGCCGAACAAAAGGCTGGCCGTGGTGCCAAGCGTTCCGTTGGTGCCGCCGAACATCAGGAATGTGCTATCCAGCGGGCCAATGGTCTGGCCATCGGTCATGTACCAGGCGACGTTGCGCCAAACCAGAAACCCACCGAGGGTCACGATGAAGGCGGGAATTGTCAGGTACCCGATCATCCAGCCTTGAAAGGCCCCGATCAGGGTTCCAACCGCAAGCCCAACGACCAGAGTGATCGCCCATGTGGCCGGGTTGTTCAGGCCCATGCCCAGCATGTTCGGCAACAGCTCGGTTTGGGTCATGGCCATCACGGCGGATGTCGTTGCCAGCAAGGCGCCGACAGACAGGTCGATGTGGCGCATCACGATGATGAACACCATGCCACAGGCCATGATCGCAACCGACACGGTCTGAATGGACAGGTTGAACAGGTTGCGCGGGGTCAGGAAACGCCCATCCGTGACGATATTGAACCCGATGCAAAGGATGATAAACGCGCCGATCATACCCAATAGCCGCATATCCAGCTCAAGCTGCTGGAACAAGTTTTGCTTGCTTTTCTGGGGTACCGGCTGAGACGAAGTTTCGGTCATATCCGATCTTTCATGTTCAGCGATTTGGATCCCGGCCCGCCTACGCAGGCCGGGAATTTTAGTAGTTTAGTTACAGGGGGCTGGGCCGTTTTCCACGCCCTGGCAAAGGTCTTCCAACGGAATCCAGCCTGCGTCCACAACAACCGAGAGGTTGTCTTTTGTGATCGGAACCGGTGCCAGGAAGACCGAAGTCATCTCGGTGCCACCGGGCGACGTCCAGCTGACCGCGCCTTCAACATCTCCTGCGGCCGTGCCACCGCTCAGCGCGACTGCGATCTCGCCTGCGGCTTTGCCCAGCTCACGCGCGTCTTTCCAGACGGACACGGTTTGGGTGCCCAGCGCGACGCGGTTCAGCGCGGCATGGTCACCGTCCTGACCCGAGACAGGGATACCTTCCATGCCCTGCGCCGTCAGCGCAGCAACAACACCACCGGCAGTACCGTCATTCGAGGCAACCACGGCGTCCACGTTGTTTTCGTTTGCCGTCAGGATCTGCTCCATGTTGCGCTGTGCGTTCGCTGGCAGCCAGCCATCGGTATAGGCTTCGCCGACGATTACAACGTCACCGCTGTCGACAGCGGCCTGAATGATCTCTTGCTGACCGCCACGCAGGAAGTCTGCGTTCGGGTCGGTCGGAGAACCCTTGATCATGACGTAGTTGCCCTTGGGCATAGCTTCGAACACCGCGCGGGCCTGCATGCGGCCGACTTCGACGTTGTCGAAGGTCAGGTAGAATGCACGGTCATCTTCGATCAGGCGGTCATATGCGATAACCGGGATGCCTTCGTCCGCAGCGGCCTGAACAGCCGGGCCAATCGCCTGCGAGTCTTGCGCGAGGATGATCAGAGCGTCCACGCCCTGGGCGATCAGGCTTTCAATGTCCGCCAGCTGCTTGGCAGAAGACGACTGCGCGTCGGCAGAGATATACTCGGCACCACCTGCCTCAAGCGCGGATTTGATCGCGGCTTCGTCAGTCTTCCAACGCTCTTCCTGAAAGTTCGACCAGCTGACGCCAACGACGGTTTCAGCAAAGGCAGCCGTACCCATAAGGGCCGCTGCGACTGAAATGCTTAGGAATTTCTTCATTTTTTTCCTCCCGGTTGTTCGAGTCCCATTGAAGTGATTCGAGGACTTCACCTACCTGAGTAGCACATTTATTTCAGTCGGCAAAATATTTATGCTATCGCTAACATGAGAATCTGACTAAGGTGAATGCCAAGATGAGATTCGCGAGGGCAAGATGCTGAAAAACAAAGCCTCTTCTATCTCTACCGAGCAGCGGAACGTAACGCGGCTGCGCGTGCTGGAGCATATCCGCCGCAAGGGGGCGATCTCGCGCATTGATATTGCGGGTGCTTTGCAGACCAGCCCCGCCACCGTTACCACCGCAACGGCAGACCTGTTGTCTGCGGGGCTGATCCATGAGGTTGAAGGCGATCCTCAGTCTGGATCTCCTCGGCGCGGGCGGCCCCGTGTTTTGCTTAAGTTGAACGGTGGATCATTGCTGATCGCGGGGTTCAAGGTCACTCGCCACTATGTCTCGGTTCTGATCGCAGATTTCGAAGGGCTCGAGATTGCGTCGATCAAATACCCGCTGGTCGAAGCCTGTATGACCCCGCTCGACTTTGCAAAAACCATTCGAAAGGCGCTGGAAAGCGCCTGCGCGGCTGCGTCCGTTTCGATGTCGGATATCGCAGGGGTCTCGATCGGGATCGCGGGCCTGATTGATGCCGAGCACAACTTTGTCCATTGGTCCTCCTCGATCTCGGAACGAAACGTGCCCCTTGGCCCGCTTCTGCAGCAAGAGGTTGATTGCCCAGTCTTCATTGAAAACGACGCAAATCTTGTTGCAAAGGCGGAACAATTGTTCGGGCTTGGCAAGGGGCTGCGAAACTTCCTTGTTATCACGATAGAACACGGTGTCGGCCTAGGGATCGTGCTGGGCGGCAAGCTCTACCGAGGCGAACGCGGATGCGGGGCCGAATTTGGCCATACCAAGGTACAACTGGACGGGGCGCTCTGCCAATGTGGCCAGCACGGATGTCTTGAAGCTTATGTCGGGGAATACGCCTTGATCCGAGAGGCCTCGATTGCCGGTCAGGATCGCGACCAGATCACCATTGCCGACCTGCATGACAACGCGCAGTCCGGTGATCAACATGCCTTGTCCGTGCTAGATCGGGCCGGTCAGATATTCGGCATGGGCGTTTCGAACCTGATCAATCTGTTCGATCCCGAATGCATCATCATCTCGGGCAGTCAGGTCAGCTTTCAGCACCTCTATTCCGACAGCGTGATGGAGCGGATACGTAAGGGGGTGGTCCACGTCGATGCCCCCCTGCCCGACATCAAGGTCAACCAGTGGGATGACACCATGTGGGCCAAAGGCGCCATTGCCTATGCCATCGAACAAGTCTCAACCTTGAAGATACGCGAGATGCCGACCCATGCATCGTGAGTGCGCCCTCCTACTGGCAAGCGCCACAGCTGTTGCGGCCGATCAGCCCGTACCAAGCTTTCAACAGATCGAGGTTGCCGCACACGTCTATGACGGCGGCTGGGAACATTTCGTGGGCGGAGGCGTTGCGGTGTTCGACTGCGACGGCGACAGCCTGCCCGACCTCTTCGCTGCAGGTGGGTCAAACACATCGCAGCTGTTCCACAACACCTCGGACGGCGATCTCTCTTTCCGCGTCGACACGCCAGAGGCGCTGTCACTGACCGGTGTGACCGGGGCCTATCCACTGGATATCGACGGTGACGGCTTTCAGGATCTGGCGGTTCTGAGGGTTGGTGAGGACCTTTTGTTGCAAGGCCAGCCTGACTGCCAGTTTACCCCTTTTGCCGATCTGAACTTCCAATCAGATGATCATTGGAGCACTGGTTTCTCGGCCACGTGGGAGGACGGCGAGACGCTGCCAACGCTGGCCTTCGGCACCTATGTCGACCGTTTTGACCCCGAGGGTCCTTTCGAGACCTGCGGTCCGACGCTCCTTTATCGTCCTGAAGGAGCAGGTTTCGGCGCGCCGGTGCCGCTGAAGCCGGGCTATTGTTCATTGTCGATCCTGTTCTCCGACTGGGCGCGCACGGGTCGGGCGGACCTGCGGGTCAGCAATGATCGCCACTACTACGTGCGCGACGGGCAAGAGCAGCTCTGGGCGATGGAGGCGGAACCGCGCCTTTACACCGAGGACGACGGATGGTTGCCCTACTCGATCTGGGGAATGGGGATCGCCTCGCGCGATCTCACGGGGGACGGGTTCTCCGATGTCTACCTGACGTCGATGGGCGACCAGAAGTTTCAGGTATTTGACCCCTCAAATGACAGCCCCACCTGGCGCGATGCGACCTATGAGAAAGGCACCACCGCGCACAGACCGCATGTCGGCGGCGACGGGCGGCCTTCGACCGGGTGGCATGCGCAGTTCGGAGACGCCAACAACGACGGGCTGGACGATATTTTCGTGACCAAGGGAAATGTCGAACAGATGCCGGTAGCGGCCTTGAACGACCCGAATAATCTGATGCTGCAACAGCCTGATGGGTCCTTTGTCGAAGCCGCCGCCGAGGCGGGCGTGGCCTCGATGGCCAAGTCACGGGGCGGCGCGTTGGTCGATCTGAACAATGATGGCCAACTGGATTTGGTGGTCGTCAACCGGGGCGCGCCGTTGGAGGTTCACCAGAACACAACTACCGCTGGAAACTGGGTTCTTGTCGATGTCTCTCAGAACACCTCCAACCGTGCTGCGGTGGGCGGGTTTATCGAGATGCGAACGCCGTCGGGCTTGCAGACCCGCGAAATCACCATTGGCGGAGGCCATGCAGGGGGGACGTCAGGCCTGCATCATTTCGGCCTGGGATCGGCTGAGGCGGTCGAGCTGCGGATGATCTGGCCGGATGGCTCCACAGGCGACTGGCAGGCGTATGACGCCAACCAGATCATCCGCCTCCATCACTGATCCACAGGCAGCCCGCTGGGAACGGTTTCGGGAACACCAAGCCTTTGGGTCGGGTCTTCAAGGGTGTTCAGAAAACTGAGGATCGCGTTTACCTCATCGTCGCTCAACGAAACCGGCTCCAAGCTATTGGCAGCAGCGATGGCCTCGGTCGTTTCAACCAAAGCCCGCTGATCATCGGCCCCCGGAAACGCGGGCAGACTTGCTTGTTCCAGCGAATACCGCTGCAACGACCTCACCGGATCAAGGTGGTGGCGCACCACATCCTCCAACTCGGCATAGGCTCCGCTATGGCCATAAGGGGCGGTCAGGGTCACGTTGCGCAGTGACGGTGTGCGAAAGGCAAAGGCATCATCGGCCTCACCGGTCACCCGCATGCGACCATCGTCGCGAGCGTGACTTTCGAACCGCGCACCTTTTCCCGGCCCGATCTGAGGCATGGCGATGGCGTGGAACCCGTAATCCGTCTGGAGCCAACCTGAATGGCAGGAACTACACCCCGCTTCACCGTAAAACAGATCCAATCCAGCCTGGGCCTCGGGCGACAGCTCGGCCTCTCCGCGCATCGCCTGATCAAACAGGCTGTTGTCGGCCCTCCATTCGAAGGCGATGAAATCGGCTATGACGTTGGCAATCGTCGTAAAGGTGATCTCCTCACCCGGCAGTGCGTCTTCGAACCGCGTCTGATATTCTGGAATAGCCACGACACGCGCGGCGATCAGGTCCCAGGCCCCGCCCTCTTGTGTCAGCAGACCCAGGCGCACAGCTTTGCTTATTTCATTCTCGGAGTAATGACCGGCCATTTCGTCCGGCGACAGCACCGGGAACATGGCCTGCGCCGCGAGGGCGGATTTGAACCCCGGCCGCATATGCGTTCCAAGCGGAGTGCGGATGCCGTTGGGGCGGCTTGGGTCGGCCTCAAGCCGCCCGTCATGGAAGAAGACAGTGAACTCGTCCGCGCCGAGGTTCCACAGGGCCGGAGAGTTGCGGGGAATGCGCTGTTCCGGGCGGTTTTCCGGGTCCATTGCCCGTGTCATGCCAAGCCCGATGCCGCCCTCACCCACGCCGAGCGACAACCCGTCTGACGTGCCCAAACGCGGATGGTGACAGGACCCGCAGCTGATATTTCGGTTGCCGGACAGGATGGGATCGTAAAAGAGCAACTGCCCCAACTCGACAACGGCCAGATCAGGTTCCGCGAATTCGGGAGGTGGGCCAAGCTCTAGCGCTTGTGCGGCCGAGGCCAATCCCATCATTCCAATCGCCGAAAATACCCTCATGCCTAGGTCCCTGTGAGTTTGAGTGTAAGTGTCTGATGATAGGGCCGCTCAGGTGAAAAAACCATGCTTGGAAACGCGTTGATGTTGGGCGCGTTGGGATAGCCTGATGGCTCAATACACAGACCAGCGCCGGAGTGAAACGGTACCCCCAATGAACCAGCAGAATAGACCTGCGCCCCGGGCTGATCGGAAAACACGTGCAGTCCCAGCCCATTTACGGCGTCAATCTTGGCGATCGGCTGCTGCGTATCGCGGTCGTTGTCGAACACGTAGAAATGATCGACGTTTTTGCCCGGGCGACCCGGCTGCGTGAAATCCAGCCCCGTGTTCTCTAAGTCTTTTAGGTTGCCGGTTGGCACACCCTGCGCGTCCGTCTCCAGCACATGCCCGGCATTCACCTGCAGGGTGAAATCTTCAACGCCCATAGGACTGCCAAGCGTGTAGTAGTTATGTTGCGCGATGCTGATCGGTGTTGGCCGATCCGGCTGGGCCGTGATGGTATACATCAGATTGGGAAAACTGAGCGAGACGTGCAGCTCAAACCTGACCTCGCCCGGAAAGCCGCCTTCGCTATCGGTTGAGAGGTAAGTCATCACCGCCTCACGATCCGAAAGTTCCTGCAGTGTCCAGATTTGGCGGGACAGGCCCTCGGCCCCGCTATGAAGGGTATTGGCGCCCTCGTTCGGATCCAGCCTGTATCGCGTACCCGCGAGTTCAAAGCTCGCGCCCTTGATCCGGTTTGCCACCCGCCCGACAATTGCCCCATGATAAAAGGGGTCGCGCAGATAGGCCTGAGGTTCGTCATATCCGAGGATCAACGGCGTATCATCTAACCACCAACCTTGGGTGATTGCACCGTAGTTCAGAAGGCTGACGGACATGTTTCTGTCCTGCAACCGCACCTGTTCGATCTGCAAAGCGCCTCCCCTTTTCCCCTGCGGGTCGCGCAGTGTCGCGACAACTCCGGTCCTATCCAAAGGCAGTCTTGAAGACCGCCCCAAGTTACTGCGCTCATATGACCGCCGAACAGGTCCCAACACCACCCAAGGCGGCGGATGCCTTAGCGTTTACGTCTGATGGCGGCTGCTCGCGCCTCAAAGTTAGCGCTATCATAGATATTGTTGAACGCCTAGACCAGATGAAAATTTCTTTTTTATCCGCACTAAATGGCACTTACTTTCCTTGAGGCAGGGCACCCCAAACAGCGCGATCACGACCCCGCTGGTTGGCCAAGGATCACGTTTGCGCGGCCACGTTCCGGGCGACCAGTTCCTTGTAGAGCGCGCGAATCCGCAATGTCATCGGACCAGCCTTGCCCTCTCCGATCTGTTTGCCGTCGATCTCGGCCACTGGGGTTTGCGCGCCGAAGGTGCCGGTCAGAAACGCCTCATCCGCGCCGTAGGCCTCGTAGAGTGAGTAGTTCTTTTCGAAAACCGGTATGTCGTTGGCGCGGCACAGGTCGATCACCTTCTGTCGGGTCACCCCGTTCATGCAGTAATCCCCGGTCGAGGTCCAAACCTCACCCTTGCGCACGATAAAGAAATTGCAGGCGTTGGTGGTGTTTACAAACCCATGAGGGTCCAGCATCAGTCCCTCATCCGCGCCTGCCTGTTCGGCCTGCAAACAGGCGATGACACAGTTCAATTTGGAGTGGCTGTTGAACTTCGCATCCTGGCTGGTCGGCAATCCTCGCACCTGCGGCACAGTCGCCAGACGTATCCCCCGCGCGGTCAACGCCTCGGCGGGTTTGGAGTGCTCGACGATGGCCACGATGGTCGGCCCCCAGCGCGACAGCTTGGGATGCTGAAACGGCTTGGCCTTGCGACCGCGCGTGATCATCAGCCGCGCGTGGGCATCGGTTGTCGCACCATTGGCGGCGGCGGTGGCGTCCAAAATCTCGCGAATTTCCTCGCGCGTTTTGCCGATGTCCAAAGACACGGCCTTGCAGCTGTCAAACAGCCGATCCATGTGTTCGTCAAAAAAGGCCCAGCATCCATCATAGAGCCGCAGCCCTTCCCACATGCCGTCGCCCAGCATGAAGCCGGAATCATAGACCGAGACCTTGGCCTCATCCTTGTGAACAAGCGCGCCATCGACCCAGATTTTCAGGTCCTCGTTGCGGGCGTCGTATTCCGCGTCATGTGTTGAGAGTTCGATTGTCATGCATCACCTTCCAGAACAAGTGCATCCGACCTGAGCCGCTCATAATACGGCATTGCCGCGTCGCATATGGATTGAAGCGCGGGCGGCAAGGTCGGGAGCGCCCCCTCAGCGCCCGCAAAACCGGTTGAGGCATGTACGGCCCCGTACCAGTGGCTGGCCCACACGCCGTCCGAGGGATGGCCGCCAGCAGGCCAAGACAACATGGCCGGGTCAAAGGGCAGATCAATTGCCGCACATAGTTTCCGCAACATCTGTTCGGGCGCCTGACGAATATCATAGCTGTCGACGATCACGCCTGCACCGGTTCGCGCGCGGATCAGATTGTAGATCTCGGCCTGTTGCACAAAACCAATATCCTCAAGCGTCGGGTTTTCGCGTTTTGCGGCATAGCTGGCCAGCACACGCGCGGGGTGGCGGATCAGGAAGATATGTTTCAGCCCGTCCATCCAGGGCTGATCCAAGCCCCAAACCATATGCTGGGTCATGTGTTTCTGGTAGATATGCGCTTTGCCTTCGGGCGGCTGCGCTGCGCAACCCTGCCCGACCTGAAGGGGGTCCGTTTCGCCGGCAGCAACGATCTCCTCGCCCATCGGATGATCCAGCCCGGTCTCGGCCAGATAGGCCGCGTAGAATGGCTCATCCCAGACGGCGCAATCCTCGCGCGCGCCGAAAGCATACATCATCGCAGTGGACAGATTTCTGGGGCCAGACCAGCAGGCTATGTTCATATTTCAAGACCCCTTATTTAGGTTGACAGATGTTATCTCGGGCGGACCGCTGCACGAAGTTTTAGTATGCGCTACAGTCATATAAGGACACAACTTCAAGTTCACGCATACCCCTTCTGCTTGTCATAGCAACACCCCGATCTTGTCAACATAGAGAGTTCGGAGCGACCATGAAATCGGCCTCAGATAAACACCAGTTTCACGTTGCATTTTTTCAGGTTGAATTTCGTTACAAATGTAACAATGCTGCGGCAATGAAGGGATGATATCATGAAACTCTATTCCTACTGGCACTCGACCACTCCGCATCGGGTTCGCATCGCCTTGAACCTCATGGGCCTCAGCTACGTTTACTGCCCGGTCGATCTGGTCACCGGAGAGCAAGGCGAACCCGGTTAAACCACGCTCAATCCCGGCAAGGGTGTTCCAACTCTGGTTCTTGAGGACGGCACGACCCTGACTCAATCGCTGGCAATCATCGACTATCTGGAGGTCATCGCGCCAGAACCTAGTTTACTTCCAGCCCACCCTCAGCTGCGCGCGCGAGTCCAGGCCGCCGCGCACGCCATCGCGATGGACATCCAACCGGTGAACAACCTGAGGGTCATGACCTACCTCAAATCCCAAATGGGAATGGACTCTGCCGGACAGACCGATTGGTTCCACCATTGGATGACCGAGGGGTTTGCCGCCTACCAGGCGCTGTTGCCGCAAAACACCCGTTTCAGTTTCACAGACACCCCAACCCTCGCCGATATCTGCTTTGTCCCCCAGCTCTATAACGCGCATCGCTGGGGGGGTGAACATGACACACTTTCCGCGACTGCTCGAGATCGAAAAACACGCACTGTCCCTTGCCGCTTTTGATAAGGCGCGCCCGGAGAACCAACCCGACGCAAATTGACAAGTTTAAGTAACGGCAAGCGGATTGTCGTCGTCGGTAAGGAAGGTGCGAATTCTCAACGCGGTTGTGGAGCCAACTGCCCGTTTGTTGTTTTCCCTTGGCACCAAGTTCTCTAAGAGCAGCCCGATATGATACGAAAGAAACCGTGACCATATTTTCCGCAACAACAAAGCGCTTCTTAAATTTCTTGAGGAATTTCAATGCTGCCTGCTTGTTTCAGCGATTGGTAACGACAGCTTCGAACACCTCTCCTTCGTGATCAACGACACTCCGCAGGTCTAGCCGCTTTCCATTGATCTCAACAAACACTTCGTCGACATGCCATTTCAATTTTGGGTATGCCCGCAACTGCTGGATCCGTTTTATCCGAATTTCTGATGCGAAAATCGGGCTAAACCAGTTCCACCACTACCGCACGGTCTTGTGGCTGACTTCGATGCCACGCTCATGCATCAGGTCTCCCACATTCCGAAGCAACAGAGGAAACCAAACACGTAGCATCACCGCCAAGAGAATGATTTCTGGGCTGGTTTTAAAACATTTGAAGGGAACTCGTCTTTTCACGAGCAGGGGCTACAAAAGCCCCCTACCCGACTCAAGACAAGTTCCTCTGACAAGCCTTTATTTTGGTTCAGCAAGTAAGGGGCCATTACAAAAGAATCTCGTATCGCTAGCTTTTGATCACCGAATTACGTGAACCGAACACTTGGCATGATGCACCACTCTGTTCGCAGTGGAACCTAGAAATATGTCCTCGAATCCGGGCTTATGCGACGCTAAGACGATGCAATCAACGTCGTTCTGATTTGCGAAGTCGACAATAGCCCTCCCCGCATGCCCGGAGATGAGCTGTGCCTTCGCGTCTGGAATTTCAGAGGCAGTCTGATGCAGGTTCTCCAGTATCTCATGCCGCGTATGTGCAAGCACCTCGCTTGGAATCTGAGACCCTACATACGCCGGAATAGGCTCTTGGACGTGCACAACGGTGAAAATAGCGTCGGCATCAGCCAATTGGCGCGCGGCCGCAAACGACGCTTGAGTGTCGTGTTCTTTGTCCAGAGCAACCGGGATCAGGATATTCTTGTACATTTGACCTCCTATCTACTGCTCAGATGATTTCAGTTTGGTATTTCGGCAGCAGGAAACCTACACAGGCTCAGATTTCGAGGATTTCCCCGCGCTCTTTGTAGCGGCGGCAACATCACCAACTGTTTTCTCAACAGCTTCAGCTTCTGTTTCAGCGACATAAGATGCACAACGGGACACGGTTTCGAACCATTCCTGCGCGTCTGCAACCAACCGCTCAGCCGAATGGCGCTGCCATTCCGCCATGCTCTGGAAGGCTTTCGATGGATCGGACGGGTTCGCGGAAGACACATTGCGTGCAGCTTGTAGAGCCGTCCGGACCGCCTCATGACGCCGTTCGAACCAATGCTGCGCAAAGGCCTCTGTTTCTTCGAGCAATTTTTCTTGCGCGTCCCAAAATTGTTCGATCTGGGCCCCGAAGGCCGGATTGCCAGAAACGGATGGCTGCATTTGCTTGAAAACATCCAACAGTGAGGTCGGGCTGTTTGTGTTAGTTTTCTTTGTCGGCATCGAAAGTTCCTCCTCATTTCCTGAATGAGTCATTGTGCCACTTGCGGCACGCTTTCGCCTTAATACAGATCAATATCCCTTATTTTTCAGGTCTTCGGCCAAAGCTGCGTCGGGACTCCCGCATTCTGTCCGACATCGGTTCCTAGAAGGCAGTGTTGGAGTTAGAGTAGTTTAGACAAGAACTTAACGCTTGGGTTTCTATGCACATTGCCGGCTTTCTGATTACCCTTGGTGTCCTCTTTCTTGCCGGATTGGCGGCCGATCAACTGGGCCGGGCCACGCATCTTCCTCGTGTTACAACCTTACTTTTCCTCGGTCTGATCGCCGGGAACGCCGGAATGGGGTTGATCCCACTCAACGTTGCATTGTGGTTCGACGAGATTTCCATTGTGGCCTTGACGATGGTCGCGTTCCTTCTTGGAGGATCTTTGACCCGCGAGAACCTGGTTCGACACGGCCAAGCCATTCTGACGATTTCGATTTCAATCGTGGTTGCAACCCTTGTTATCGTGTCTGCTGGATTAACCGCAATCGGCGTACCCTTCGGGTTGGCGCTGGTGCTGGCGGCAATTGCTACAGCTACAGCTCCGGCCGCCATGACAGACGTGATCAAGCAATCTGGAGTGTCCAATAGCTTCACCCAGACATTAAAGGGCGTCGTCGCAATTGATGACGCTTGGGGTCTGATCGTATTCAGTATCACCCTGGTCCTAGCCGGTCATTCGGATGGCTGGGCAACCGTCACGACCACAGCGATGTGGGATTTCGGAGGGGCTATTTTGTTGGGTACCGCACTGGGCGTGCCATCCGCTTACCTTACCGGCCGTTTGAAACCGGGAGAGCCAATGCAGGCAGAAGCAGTGGGCATAGTTTTTCTTACGGCGGGCCTTGCGCTTTGGCTGGAGGTTTCATTTTTGGTAGCAGGCATGGTCGCGGGGGCCGTCATAGGGAATCTTGCCCGCCATCACGACCGTGCCTTTCATGAGATCGAGCACATTCAGTGGCCATTCATGATCCTGTTCTTCCTGTTGGCTGGCGCCACGTTGGATATCGAAGCCTTCGGCTTGATGGGTTGGGCTGGTGCACTCTTCCTGATCTTGCGCGCCGTGGCCCGCGTTGTCGGGGGTTATTGCGGAGCGAGACTGGGCGGCCTGCCCCGCCATCAGACCCGCTGGTACGGCCCTGCTCTGTTGCCACAGGCTGGTGTCGCGGTAGGAATGGCCCTCGTCGCCGGAGAGCAATTTCCGAACTGGGCATCGTCCATCATGGCCTTTACTCTTGCCAGCACTGTGGCCTTCGAAGTGTTGGGGCCGCCACTGACTCTCATGTCAATCAGACGCACGGCTGATACGGACTAGCAGATTGGTCCGTGACTAGTCGGCTTGGATCGAGTCCAAAAAGGCGAGCAAATTCGCCAACGGCAGGCCAACCATCATTCGTTGCCCGTTGGGCAAAGCCACCGCGATTTGTTGGTCTGTTTCAAACACCGCGCCAAAGATCGGCATTTCGCCCCCATGCGCGAGCAATTGGGAACGACCATCAATCTGTTCAGCTATGCGATCTGTCGGAAACACACCGTCGTTTTGGCCCGCCAATTTGGTAAGGTCGGGCGTTCGAATAGCCATCATTTCGGCCATCGGCCCGTCTCCGGTCGCTTCGAAACCATGACATTGCCAGCAATACGTCCGGTACAAATCACGTCCCTCATCGACGCTGATGTCCTGCGCTAAAGCAGGTCCCGCGACGAACAGTGCCAGTAATATCCCGCGAACAATCTGCATTTGTTCCTCCAATTTGCTGCCTTGGATGCAGATCAAATTAAGGCGCATCCTTGAGAAACTTCTTTGACCTTGCTCATGTTGCACGCTTAAGCGCGAAGATTGGCGTCTCAGTCGAAGAACGTTTGAGCAAGCGCCGAATCTAATCCACGCCAGCCTCCAACTACGCCAGTTCGTCATTGACCTCGCCAACCTTGCGCCCAGGCGACTCTCGTTCCAATGCGTTCAAATGCCAACGAATTCGCCAGAGGTGATAAGACACGCGATGTAACCATCTGAGGGCATCCAGCCGAGCCCAAACCACGTCGTCCGGCAGATTGTCAGTTGCAGCGTCGGAAATGAGCAAGTCTCTGCGAAGTTTCCTCTGTCGCCTCATAAAACGGCGAAGACGGTTCAGCGTGTTTTCACACTGCACTGGATCGTCGATCTCTAAATAGCCGTCAGTTGCTGAAATCAATACCGAAGCAAGCCGCTTCAAACGCCGGTCTTTCGGTAACTCGCTTGTCCGATCATCTTGGCTGCACCGGTAAAGCAGCCGGTCAAGATGGTCGAGGACATGGTACATACCCTTGATGCTGGATATCTCCGCGTCGGACCTGCTGGGCAGTTCAATCTTGTCTAGGTACGAGCGCGCCTCAGAAACAGCCGTCTCAATGTTATCCCGCCCATAGCCGGGTCCGCTTGGCTGAGATGCACCCATACATGACCGAAGGTGCCCACTTCGGCCCTTACAATTTGTTCGACTGAAGCTTTTGCTGCATTCACCGCTATTTCCGGCACCCCAAGAACGAGCGGATCCAGAGACCTCGTCAACTCAGCACCTCTGTCGGGTACGAGCGCCTCGATAAATCTGGCGAAGGGTATCGCGAACGGCAAGATCAGCGCTACGCCTATGGCGTTGAAGAAACTATGGAACGCGACAAGCGCAGTCAGTGAGTTTCCGGCCCCCGTCCCACTTACAAAAACCGAAGTAAACGGCCCCAGCAGAAAAAATGCCATTGCTCCTGTCATCACGTTGTAAATCAC
Source organism: Ruegeria sp. B10 (assembly GCF_056539825.1). NCBI lineage: Bacteria > Pseudomonadati > Pseudomonadota > Alphaproteobacteria > Rhodobacterales > Roseobacteraceae > Ruegeria > Ruegeria sp. B10. The sequence goes on from NZ_JBQFVP010000002.1 coordinate 293,007, forward strand.
ATGCGCAAAACCGGTTCGACGCGCCATAGTGCCCCCACCCAAGGTGGCCAGAACAGCGGTGAAAGTTGTCCCCACATCCATTCCAATGACGAGAGCCGCTGCTTGAGGAAAGTTCACAGCACCGGCGCTCAACGCAGCCAACGCTGTTGCTACACCAGCACTCGAAGACTGCGTCACCATCGTGATAACGACACCGATCAATACAAGCTTCAGCCTGCCCAGTAGTGTATCTGGCGGAAAATCGGCAGGGGTAACTACGCCGCGAAAGGCGTCAAGCCCGGACTTGAGCTGCTCGATCCCAATGAAAATCAAGCTGAAGCCGGCCAACGCCAGCCCAATGCCGGCAACCGCTTTTTTTCCTGAAAGCGCCAGCAAAGCCCCAGCAAAAACAACGGGCAACATCACTTGCCCCAGGTCCAGCTTTAACCCCAAGAGCGCGACGAGCCAACCTGTCATGGTCGTTCCGATATTGGCCCCGAAGATGATCCCAAGCGCTTGGGGAAAGGTGAGAAGACCAGACGCGACGAATCCGACGGCCGCGACGGTCGTCGCGCTGGAAGACTGGATCGCAGCTGTCGTGACCGCGCCCGTTACCGCCCCGGTAAACGGTGTCGACGTGAACCGGCCCAAAATATCTCGCAGTCGCGCACCTGCCAACGCCCTCAAACCGTCCGTCATCAACTGCATGCCGATAAGGAACAGGCCGATGCCGCCCAGTGCTGGTAACAGGTTCCAGAGCATTGCGAATTGCCTTCCACCCTAAATCTCAAACCGCCTGACATGTTTGCTTTGCCTTTAAGTTCGACGGCAAACGACAGTTGGTTGGGATTCAGCCTCGCAGACCGGCGACCGCGAGTTGATTGACATAGATCAAAGCACCAATAGGAATCACATAGTGAAATACGAATGTTTCAGCTTGTTCTACGTTCACCGGTCTGTCCCCAAGCAAACACAAAGGTGAACGGAATTCTGAAGGAGTGGAAGTTCCACCCACTGGGGGCTCGGCAGAAGTGGTGGCGAGCCCCCAGCTAGTTTATTGGCGCACGATGCGCCCAGACGTTGAGACACAAGGCATTCGGTGCAGCTTTGACCATCGGATCGCGCCGCTCCGCCAATCGCGGACAAAACTGGGAAGGACGCCACTGACGACGTTCTGAATGAGCAGTTGGTGGAAATCGCTTATGAACTCTGTTTATCCAAACGAACAGAAACTCAGACGAGCCCTTACTACCCCGTTGCTCACGCTCTATGGCCTCGGGGTAACGGTCGGAGCGGGCATTTATGTTTTAGTCGGTGCAACAGCAGACATTGCCGGACCGTTTGCAGCGTTTTCGTTTGTTGTAGCCGCCCTCGTCGTATCACTCACCGCGCTTTCGTATGCTGAACTCGCAACACGGTTTCCCGTCAGCGCAGGTGAAGCAGCCTATGTTGAGGCGGGATTTCAGAAAAGATGGATGGCGGTATTCGTCGGGCTCGCGGTCGCAGCTTCGGGGATTATCTCTGCCTCTGCAGTTGCAATTGGCGCAGCGTCATACCTGCACGCTTTAACCGGTTTTGCGACCCCTGTTTTGACCGTCAGCGTCGTTTTGATCATGGGTCTAATCGCGCTTTGGGGGATCACTGAGTCGGTCTTTGTTGCGGCTGTCATTACGATCGTCGAGATCGCAGGCCTTCTTTTTGTGATGGGCTGGGGTATGTCGGTTCATGATCCGCAGGGATACGGGATCAGTTCGATGCTTCCCCCGCTTGAACTCGACGCGTGGAGAGGCATTTTCGCGGCATCACTCCTCGCCTTCTTTGCATTTGTTGGCTTCGAGGACATGGCCAATGTCGCAGAAGAGGTCAAAGACCCCGTTCGCACGATCCCAAAAGCGATTTTACTAACGCTCGTTCTGGCGACCGTGTTGTATCTGGGAACTTCAATGACGGTTCTACTTGTTGTTCCGATCGATGTTCTGTCGACATCTGCAGCGCCCCTCGCGCTTGTGTTTTCAAACGCGCCCGAGGTGATCAAACAGGGCTTTTCCGCAGTCGCGATTTTGGCGACAGTCAACGGAGTACTGATCCAGATGATCATGGCCTCGCGGGTGATCTATGGCCTAGCGGACCGAGACCATTTGCCCAAGGTTCTGGCGGTTGTGCCGAAAGCGACTCAGACACCAGTTGTCGCTACTTTGCTGGTCGTCGCAATCATCGTCCTCCTGACCCAATCTATACCGATTGGTACTCTGGCAGAGCGCACGTCGCAGATCGTTCTAGGTGTCTTTGTGCTGGTCAATGTCTCGCTGATCCTGCTGAAGATGAAGCCGGACGAGGCCGCCAAACACTTCCGAGTTCCTCTTGCGGTACCAATCCTTGGGGTGATCACCAGTGCATTGCTTTTCGGATCTGGATTTCTCTAACTAGATACAACGACCCAAAGGCCTCAGCGAGCTGCCACAGCATATGACGACTGACCAAGTTTCCATAGGATCAAAACTTTCGGCCTGGTGGCATAGAACGTTTGTGGATCTGGTTCAGCAGCTGCAATGGTCCTATTTGCCGCCACTGATGGTCTATTTCGCGGCCGGTGTGTCCGGTCTGACCTCAGTCGTCGGAGCTTTTTTCCTAAAAGACTATCTCGATTTATCCGCCTCTTTCGTTGCAGGGCTTGCATTTTGGGCCGGTCTGCCTTGGATCCTAAAAATGCCACTTGGCCATGTCGTGGACCTGTTCTGGCGCTGGAAGTCCCTGCTAATCCTGTTTGGCGCGTCTTTGATCACATTGTCTTTGCTCACAATGTACGGTCTCGTGACCGCGCCTGCACAGATGTCCAAGTTCATGCCGTTGGAAGACTGGTATGTTGTTGCCCTCCTCTTGGCGCCTTCCGGCTATGCCATTCAGGATGTTGTCGCTGACGCCATGACGGTTGAGGCGGTCCCAAAGGTTGACCAGCGCGGCCTACCGTTTACGCCTGAAGAAACCCGTGCACAGCATACGACGATGCAGACCTTGGGCAGAGTCTCGATCATTTCCGGGTTCGCAGCGGTTGCGGCTGTAAACATCTGGATATTCTCTGGAACCGAAGAACTGCAAAAATCCGAACGCCTTGCGCTTTATGGCCACGTATACCTGATAGCTCTGGCCATCCCGGTGTTGTCCGTCAGTGGAGTGGTTCTTCACAGCTTTATCCAGCGTCAGCTTGTCAAGCGCGGCCACCCGCCTCACACACCGGATGAAGTCACCGAAGTCAAATGGTCCATATTGCTCGGCGGTCTTGCATTCGTTTTGCTTAGCATCGTGCTGGGAACCGCAGATTTCGAGTTTGCGCAAGAGACTGTTTTTGCGGTTTCCCTGACGGTGATCCTCTACCTCATGTCGCGTCTGCTGAAAGAGCTGGAACCGGCCCAAGCCAAAGCCTTGATCGGGACAGCAACAATCATTTTTGTGTTTCGCGCTGTGCCGCTACCGGGACCAGGTCTGACATGGTTTGAAATCGATGAACTGGGATTCGATGAGCAATTCCTGGCAATTCTGGCTTTGTTGACTTCGATGTTGGCCCTGCTCGGGTTAATCGTCCTTCGACCATTTATGGCCAACCGCTCCATTGCGCATGTGGTGGTGTTGCTGACCATTACGGCGGGCATTCTCGCCCTACCCAACCTTGCCCTCTACTACGGCGTGCACGAATGGACGGCGGCGCGTACCGGCGGAGTTGTCGACGCAAGATTCATAGCCATTCTTGACACAGCCGTTGAGTCGCCGCTTGGACAGATCGCCATGGTCCCGATGTTGGCTTGGATTGCACGCAATGCCCCTGTTCAGTTGAAAGCGACTTTCTTTGCGGTGATGGCATCATTCACAAATATGGCATTGTCGGCCAGCAGCCTCAGCACCAAATACCTTAACCAAACATTCGTCGTCACACGCGCTGTCACAAATCCAAAAACCGGTACGGTCACGTCCACCGCGGACTACAGTGAACTTGGGTACTTGCTGATCTCCGTAGCCGTGATCTCGGTGATCGTTCCACTGGTCACAGTGTTTTTCGTTCAAAACTCGCGCTTCCGAACGAGCGAATGATCACTGACTTTCCGCCTCTTCCAGCAGAGCTCTGAGATGTGAGACCGGGACGCCGATGTTTGAGCCACCAAACTCGGGCAGGATCGCAGCATTGATGGCAACGACCTCGCCCCGCCGATTCAATGCTGGCCCCCCGCTCCCACCGGTCGTGGTCTCGGCGTCATAAACGATGGCGCTCCCACTTGTCCGCGCAACAATCCCCCGGCTTGCTAGCGGGTGTATCTTGCTTTGTGTAGAAAGCCGGGACGCGATCGACCAGAAGTTCAACGTTCCTTCTGCTTCCAGTTCCTCTAAAAAGCCCGGACCGGCCTGCGCGATCAAAGCCTTCAAACCCGTTGGATATCCCAACAGATACAGCTCTTCACCTACGCGCGACGTGGCATCCGCCAAAGGAATTCCGAGGTCCTGAACGCGGCTTGGCTCAACTGTCAAAATCGCCAAATCTGCCGCGTCGCTGAACCGGAGCAGCCGCGCCTCAGTTGGTTCCGTCTGATCAGGCAAATAGGCCAACAGCCTCAACATCTCTGGCTCAAAACCCGCGTCTCTCAGCGCCTTCTCTCGGTCCCCTGATGTCCACGGCAACGCGACATGGCGGTTGGTGGCCATCAACGGTACCCCAGCAATCAAAAAACCGGTTCCAGTGAATTGAAATTCTGCAGGTTCGCCGGTCCCGTCCGGTTCGATCCAAGGCTGGCCAAATGGGGTTTTCAGGTTTTCTCCGTTCGGTCCCAACACGTGCCGCAGAATCTTCCCGCTTTCCACGTGGCGCAGCCCATAAGCCCCCTGAAGGAACGCGACGGATCGAATGGAGGCAGCAATCACCCGCGTGGGTGCTCCCGCCCGCTGTTCCAAGGTTCCAAGACGTTGTTCAGTCGACAAGACCTGGTTCTCAAAAGCGTCACGCAACGAAGCCAAGTCATCAGGCGTAAGTGCGTCTTCTCGCGTCTGTGCGAGCATAACTGCGACCGCTTCAATCTTGCGGGACTCCTGTTCGATACTATCCGCCAAGCGCCGGTCGTTTTGATAAAGCAGGTACCCAAACCCCGCGATCACAAGAAGCGTCGCAAGAACCGTGATCCTGAACAATATCGTGGTTTGAGAGGCAAGCCGCCGCCCACTGTCGCGCAGGGCACCGGACATCTTTTTGGCAAAAGGTCGACGGCTCGTTCGGGTGTAAGCATATGCATCGCTGAGGATATCCTCGACTGTATGGTGCGCGGGAAATGAGTGATCGCACAGCCTGTATCGAGACATAGGACCCTTTTCACCGAACTCGATCATGTCGCCATGCCTAAGAGACGCTAACGAGGCTTTTTGCCCGTTTACCCACACATTGCGCCCTACCGTCGCGGTTATCGTGTAACCGTCGTCAGCCCACTGTAGGGTCGCAATATCGTTGTCATGCGGAGGCAGGTCGTCTTTAGGTCGAAGGCTTAGCACCCTGCCGTTGTCAACTGAAACGGTCAGGGCTTTATCGAACAACCAGTTCACGTTTCCGCGCGATGGTCCGGTCAGGCTCTCCAGAAAGGCCCGCACCTCACCTTCACCAGCATGTCCTGAGGGTGTCATGCCACTCTCTTCTGGTTTTCGCATTGTGGCCCCCTACCCAAACGCGTGAGGGCATTCTACCACGCTTCAACGCCAAACCCATGGCCTGGTACGAATGTGCAAAAAACACTTTTGTACAGATACTTGCGATATCTGCCAGGACTCAACCAAAGACACTTATCAGGCCACAACTCTAAGAAGGCCGATCCATGATCGACCTTCTGCCTTGGCATTTTTTTGCACGGTATCGAGCCACCAGACCGTCTATTTCGAAGATACCTTGATCTTACGGCTTGGATCCTGAGGCTCAGTCTTCGGCATTTCTATATGCAGAACGCCTTTGTCGAATTCAGCTGAAATCTTGTCGATTTCCACAGTATCTGGCAGCGACATGGCTCTGGAAAAGCTGCCATAGCTTCTTTCGCTGACACGCAAATCGCCCGTTTCATCATGCGCAATCTTCTTCTGACCGCTCAAGACTAGTTTGCGGTCCTTGATTTCAATTTCCACATCATCCTCTTCGAGCCCCGGCAATTCAGCCGTCAGGACAATCGCAGAATCCGTTTCTTGGACATCGATTGCCGGTGAAATCGCACCCGTCATATCAAGAGACGGAAAACCCGTGCGTTGCGCAGCCGTTTCCATCGGCAGGAAGGGTGATCCTCCCCCCAAAAAACGCGACATCAAGGTTTCCATTTCACGCCGAAAGTTGTCAGAGAGCGGATGCATTCCAGTGAAAAGTTGCGGTGACTTTTTGTCTTCCAACATTTTGAGCCTCCTCCTTTGGTCGGATTTCACGCGCGCAACATTATGACAGGAAAAGCGGTCAAGGACCTTGATCTTGCGCAAGCATGCAACCTCAGCATCAGCCAGACCGAACGCAGCGGCTGAACGAACTGAAACGGGAAACTTCGTTCACTAAACTTGCCTCGTCGCGCTGGAATTAAGACCATTCTCGGCAGTCTTGATCGGAATCCAAGGTCAGCTTAGCGTTTATTTTGAATGAGCCCGAGCTGCCTAGCTTTAGCACAGTGGAGCAAAACTGTATGAAATGGCCTTATCTGGCGCTGATTTACGTTTTGCTGATCTTGGCTCCCTTGGGTTTTTCTTGGTCTCTGGGATGGCCACCACGATCATTTCATCAAGAGCTCGCGTCCGGGCTTGGGATGCTCGCTTTTTCAATAATCTTAGTCGAGTTCCTGCTGTCTGGGCGGTTCAGGTTCATCTCTTCCGGTCTGGGTATGGATGTAACCATGCGGGTGCATCAGTTGATGGCGCGTACAGCACTCGGCTTTGCGCTGATACACCCGCTGCTATATCAGGGTACGCCTTCTGGCGGACGCCGCCCGTGGGATGAAACAAACCAACTTACGATTTCGACCGACTTTTCTACGCTGGTGTCGGGCATCGGCGCATATTTTTTACTGTTCATCCTGGTCGCCTCGGCAATTGCCCGCAAATCCCTTGATTACAAATATGAAACATGGCGCCTCTTACACGGGCTGGGAGCCTTGGTGATCGCATGCCTGCTGTTGCATCACATGGTCTATGCTGGGCGCTACGGTGGGCATCCGCTGTTGATGTATCTCTGGCTTGCCCTGACCAGTATTGCAGTTGGAACTTTGCTGTATGTCTATCTCGTTCGCCCTTTACGTCAGAGGAAAAGTCCGTGGCGCGTCACGTCTGTGTCTCGACTAACACCGAAGCAATGGGAGTTGCGCCTCAAGCCCCATGGTCACAACGGACTAAACTTCGAAGCAGGACAGTTTGCCTGGCTAAACGTCGGCCACAGTGCTTTTTCGCTGCATGAAAACCCATTCTCGATTAGTTCGGCACCAGCCGAAGGCCCCGAAGTTTCATTCGTGATAAAGGAGCTTGGGGATTTCACATGCGGTCTCGTACAGATCGCTCCTCAAACCACGGCCTATCTGGATGCCCCGCACGGGAATCTGTCGATCAGCCACCGCACTGAGACAGGTATTGTTCTGATCGCAGGTGGTGTCGGGATCGCGCCAATGTTGAGCATTATGCGTCAAGTTCGACTGAGTGGAACACGGCACGATCTCAAGCTTATCTATGGCAACCGGGTGGAGGAGCAGATTGTTTATCGCCAGGAGTTGTCCAAAGAAGACACAGTATTTGTTCTATCCGAACCGCCAAAGGATTGGTCCGGAGAGACAGGCTTGATCGACGGTCCCCTCTTAGACCGCAATTTGTCTTCTGAACAATTTGAAAGCTGGCTTTTTGTTCTTTGCGGCCCCCCTGCCATGATGGACACCGTCGAAGATCATCTGATTGAGCGTGGGACCGCGTCACATCGGATTTTGTCTGAAAGGTTTGACTATGATTAGACTGCTCAGAAACCTGCCCGCACGCCAACAAGTGAGTTTTGCAGTGTGGTTCATCAGTTTATTAATCTTCGTCGCTGTCTTGGCCTTTTGCTTAAGGTAGCAAGCTAGATCACTAGGAATTGGCTAGCTTCAAAGCTGCCGGCCGCAAAGGCAGGTTTTTTTGAAGATAGACGCCGTCGCGAACTTCCTTAAAACATGCTCTGCGTAGACAGCAAAAGCGGACCACAACGATCCCGAAATGGTCCCAAGAAACGCCTTTGATGGAGATCAAGGGCAACGCACGTCACTTATTCATAATAAGCAGTCTATTCAGACCGATTTATGGGAGGATCGGAATGACCGTACTCATCGCTTTCGCCACGGTCGAAGGCCAGACAGCGAAGATTGCGCGCTTTATCAGCAATGTCGCGAAGAATGCCGGTTTCGACGCAAAGCTGATCAATACCGATGAAATACCCAGCCACGTTTCACTTGACGATGTGGTCAAGGTTATTCTCCTAGCCCCTGTCCACGAGCGTAGGCACCCCAAGTCATTCGAGGCATTTGTCGCTACAAATAGAGACGCCCTAGTGAAGCGAAAGTCTCTCGTGCTTTCCGTCGGTTTAAAAGCTGCTTTCGCGTCAGGTCGAGAAGAAGCCCGTGACTATCTTGACGAAATGCTTCTGCGAACAGGTTTTAAACCAAATGCGACGGCTTTGATCGCAGGCGCGGTGAGGCCCGAAAACTACGGGTATTTTGAGAGGGAGATTCTTAAGTACGTCGTCTTGCTCGGTCGAAAAATCGATCCACGAGAAGGGGCAAGGGAGTTTACTGACTGGGATGAACTAACGTCAATTGTGATAGAGTTCCTTGGCGAAAACGGTCGGGCAAACACGCTTCAACCTCAAAAAAACTCTTAAAAAATGGTTTCTCAACTATTTACTGATGAATTTTAATAGCAATGGCTACCAGAAAATTACAGTCATCGGCTCACTTCATCAGTGTCCGAAAAGCACTTGTAAACTTGTCTGCTCCAACATTGCTTGCGTCGTGCCCCCAAAAACTGACTCTCGCAAATGGGAATGCCCATAAGCGCCCATAACAACGAGATCGGCCCGCGCTTCGCTTGCTCGTTCTTGAATGCAGTCTGCAATTGAATTCCCCCCGCACTGAAACTGCGACACGGTCACGTTGCAACCGTGATGGCCGAGCCATTCAGCTAGGTCCGTTCCGGGCACGCTACTTTCTAAGTCCTCAGGCGACGGCAAATCAAAACACCCAATCACAACTTCTTTGGCGGCCAGAAGAATGGGTAAAGCTAAATGCGTTGCCCTGGACGCAGGCAAGCTGTCATTCCATGCCAAAAAAACGCGGTCGCGTTGGGCATACGGATCTCCATTAATCATCAGAGCGACCGGAGAATGAAACAACACTCCGCACGCGATCTTGTGAAATAAATCGGGGTCTCTTCGCAATCCAGCGTCTAGAAAAGCGATATCAGAGCATTTGGCTTGTTCTGCTACAAGATGCTGTAGCTCTGCTCCAAGTCCCATAAAGGCAACTACATTTGCCGATACGCCCTGCCCAACCAGAAGCGCTTCAATTTCAGTGGCGCGAGACTTCAAGGCGGCATTTTTTGCGTGAAGAACATCCAACCAGTTTGAGGGCAGACCCGCTTCAACGAACCTGTTTGATCCATACTTTAGGTAAGGCAGGTTAGGTAACGCTGCGATCAATACGCAATTCAAGTGGTCGTTCTGGATACGGGCAGTTTCAGCGCATTCCAAAATCGACGCGTCGTCAGCATCAACTCCTACAAAACATGCCACAGTTCTGTGTTGCATTCCCGACCTCCGTCCGGAATTTCACTTTGCCCAAAAGCCGTGTGTACTGATTGAGCCAACAATTGGCCGATGTTGTTAGTCGCTCTTCTTACTTCGGCAACATGAAGAACTCTTCCAGCACAATCTTGCCTTCCGCCACCGAATACACTGCGATCTCGCGCAGGGTCATACGCTCACCCGTGGCCTTCTGAACGACTTCGGCTCTAAAGCGCACTCCAAAGCGGTTGGGTGGGTGGACGTAGGGTCCATCCACTTCTAGTTCTTGGATTTCATGCGACGCCAACCAATCCTCTCTTTTTCCCTTGATGGCTTCGCGACCCTTTGAAACGCGGAATTGTCGAACCGGAGGCACAACGGCTTCTATCGACTGCGCGTTTTCGGCATACATTTCATCAACACTTCCAAGGCCCCGGCGCTCACGCATGGCCTCGACGAAGGATCTACCGATTTCAATCAACTCTTCCATGAATCCCCTCCCCTAGATTGCCATTGAGTGTACCACTTCTTGCCCGCTCAATTCTTGACAAGGATCAATAAGCACATTGGCGGAAAGTTTCGGGACTCACGTCGCTGCCAAGCTTGTGCAGCAGATCTTCGAGATTCAGAAGCGAGAGCGGCAATCGAGTGTATAGCGTCACCGCAATGCGGATGATCTCGAGACAAGATTCAAAGTGTTTAAGAAAGTCAGGTCTGGTTTTGGCAAAAGCTGCGCAACCGCCATGCCCCGCTTTACCAAAGTTCTTCTGACAAAACCTCTCGACAAAGGCTGGTATAGTCTTTTGCTACACCGTGTCTTTCGTAGTTTGCCTCAATACCAAGCGCGTTGAACTCCGCGTGTGTTGCGCAGGCGCGACACCATCCTGCAACCACAGCAAAACAGTGTCCGCAACTTGTTCTCCAAACTCAGAGACGCCGCAATGTACTGTAGACAAAGCTGGCCAGCATTCTGATGCTTCCTTGATGTCGTCGAAACCGACGATCTGAAACTCCGTTCCAATCTTGACCTGAGTTTCATGGCAGGCATTGATCATCCCAAAAGCAACGAGATCATTGAAACAAACTGCGGCATCGCATTCAGGGTGTTCTTTGAAGAGGCCAACCGTTGCTTCATGTCCAAATGATCGGCTGGATTCCCCTGTTTTTACAATAGGCTGCAAGTGGTTGTCTTTCATCGCACTGATATAGCCGGACAGCCTTTCCTGAGTAACTTCGGCACCATCCAGACCACCGATAAAGGCGATGTTTCGCGCGCCTGTTTCGATCAGGTACTGTGTTGCCGCGCGTCCACCCTCTGCGTAATCAGGAGCGATAAAGGGAAATCTGCCCGTTTCGCTTTCAACCTGTCGCAAGACTTGCATCAATGGAATGCCAGCTCGCTCTACCGCGGAGAGGGTGTTTGTGACATCGCCATAAGCTGGCGAAAGGATCAAGGCAGAAACACCGTGCTCGAGCATTGCGCCCACCACCTGATCCTGAAGTTCGGGGTCTTCGTTCGTGTTGGCCAACACAACCGCATAGCCTCGGGACCCCAGCGCCATTTGCAACGAAGTCGCAAACTCGGTGAAAAACGGGTTGGTTAGGTCGTTGATCACCAAACCTATTAGCGCCGTTCCCGTGGCTCGCAGATTTGCCGCCGATCGGTTGTAGACATACCCAATCTCTTTCATCGCGGTATGGACGAGCTTGCGTGTCTCCGGCTTCACCTGTGGGCTGCCCTGCAACACAAGGCTTACCGTCGACTTGGAAACGCCCGCAGAGTTGGCGACATCTATGATCGTGGGTCTTCGCATTCAGGCTATTGTTCAACTCCATGCAAGCTAAGAAGCGTGGTCATCCGTGCTTTAGCCAGTTCAGGATCCGAGAGTAAACCGGCCTGATCCGCCAATCTGAACACTTGCGCGTAGTGGCAGATGTCTCGGCTGGATTGGAACCCACCCGGCATGATGAAATGAGACTGGGCTCCGTTCAGCCATGCCAGATAGGCAATCCCGGCCTTGTAGAACCGCGTCGGAGCCTTAAATATCTCTCGGCTGAGGGGAATAGTCGGTGCGAACAGCGCGTTGTAGCGATCCATGTCGCCCATTACCAACGCCTCAAGCGCCTGGCTAGCGGCGGGGGCGATAGCAGCGAAAATGCCAAGCAGAGCGTGCGAAAAATGCGTTCCATCCCCGGCAATAAGATCGGCGTAGTTGAAATCGTCACCTGTGTAGAGGCGCACGTCGTCCGGCAGCCGCGCGCGGAAGGCTTCTTCATGTGCCTGATCAAGCAAGGATATTTTTATCCCGTCAACCTTGGCAGGATTTTCGTTGATCAGGGACAACACAAAGTCGCTGGCCGCGTCGATATCCGTGATACCCCAATAGCCCGTCAATGCAGGATCGAACATATCCCCAAGCCAGTGCAGGATTACTGGGTTCGCCGCCCCATCGATAAGCGCGCGATAGACGTCGTGATATGTGTCCGGACCCGCGTTGATCGCTGGAAAGGCACGTGACGCCATGAGGATCAATTGCCCTCCGGCGGCCTCGATAGCCTCGGCCTGGTGCTCGTAGGCTGACAGAATTTCACCTGCTGTGTTCAACGCGCTTAGAGGCAGATGATCGGTCCCAGCGCCACAAGCCACCCGGGGCGACAACGGATGCGCTTGCGCCGCCTTCATTGTGCGCTGGATCAACTCCAACGCGGTCTCCCAATCGACGCCCATACCCCGTTGTGCGGTATCCATAGCTTCGGCCAGACCCAGCCCCTGATCCCAGAGCCCCTGACGAAATCGCAGTGTCGCTTCCCAATCAACCGTGGGGCGTCCATCCCAGGGGTTACGTTCTGCCAGCGGATCAGAAACCACATGAGCCGCTGCAAAGGCCGTGCGCGTAAGAGGCACCTGCGGCGCGCGCGGTAATAGCGGCGTTCCGGTCAGCGCATAGGGTTCCAATTGCCCCTCAGGGTTTGGCAAAATCAATTTCATTTTCTCAAACCTCCAAATCCAGAACCAGAATGCCGTCGATACCACCCACCGCGTTCTCGACCAGTTGCGCGCCCAGCGCCTTATGCGTTTTGTTGTTCTGATAGGCCTCCAGCGCGGCCCAATCGTCGAAGTCGATCACGAACCCATGCATGTATCCGCGTTCAATCTGCTCGGGGCTTTCACTACGCCCCCCGGTGAACCCGCTGGCTCCGGGAAGGGCCTTGGACACGTCCTCGAGGCCTTTGTAGATGGCTCCGATTTTCTCTTCGGTCACGTCGGCGCGGAATTTGGTCAGTACGATGTGGCGGATCATGTTCAGAAACCCTGATCTTGTTTGATCATGTCGGCAGCTTTTTCCCCGATCATGATTGTAGGTGCATTGGTGTTCGATGAATTGACCGTCGGCATAATCGACGCATCCGCGACGCGGAGCCCTTCGATCCCATTGAATCGCAGGCGCGGGTCCAGAACGGCTTCGGCGTCACTGCCCATACGGCAGGTTCCAGCGCAGTGGTGCGATGTCTTCGAATGTACGCAGATAAAATCGAAGTACTCCTGCTCGGTCCGCACGTCCGGGCCCGGCAAACGTTCTGCCAAGATGTATGGCTTCAGCGCATCCTGCGCGAGGATATTCTGCACCAGTTTCAGCCCCCGAATGGACATCTCGCGATCGTAAGGATCCGCCAGATAGTTGGGATCAATAAGCGGCATCACCGCGGGGTCTGAACTTTGCAACCGGACGGTTCCGCGTGACCTGGGGCGCAGGAAGCAGGCGTTCAGCGTAACCCCGCCGTTGGGCATCGCCTCGACCCCAGCCTCAATGCCGGTACCAAGCCCCAGATGCATTTGAAGATCCGGCGAACGCGCATCCGGGTCTGCGTACCAGAACCCACCCGTTTCAAACAGACTGGACGCGACCGGTCCCTTGCGGGTGAAAAGGTATTGCAGACCTGCGAAGGCTGAAAGGTGAAGCTTGGCGAAACGGTCATAGGTGTGCGGGCCGGTCACTTCGCAAATCGAGTACAAATCTAGATGGTCTTGCAGGTTCGCGCCGACCTGAGGCTGATGATAAACCGCGTCGATACCTAGACTGTCCAAATGATCCGCTGGGCCGATACCCGACAGTTGCAACAAACGCGGTGAACCGACGGCACCTGAGGACAGAACGACCTCTTTCGCGGCGGAGATCTTGTCCCCGTTCATCATCTCGACACCAGTCGCCCTGCCCTTGTCCACCATGATGCGGCGGACCTGTGCGCCGGTGCGCACGGTCAGGTTCGGGCGGCTGCGGTTCGGCGCGATAAACGCCATCGCGGCAGATGAGCGTCGCGCATTGCGTTGGGTCAGCTGATAGTACCCCGCGCCATCCTGCTTCGCCCCATTCACATCCCGCGTTTCGGGAATCCCCACTTCCCCTGCAGCTTTGATGTAGGCATCGCAGATTGGCAAAGGTGCTGCGGGCATGGACACGCCCAGCGGTCCGCCTTTGCCGTGAAACTCGTCGTCGTAGGTGTCGTTGTCCTCGGATTTTTTGAAATAGGGCAGCACGTCGGCATAGCTCCACCCTTCGCACCCCATCTGTCTCCAGTCATCGTAATCCTGAGCTGCACCCCGTGTGTAGATTTGCGCGTTGATCGCAGACCCTCCGCCGATCACCTTGGCCTGAGTGTAGTTGAAGACCTTGTTCTGCATGTGCTTTTGCGGAACCGTAGACCAGCCCCAGCTGCCGATACCCTTGGTCATCTTCGCGAACCCAGCGGGTAAGTGAAAGAACGGGTGACGGTCGGTGGAGCCGGCCTCTAACAACAGCACACGTGCCGAGGGTTCTTCGGAAAGACGTGCGGCGATCACCGAGCCTGCGGAGCCGCCCCCAATGACAATGAAATCATATCCTTCAGACATTCTTGTGTGCCCTGACTTACAGACGTGAAATCGACAAGCCGCCATCCACCGGGATGACGGCGCCGTTCGCAAAGTGCATCTGCCCCTGAACCAGTGGGACGACAACGGACCCAATGTCCTCGGGCGCACCCCAGCGTGCCGCGGGAACAAGACCGCCTTCGATACGGTCGGTGTATTTGTCGCGCACGCCCGCCGTCATCTCGGTGGCGATGATGCCGGGCCGCAGTTCAAAGACGCCGATGCCTTCGGGGGCCAAGCGTACTGCGAACAACTGCGCCATCATCGCTGCGGCCGCCTTGGACACGCAGTACTCGGCGCGTTCGATCGATACCATTGTCGCGCTGACAGAGGTGACAAAGGTGATCGAACGATAGGTATCTTGCGGCTGCGCTAACATGCGCCGAGCCACCTCTTGCGCCAGAAAAAACGCGCCTCGCAGGTTGATATTCTGCACAAAATCCCAGTTCTCAGGCTTCAGATCCAGCATGTCACCACGCACCGGCGCCCCTACGCCTGCGTTGTTTATCAACGCGGTGATCGGGCCCAAATCGGCTTCGATCTGATCCAGTAGCGTCGGAACGTGATCAATGTCTGATACATCGTGCTGCACATAGATTGCGCTTGGGCCAAGCTCTGCCAAAGCCGCCTGAACCACCGGTTTGTCGGGTGCCGAGCGAGAGGCTATTGCGACCTTGTACCCCGCCGCGATCAAGGCGCGCGCCACCCCGAGACCAATGCCCTGTTGTCCTCCGGTCACCAATGCTGTTCCCGTCATGCGGCGAACTCCGTTTCAATAATGTGACGACCTGCCCGGAGCGCGAGTGCGGCTATAGTGAGGGCCGGGTTCACCGCCGCAGATGTCGGAAGAACTGACGCGTCGACGATGAACAGGTTCTTGTGGTCGTGGCTACGACAGAACGTATCGACGACACTGCTTGACGGATCATTGCCCATCCGCGCTGTGCCGCATTGATGTGACGGAGTGCGCCGATCAAATGGTCGCGACAATACTACAGGAAACCCGGCCTGCTTCAGATGCGCCTTTAGCCGCGCAACCAAGGCCTCGTGCGCAGCCCAATTCGAGCGCCTCCAATCCAGCCTGATCTGGTCGCCTACGACCGTTACACGGCTTTCTGGGTTCGGCAGATCCTCGGACATCGCATAGAAATCAAAGCTGCGATTGGCGATCAGTGCTGCAAGTGGACCCGGTAGATGGGTTTGCGACGCAAGGATCGGCCCAGTGATCTTTCCCAACATCTGAATGTTGCCCAACGGCAAGCCACCCTGTCCGTCGCTGTTGTAATAGTCGTTGAACATCAATGTCTTTTGATAGACAGCTCTGTTGCGACGCAGTGGATGAAGGGCCAGCACCGCCGAACAATTGTGGTTCATGAAGTTCCGCCCGACCTGATCGGACCGATTGGCCAGACCGGTTGGGCAATTATCATTCGCGGACTGCAGCAATAGGACCGAGGACTGCACCGCACCTGCTGCAAGCACGATGACCGGCGCACTCAAGGCACCGTGGCCTTCAACTTCGACGCTTGTGATGCGACCAAGGGCATCAGCCTTCAGTTTTCGGACACGCGCGTCAGTCAGCAGTTCGACATTGCCGTGCTTCAATGCCTCGGCCAGCGCACAGGTTTCGGCATCCATTTTGCCGCCGCATGTATTGGGAAACGCATCCCAAGTTGTTTGCCCAGCCTCTAGCCAGGTCTCAATTTCCACGCCCAAAGGCACTGAGGATGGCGTCAGGCCTGCTTGGCTTAGCCGCGTCCTCAGGTCTGCAATATCAACCTCATCCGGCACAGGTGGGTGCGGGTAACCCCCACTGTGCGGTGGCTCGGTGGGATCTTCTTTGGTGGTCCCACGCGCGTCGTAAATCTGTTCCGCGGCGGTGTAGTCCGGCTCCAGCTCTTCGTAGGGCATGGGCCAGCCGTTAGAGTAGCCCCCCATATGCTGACGCGGCTCAAAATCCTCTTTCCGATAACGTATCAAAGCTGCGCCGTAGAACTTGGAATTGCCACCAACGCAGTAGTAGTTTCCGGGGTTGAAAGGCTTGCCTGCTCCATCCAGCCATGTTTCATCGGGGCGAAAGTGCCCACTAGCAAAGATCGCCCTTGGGTCTCGATCCTGAGGTGAGGGCTGCAATCTCTCACCTCGTTCAAGGATCAGAATGCGACGACCGGACGGGGCCAACGCCGCAGCCAGCGTTGCCCCCCCGATACCCGACCCGATGATTATGACGTCAGCCCGATTCATGGAAGGATCCGCATCTCGCTTTCGGGATCAAAAGCCACGGCCTTTTCCATGTTTACTGCAAAGTTGAAATCCTGCCCCGGTGCGACCTCTGCATCCGAACGCATACGCGCGATCACATCTCGCCCGCCCAATTGCATCGAGACGAAGGTGTCCGATCCAGCGGGCTCCGTCACCACGATACGGTTGGCCATTTGCGCGATGTTCGACGACTTTCGATCCGCGCCATCCATATCGGTGATAGTCTCAGGGCGAATTCCCAACAAAATCTCGCGCCCATCCCATGCGGCCAAGTTGTCTTGGCTGAACGGAAGTTGTGCCATGGATCCGTCGTGAACGGCGACCTCTGCATGGGGGCGGCCATTCAAGACCGTAACCTTGGCTGGTACCACGTTCATCGCAGGCGAACCCATGAATGTTGCAACGAAGATATTCGCAGGCGTGTCATAGATTTCCTGCGGCGTGCCCAGTTGCTGGACATAGCCACCGTTCATCACGGCGATCCGGCTTGAAAGCGTCATCGCCTCGATCTGGTCATGCGTCACGTAGACGATGGTGGTCCCGAGGTTCTGATGCAGCTTCTTGATCTCGGTTCGCATGTCGACGCGAAGCTTGGCATCGAGGTTCGAAAGCGGTTCATCGAACAGGAAGACATCAGGATTTCGCACCAGCGCGCGACCCATTGCAACCCGCTGACGTTGACCGCCCGACAACTGACCGGGCTTGCGATCCAACAACTGCTCAATTTGCAAGAGCTTGGCGACGTCAGCCATGGCCTTGTCACGCTCGGGCTTAGGCACCCCGTGCATCTCAAGCCCGAAAGTGATGTTCTGCCCGACCGTCATATTGGGATACAAAGCATAGCTTTGGAACACCATTGCGATGTTGCGGTTGGACGGGTGCACCCCGTTCATCACCTGATCCTTGATGCGGATTTCACCGCTGGTGATCTCCTCCAGCCCCGCGATCATGTTCAGCAGAGTGGATTTGCCACAGCCCGAGGGACCGACCAGCACCAAGAACTCACCCTCCTGCACCGAGATATCCACTTTGTGCAGAACCTCGACTGCCCCGTAGGATTTAGTCGCGTTGTCTATGTCTAGAAAACCCATGAGGTCTTATCCTTTCACCGAACCCGCCATCAGGCCGCGGACGAAGTATCGACCGGCCACGATGTAGACGAGCAGAGTTGGCATGGCCGCCAAAATGGCGCCTGCGAAATGAACGTTGTATTCCTTCACACCGGTTGACGACTGCACCAGATTGTTCAGTGCCACCGTCATTGGCTGGCTGTTGGCATCGGCAAAGGACGCTCCGAACAGGAAGTCATTCCAAATATTGGTGAACTGCCAGATGATCGAAACCACAGCGATCGGCCCGGAACTGGGCAGAAGTATGCGCCAGAATATCTGGAAGAACCCGGCGCCATCGATCTGCGCCGCCCGGATCAGCTCGGTCGGGAACACAGCATAGTAGTTGCGGAAGTAGAGCGTGGTGAAGCCAATCCCGTAGACAACGTGGACAAGCGCAAGACCCCAGGTGGTGCCTGCCAGCCCGATTATGCCCAACATCCGCGCCATTGGGATCAGAACAATCTGGAACGGGATGAAGCAGGCGAACAGCATAAGACCGAATAGGATGGTGTCATACTTGAAGCGCCACTTGGTCAGCACATAGCCATTCAACGCCCCAAGAATGGTCGAGACGATCACCGCCGGAACCACCATCTTGATCGAGTTCCAGAAGTAGGGCTTCAGCCCTGTAGGATCGACGCCGATCTGCGCCGAAGACCACGCCTTGAGCCACGGCTCAATCGTGAACACCTGCGGCAGGTTCATCATGCCGCCGCCGGTGATCTCTTCCAATGGCTTCACAGAGTTCACCAGCATGACGTAGAGCGGCAGCAGGTAGAAAAGACCGAACAGCAGCAGCACCAGGTAGATCAGCGTGCGCGTGACGCGGCCGGTTCGGATTGCGGTATCCTGAGTTGCTTGAGACATCAGCGTTTCTCCCGCAATTCGGCGTAAAGATAGGGGATCATGATCGCCGCAATGGTCATCAGCATGATCGTGGCCGACGCCGCACCGATCCCCATCTGGTTTCGCGTGAACGTGTAAGAATACATGAAGGTCGCGGGCAGTTCTGTGGCACGACCCGGCCCGCCGCCGGTCAGGGCAATCACTAGGTCAAAGGTTTTGATCGCCAGGTGGCTGAGGATCACGAAAGCCGACAAGAAGGCTGGTCGTAGTTGCGGGATAATGATCCGGCGATAGAGGTTCCAGTTCGAGGCCCCATCCATTTGCGCAGCCCGCAGGATCTCGTTGTCGATCCCACGCAGGCCAGCCAGAAACATTGCCATAACGAAACCGCTGGTTTGCCAGACGGCTGCAAGAACCACTGTGTAGATGGCGTAATCGCGATTTTTTATCCAGTCGAACTCGAAGCTGGTCCAGCCCCATGTGTGCATCACGTTTTCCAACCCGATGCCAGGGTCAAGGAACCACTTCCAGGCTGTACCGGTGACGATGAAACTCAGGGCCATCGGATAGAGGTAGATGGGACGCAGCAGCCCTTCTCCCCGGATTTTCTGATCAAGGAAGATCGCCAGACCCAGGCCGATACAGGTGCAGATCACGATATAGAGGCTCGCGAAAATCCCCATATTGATCAACGAGGTTTCCCAATGGCTCAGCCGCCACAGTTTGTCGTAGTTTTCCCATCCGACCCATCCAAAGGACGGCAGGATGCGACTGTCGGTGAATGACAGGTAGACCGAAAACAGAATGAACCCGTAGACAAAGACCAACATCATCGCCAGCGACGGCGAAAGGACCAGCTTGGGTATCCAGTTCTGAAGGCGTGTCTTGAAATCCGCGTCGGCTGAAGCAGCCATGGCGCGCCCTCCTCGTTCGAGTCGTGTTAGATCGGAGCTTTTGCGCCCACTTGGTGACAGGGCGGCCAGACCGCCGCCCCATCGGGAGGATCACTTACGGATCACTTGGCGATCGAAACGGCGTCAACCAGTTCGGTCACGGCATCTTCGCTGCCGTACTCGCCGTTAAAGTGGGCGGTCACCACGTCATAGACGGCGTTCTTGACTGACGCAGGCGCGGCATGTCCGTGTGCCATGGAGCCGAACAGGTTGCCTGACGAAGCCGCAGCGGCCAAATCTTTCATGCCCTGCTGACCACAGGCATCTAGATCGCTGCCATCAACGTCTGTCCGCGCAGGCACCGAACCCTTCACCTTGTTGAACGCAATCTGGAAGGATGGCGACAGGATCGCACTGGCCAGCGCGGCTTGCTCGGCCGATACCGTACCGCCCTGGTCAAACATCATGAACTGGTCAGCGTTGAAGGTGACCTGATCCTGAGTACCCGGGAAGCGGAAGCACAGGAAGTCCTCACCCGGCACTTTGCCCGCGTTCAGGAATTCGCCTTTGGCCCAGTCACCCATCATCTGGAAACCGGCTTCACCGTTTATAACCATCGCTGTCGCCAGGTTCCAGTCGCGACCCGAGAAGTTCTCGTCCACGTTGTCGCGGATAAAGGCCATACGGTCGAACGCTTCTTTCATCGCGTCGCCACCCAGCGTTTCTTCGTCCAAGTCGATGAAGGCCGCTTTGTAGCCATCAGGCCCCAGCGTCGACATCGCGATAGCATCGAAAACGGTCGCATCCTGCCATGCCTGACCACCATGCGCGATCGGAGTGACACCAGCAGCTTTCAACGCCTCTACTGCGGCAACGAATTCGTCCCAGTTGGTGGGCTGAGCAATACCATTAGCGTCCAGCACCGCTTTGTTGGCCCAGACCCAGTTGGTCGAGTGCACGTTCACAGGGGCCGAGACCCATTTGCCGTCATGCTTGGCGAAGGCTTTCAGCGCATCTGGAACAACGTCATCCCAACCTTCCTGGGCTGCCACTTCGTTCAGATCTGCCAGCGCGCCCTGATCGGCCCAATCCAGAATGTCAAAGCCCAGCGCCTGAACGGCTGTCGGAGCGTTGCCGGCAGTCACGCGTGCGCGCAGAACGGTCATCGCCTGCTCACCACCGCCACCGGCTACAGGCATGTCGGTCCAGCCGATGCCCTGCCCGGACAGGTCGTCCTTGAGAACGTTTAGTGCTGCGGCCTCACCGCCAGACGTCCACCAATGCAGAACTTCCACGTCTTCAGCGTGCGCAAGGCTGGTCGTGCACAGTAAACCTGCTACAAACAGCGATTTTGTCTTCATAAATTTACGCATTCTTGTTTCCTCCCTTAATGCGTTATTCTCACTCGGGACCAATCTGGTACCCGGTCTTAGTCTTGCGGAACCCATGGCGCCCGGCTGTTGCCGATACGCATGACCACTGATTTCACTTCGAAGAATTCCTCGAACCCATATCGTCCGATTTCCCGCCCCTGCCCGGATTGTTTGACCCCACCGAAAGCGACCTCGGGGAACCCGTCCATCCAGGTGTTGGTCCAGACCGTTCCCGCTTCTGCTCGGCGGGCAAACTCTAGGCAGGTGTGAACGTTTTCGCTCCAGACCCCTGCCGACAGACCGTAAGCGCTATCATTGGTGAGCGCGATGGCTTCGTCCAGTGTTTTGAAAGTTAAAACAGACAGAACAGGCCCGAATACTTCATCGCGGGCAATGGGCATATCAGGCGAGACGTCGGAAATCACCGTCGGCTGATAGAACTGAGCGCCGAGGCCTTCGACCTCCAGCGGCTCACCACCCAGATCAATAGTCGCACCCGAAGCCTGCGCCTGTTTGACATACGCGTCGATTTTTGAGTTGTGCTCGGACGTTACGATAGCCCCAACCTGCGTTGTCGGGTCCAAAGGATCGCCGAATTTGACTTTGCGCGAAAGGGCGACGACACGTTCGCGGAAGTCGTCAGCAATATCCTCATGCACGATTATACGACTGCTTGAATTGCAGCACTGGCCAACATTGAAATAGACACCGAACACAACCGCATCAGCGGCTGCATTCAGATCGGCGTCGGGAAAGATGACCTGAGGGTTCTTGCCCCCAAGCTCAAGCGCGACCTTCTTGAGTGTATCCGATGCTACTGTGCTGATCGTCTTGCCCACAGCGGTTGAGCCCGTAAAGCTGATCATGTCCACGCTGTCATGGCTCGACATCACGCTGCCAACGGGAACTCCGTAACCCAGAACGATATTGCATACACCGGCGGGCAATCCGGCTTCGACCAGCAACTCGCCCAGCATCAAGGTTGTCGACGGTGTCATCTCAGACGGCTTCACAACAACGGTGCAGCCAGCCGCCAATGCGAAGGGCAGCTTCTGACTGAGAATCCAGAACGGGAAGTTCCATGGCGTAATGATGGACACGACACCGATGGGTTCCTTTAGTACGACACCCATCATGTCTGCGCCAAGAGTGTTATGACTGTCGCCGTGCGTGCTGCGTGCCAATGAGGCCGCATAGCGCCAAAGGTCTGCTGCACCGCCAACCTCGCCCTTGGATTGGCTGATCGGTTTACCGCTTTCCAGCGTTTCGATCAGTGCAATCCGGTCGACATTATGCGCAATCAGGTCGGCAACCTTCAGCAAAACGGTGGCCCGTTCTTTGCCTGATGCCCGGCTCCAAACACCGCTGTCGAACGACTTGCGCGCCGCCTGGATCGCAGCCTCGGCTTCAGTCTCGCCACCCAAGGCTGACCGGCTGACGATGTGCCCGTGCGAGGGCGAGCGCCGTTCGAACGTCTCACTCGACGCACTATTCTGCCACCTGCCATCGATGAGATGCCGACCTTCGAACAACGGCGGCAGCTCGAATGGGATAGCAGGGTTGATGGTGATGTCTTTCATATTGTCAAAGGCCCGAAAATGTGGGGTTACGTTTTTCCATGAACGCTGCGACGCCTTCTTCGCGGTCCGCTGAGTCCGCAATTGCTGCACTACCAAGGGCTTCGACCACGGCATGTGTATCTTCACCGACCGCTGCATGGATCATGTTTTTTGAGATTTCGGTGGCGCGGGGCGAAAGAGAACTAAGTTCGAAGGTGATCTCAAGCGCGCGCGCCAAAACGTCGTCAGCCACCTCGGTCGCATAGCCTAAGGCCAGTGCGCGGTCGGCACCGATACGGCGCCCGAAGAGTGCCATTTCCTTCACCGAGGCTTCGGGGATCAGCCGGGTCAACCGCTGTGTCCCGGACCAGCCGGGCACGATCCCGACCCGAGCTTCGGGCAAAGCCAGCGTGGACCGCGGGGTCATCAGGCGCAGATCGCAGCAACTGGCCAGCTCTAGCCCGCCGCCGAAGGCGTGACCGTTGATCGCTGCAATTGTCGGCTTGCCGATCCGCGCCAAGCGATCGAATATACGATGCCCGTCACGGACCCAATGGCGCGCGAATTCGGCGGGGCTCAGACCGCCCCAAGCGCCAATATCGGCCCCACAACAGAACGCTTTTTCCCCGGCGCCAGTCAGAACCAGCGCACGAACGGACGCGACACGCTCGACCTCTGTCAGGCCAGTTTCCAGCGCGTGCAGCATATCTACAGTTAGCGCATTGAGCTTGGCCTCGTTGTCCAAAGTCAGGACGGCGGTTGCACCCTCGATATGAATGCGAAGCTTGCTCACAGTGTCATCCCCATCGGGCCAACTGCGAATAGCGACTTGGACATTTGAACCGCGTTTTCCGCGACTTTGACGCGACCGCCTGAAGCTTCTACAATATCGCGCTGCGCCTCAATGCCGGGCATGATTTCCGTCGCGACCAGCCCCTGATCCGTCAGGCGTATGACGCAACGCTCAGTCACATAGAGCACATCCTGACCGGTTTCCCGTGCACGGCGGCCCGAGAATGTGACATGCTCGACCTGATCCACCATCTTCGTGAATTTTCCTGGGGCATTCACACGGATACCATCATCCGCCAGATCAATCTTGGCGCCGGCTTCGAACCAGCCCGAGAACACGATCTTTTTGGCCCGCGCGGTAATGTCGACAAAGCCGCCACATCCTGCAGTCAGATAGGGTTTTTTACCGAGTTTGGAGACGTTCACATTGCCCTCGACATCGACCTCGAGGAACGAGAGGAACGACATGTCGAACCCGCCGCCCTGGAAGTAGATAAATTGCTGAGGTGACGGCACAAAGGCATGTGCGTTGGATGCGCAGCCAAAGGCAAAGCCGGTCAATGGGACGCCGCCAACGGCCCCCTGTTCAATCGCCCATGTCACCGCCTGAGGATGCCCCTCTTCCAACAAAACACGCGGGACCATAGCGCTGATGCCAAAGCCCAAGTTGGCGCTCATGCCGCTGCGCAGTTCTTGGGCGGCACGACGCGCGATGACCTTTTCGACACCATGCTCGGCCAGTGAAAAGCTGTCCCAAGGGCGCATAATCTGGCCAGAGATCGCAGGGTCATACGAGGTCTCTGTCGTTTGCATCTGCTCTGGGTCTTCAACGATCAGATCGACCAAGTGACCTGGCACGCGCACGTCATGGGGGCGCAAGCTACCCGCGGCAGTCACACGTTGAACCTGTGCGATCACGAGTCCACCGTGGTTGCGTACGCAAATCGCTTGTTCCAATCCGCCCAGATAGGCACCTTCATGTTCATAGGTCAGGTTGCCAAATTCATCCGCGGTGGTTGCGCGCAAAACGCACACGTTCGGATTGATGTTTGGGAAGTGCAACCAAGTCTGACCGTCGAATTCCTTTCGGTTAACGATTGGAGCCGTCGCACCACGCGCGTTCATCGCGCATCCTTCGCGAACAGGATCCACGAAAGTCTCAAGCCCGACCTGCGTCAGAACACCAGGCCGATGCGCTGCGGCTTCGCGGTGCATGTCAAACAGAATTCCAGACGGCACGTTGTAAGCGGCCACCCGATCCTCGACGATCATCTTCCAGATTTCCGGCATCTCAAGGCTGGAAGGGCCGGACGGGTATGAACCGGCGAGAACGCGGCTTAGCAGTCCATCCTGCGCCAGATAATCCATTCCCTTCACGCCATACATATCCCCGGCGGCGATTGGGTGCAGCGTTGTAATGTTGCGCGGATGCCCTTCAGAGCGAAACCGC
Source organism: Ruegeria sp. B10 (assembly GCF_056539825.1). Classification (NCBI taxonomy): domain Bacteria; kingdom Pseudomonadati; phylum Pseudomonadota; class Alphaproteobacteria; order Rhodobacterales; family Roseobacteraceae; genus Ruegeria; species Ruegeria sp. B10. The sequence continues at coordinate 317,963 of NZ_JBQFVP010000002.1, forward strand.
AATCCAAGTGCCTTCAGCACGAGGTCTGGGCACCCCAACGCAGAGGACGACGATACAGTGACAACCGCATTGTCTGGGATACGAGAAACGGCCTCGGAAACGGAAACAAGCTTGGTCATCAGATACCGCCATAATCTATGTTGATACGTTCACCCGACGCTGCGGCCTCACGAACGCTCAGCGCGATTGACAGCGATTTCACGCCATCAGGCCCGTCGGCAGCAGGACGGCCTTGTCCCGCCGCTGCGGCGACAAATTCCGAAACGCCTTGAACGTAGAGAGAGTGATCCGAAAACGGTATCTCTTCACTTCCGGCTTCAGTCACCAGCTTTATTGCCCCAACCGGGCGCTGCGTCATGACGCCATCCGCAAAAATCGAACCCTCGGTTCCATGTACCTGCAGGCCAGACCCGGCAAAGGGGTGCGTAAAGCTTTCATGCGTCATGACCATCGCGCCCGAAGGCATCGTCCAGACGGACATGCACGAGTCTTCGACCCCCTGCCCCATCCCAGAACTGGCCATTTGCGCGACAACAGACACCGGGTCCTCGTTCAGCAGGAAACGCGTGACATCCGCGTCATGAACAACGATGTCTGGGATCACGCCACCACCAGCATCGGCCGAGTTGATACGCCACCCCTGCAAGTTCTCGGGCAAATGCACTGCGTGATGGATACGCAGCGAAAGAACCTCGCCCACGCGCCCGCCTGCAATGAGATCACGAATGGCACGATGACTGCCAGAGCATCGCAGATGGTGATTTGTACCAAAAGTCACGCCAGCCGCGTCGGCCGCGCGCACCATTTCGACAGCTTCCGCCTGCGTCATCCCAAGCGGCTTTTCACATAGAACATGCTTGCCAGCCGCGATGGCAGCCATCGCCTGACCATGGTGCTTCTCATTTGTGGAGGAAATGTAGACGGCTTTCACGCTATCGTCGGACAGCGCCGCGTTCAGGTCTGTGGTTGCATTGGGAATACCGTGCTCCTTAGCCCAGGTTTGCACCCGGTCAGGCGAATTGCTGACGACCCAGGTCACGTCGTTACCTGCCTGCTGACGCACCGCGTCCAACATATATTGCGAAGCTATAGTGCTCGCTCCGACAAATGCCCAGTTCATCTGATTTCCCCAAACTTGGAACGTTCCAAAATTTGTAGTGGAACGTTCCAAATTTGACAAGAAAAAACTCTGCGCGCACCTTAAAGGTAAGAAAACATGGCCAAAAAAAGCGACGCTTGATGCCTCATCCAAAACAATCACAGGGAAACGAAGAGATTCAGAGCGTGTCGGCACTCTGGCTGAGTCGCAGAAATTCGCCACGCGCTACTTGCATCAACGCGTCAGAGCGACCCCTTCCACGGTCACCCTGTGCATAAAACGTCGAAACCCATGGTAGTCGTTGATCGCTTTGTGCCACGTCGCTCTGTTATCCCAAATGGCGATATCCCCTTCCTGCCAACGCAGGCGGCATTGGAATTCAGGCTGCTTGCAATGATCATAGATCATCCCCAGCACCGCCGCAGACTCATCCGCGCTCAAGCCTTTGATTTCGGTCGTGAACACAGGGTTGACGAACAACCCGCGCCTACCGCTGAGAGGATGCGTGATGACAACGGGGTGCAAAGCGTCTTGCGTGGCAGCTTCGACGTTCCCCAAACGGCCGCTTTCTGCGGCTTCTGTGTCCATGATGCTGGCTCCAAAGACATGGCGAGAGGAATGAACCGCCCTCAAACCATCTAAGAAACCACGCATCGTGGGCGACAAAGCTTCGTAGGCGGCAGCCATCGACACAAACAACGTGTCGCCACCATGGGGCGGAACCTCCAGGGCGTGCAGGATCGAGCCCATAGCAGGCTCCTGATCATAGGAGTGGTCAGTATGCCACCCCTCTCCCACAGCTTCTTTCTGATCCTTCTCTTTCAACACCGTGGCAATCTCAGGATAGCCGTCCACCGGTTTGAAAAATCGGTTCACGTTGATTGGGCCGAACCTTCTCGCAAAGGTCAGATGCTCTTGTGGGCTAACGCTTTGGTCCCTCAATGCGATAACGGAATACTTAGCGAAGGCTGACTTAATTGCGTCGAATTGATCTTCACGCCGGATGTCCGCCCCGACGATTTCCGCACCCAATCCACCGGTGAGAGGTTTTACTTCCATGCGCCTTCCTCCCTGCTTCGCTCAGCCTAAAAGACGAGAAATATCACTTCAAAGCAATCGGCTTGGCTTCGTACAACTCCAATGGAAGATCGTCCGGATCGCTGAAGAAAGTGAACCGATGCCCGGTATACTCATCGACACGGATGTCTTCGACGAGGACACCTTTCTGTTCCAGGCTGTCTTTCAGCGCTTCGATATCATCCACAACAAACGCAAGATGCCGCAGACCTCGCGCTTCGGGACGAGACGTGCGTTTGGGCGGGTTGGGAAAGGAAAACAGTTCAATCTGAGAGCCGTCCGGCAACGCCAAATCCAGCTTCCAAGATTGCCGCTCAGCCCTGAAATTCTCCGCAACAATTCTTAAACCTAGCGTCTCTGAGTAAAACGCCTTGGACCGTTCATAGTCCGAACAAATGACTGCAGCATGGTGGATTGATTTCAGACTAGTCACGGGCAGTTATCCTCATTATATCAATATTTTAAACGAAATTCTTAAGGTAATTTTTCACTACACCTTCGATGCTGATCGAGAAAACCAAGAGCTGTTTGGCCAAACTTGGCAACCGAACCATACAGGAAAACAGAGCAGTATTCATCAAGCGTCTGTGAACTCGCAGCCGACGTTGTAGGCAACTCGTGCCAGCGGCGGCTCGTGGCTCGAGACACGCATTTAAAACCAAGCTTCGTGATTTCCGAGTTGAGAGCCAATGCTGTCACGCTCGGCTGCCTACAAACGCGTTTGAAAGAAGTGAGCGTTGTTCCCAGACAAATTCGAAACGGTCTCAGTTGCGCCAATTGGAACTGCCCTCAATGCCGCGCAAAAATCGCGCCACTCAAGCAAATTCAATCTGAACTGGCTCTTTGATCGGCCTGACTGGACCCGAAAAGCGAGACTGTGGGAACATAAGCAAGCTGGCCACCACCTCTTTCACCTTTCAGAAGAGAAATTTGATCAGCTGTCCAGATGCTCCATCGCTACACAGAAGAAGAAAGCTGTTTGATAGTCCAACGCCGTTGAGGTCAAACGTGACCAACCCCAAGCGGGTTGGAAAAAAGGGTCCCTCTAGGTAACGTTCAAAATCGGACCATCCAACAACCTGACCAATTCTCCAAAATAGCCTCCAGAACGCGCGGGACGCGTAGGATCAGAGGTGATTGCGACGGCAAGGTTTCGCTCAGGATGGGCCGCCATAATTTGGCCCCCGTACCCACGCGCCAATGCATAGCCCGATGGGGACAAAAACCAACCATAGCCGTAATCTAATCCAGAGAAAGGTGAATGGCCGTGTGGCTTGGTCGATTCCATGACCCAACGCTCAGGAATGATTTGCCTGTTGGCAAAAACCCCGCGGTCCCGAAGCAACACCGCGATCTTCAACATTGACCTCGGCGTAATCGCCATCTCATTGCCACCCAAGTAGTAGCCCTGTGGATCCCTCGTCCAAGCAGGTATCTCGATACCAAGTGGTGCACCCAGCCTCTCTCGCGACAGTCTCAATAGACTTTGTCCGGTTGCCACGGTCAATGCTGCGCCAAGCACGTGGGTCGATCCTGTGGAATAGAGCATCTGCTCTCCGGGTTCAGCAACCATCGGTCGTGTCAACGCGTCCGCGATCCAGTTGGGAGAGTTGATCCATTCTCCGTAGTTGCTGCCCGAGGTTCTTTCGAGACCTGCCCGCAGCGTCACCAGATCCTCCATCGTAATGCTTTCGGAACCGGGTGTCGCATTAGCTGGCAAAAGCCGTGGAGCGACCTCCTGCAAGGTGGATTCTACAGATGGGATTTCCTGCTGGTCGATCGCTGCCCCCAACAACAAAGCCACAATGCTTTTCGAACATGACTTTATATTGGCCGGCCTATCCAGGCCTGCACCCTGTTGGGCCTGCGCGAAAATGACATCGTCGCCGCGTTGAATTTGAAGTGAATGCAACTGCGGAAGACCGCTGATTGCATCATTCAGCGCCACCGTTTGTCCCCGCGCAATAAACGGAGCACAAATTGCGGTTGCGGTTGCCAACAGGAACTTGCGACGTGTAATCATGGCCTTCATTTGGAAGCAAATCTCGGAATGTCCAGACACCTGCGCAACATCCTAGGATTTATTGTCCAAGATGTAAGAAAGCCTCCGCAAACGAAAAGTGGGATTTGAGGCAACAGGAGGCTTCGCCTATAAATTTGGCCAGCATCCTAGCGCGCAAGAACTGTGGTAGACTGAACCCGAGGACATTCTAGCAGGAGATTTCCCGTTGCTACCGAATTCACTCCGTCTCGCATTCTCGGTCATAACAATCGCCATGTCGGTGGGCGCCCTACCGGACCGCGCCAATGCGATGACGCAAGATGTTCCAGCGTGGCTACAAAAGCACGTGGGTACAGGTGAAGGGCAAATCGCGCCGATCGTTCTGGAAAGGGCACGAGCGCTTTACATCAAGAAACTACGCCGAGGCGAAGTCAGGAACCCTTGCTACCTTGCCAAGGACGCAACCCGCCCTAGCACTGCAAGAAACGGCAATCCGGGTAAGCGTTTTTTTGTCATCTGCGAGTCACAAAAGTCTTTCCGAGCGGTTTCGTCCGGCTATGGCAATGGCCGAAAACTCCAGCGCGCCAATTTTTCGAATGGCCGGCAATGCGCGAAGAACTTCAGCAATGCAGAGGGCTCTAAACTAACGGCCGGAGGCGCCTATGTGACGGCTGAAACCCGCACGTCCTTCAAAGGTTACCACAGTCATTCCGGCAAAACGCAGCCGTTCTATCGCACTTTCCTTTTGTTTGATGGTGAAGGAGAAACGAGCAATGCTCGCGAGCGCGCCATCGGAGGCCATCCGGCTGTCTTCCTCAAGTGGCAATGCAGGTTCAAAAACCCTCAAAGCTCTCACGCAGACAACGAGGGCTATGTCCCCTACGGAAAACTTGTGAACTACACTGGTGGTCGTAGCAATGGTTGCACAACCTGGTCGCAATCCGCCTCAAAAGAGATCTTGGCGCTCGTAGAAGGAAACCCGACAACCCTGTATATCTACCCAGAATCCAAAGACATAAACGCTGTCGCCAAGGCGGTAAAAAAGGGAAAATCACTTTCTCGAGCTGGAGTATACTGGAATGCAGCTTGCCTAAAAGCGATTGGCGAACCAAAGTTTTGGCCCAAAAGCAGCCTACAGCCGATCATAAATAGTTGGAGCGCATCTTTGCCCAAACAACAGCCACTGGAATTGCCGATCTGCAAGTAAACTGCAAAGCAGAACCTAGGCGCGCTGCCCTTCAAGCCTTTCTGCTGTGGGCTCGATTCTGACGTTCAGTGCATTTCGCTCATTGTCTGCTTTGATGGGTGCTGTCAGACAAAATCGAACCAGTCTCATTTAAGCCAATATAGCTGCCCTCTATGCGTCACCAAATTCGCGCCACTCGGCGAGAGCCGCGGCGCGTGTCAGCTTGAAGGTATCTTTGCTGGCTAGCGACCTTTCCTAGTTGAAGTAGTTGTATGAGGCGAAGCAATCCGTCACGACGGTCCGCTTTACCGTGCCGCTTCATGAATTTCTTGAGGAATTTCAATGCCGCCTGCTTGTTTCGGCGTTTGGTGACAACGGCTTCCAGCACTTCGCCGTCATGATCTACGCCCCGCCAGAGGCAGTACCTGTTACCATTCACTTCCACAAAATAAATTATCCATGTGCCACTTCCAGTTTGAGAACGTGCACAGCTGCTGCACACGCTTCTTTCTGAACTCAGCAGCAAGCATGTGGTGGAACAAGCTCCGTAAAGATCGGACGGTTTCGTGGCTCACCTCAATTGCCCGTTCATACAACAGATCTTGAACGTTTCGCGGCAACAATGAGAACGGAACATAAAGCACTACAGCCAAATGAACGACCTCGGGTTTGATCTCGAAAAAATTGAATGGCAATAGTGTAATCACATGCGAAGGTCACAAGGGTGAACTGCACTCTTCAATCTAAGTTCTTCTGACAAGACCCTTCTAAATATCCACCAGTTTTCTATATCCAGTTCGGCTTCCTGGTTGATGCAACAATGGTTCTGAGGTTGCCAAGGGCGTCATTTCACTCCGGCGAAGAGTATTTGTTTCTTAAGGTCTGCATCCCTTTGACACAAAACGAAATCCTCCTCATGCAAAAAGCCCTGAGGGGAGGACGCAACTGAGAAATGCCCAAAATCATCTCGCCCTGCAACTAGCGCAACCAAAGTTTTCACGCCGTTTTGCTGTTTCATTGAGGGCTTTATGAAACGCAACGCCGCACCGATGCGTCTATCGTCGGTGTTATTGGGCCCTGATGCGTGGAAAAGATGCCCGTGATGCATGGACGCCTGCCCAGCACGCAATTCGGCAGCGACTGCATCTTTTTCGTTCACATCGACTGCGATTTCCTGCCCACGTGACAACAGATTGTTTTCACTGAACGTGTCCACGTGAGGCACGATACGGCTTTTGTGGCTGCCAGGAATAAACTTCATACACCCGCTTTGCTCAGACGCTTCTGAAATCGCAACCCAGCACGTAACTTCTTCAGCATCATCCAATCCCCAATAGGTCAAGTCCTGGTGCCACGAGACTATTTTCGATGATCGCGCTTCTTTTACGAAAAGTGCACCGCTCCAAACCATGAGGTCCGGCCCTAACACCGTTGAAGCAGCCTCAATCAGCTTCGGATGGCGCAGAAGTGCATCGAATGATGGTATCAGCCTGTCCGGATACGAATATAGAAGCTTGAGTTTCTCTGGGTCGTCTCTGAGAATGCGCTCCGCTTTCTCAAAATCATCGCGTAGCGTTTGGACCTCAGAAGCTGTCAGGATATCCAGCGGAGCTACGAAACCATCTCGTTCATAAGTCTTTGCAATACTGCGCGTTCGTCTATCCATTGCCATTATCCGGAAAAGTTAACTGCACCTTCATTGATTGGCTTCGATCAGACGCGATTTCGAAAGCCGTGACGGCCTCGCCAACCTCGAAGGAATGCGTCACCAACAGGTCGACATTTATTAGTCCGCTTCGCATCATCTCGACCGCGCCTGAGAACTCGGAATGGAAACGGAAAGACCCGCGAAGCATTATCTCTTTCGCAGTCAACGCCTGCATCGGCACTGTCATATCTCCGCCCAGACCAAGCTGAACCAATGTTCCACCCGGTCGCAAGCAAGCGACACCAGAAGCCAGAGCCGATTGAGCCCCGGAACACTCCAGTTGGACATCAACTTGGCCCTTGTCCTTTTCAAACTGCTCCAGTTTTTGCGGATCGGCGTAGGTGTTGATGACATCGTCTGCCCCGCATTCACGCGCCAGAGCGAGGGTCTGGTCCGAGATATCCGTCGCCACTATTCTGGCCGCTCCAGAACGACGTGCCGCCAAGATCGTGAGGCAGCCGATCGGACCGCATCCCGTGATGAGTACCGATTTACCCAGGAGGCTCCCGGCTTGTTTAATCGCGTGCAAACAGACCGCCAGCGGTTCCGCCATGGCGGCCTGCGCAGGGCTCAACCCATCTGCCGGAACGCATTGACTGGCTTTCGCCACGAGTTTGCTTTGAAAAGCGCCTTGGATATGTGGGAACGGCATCGCGCTGCCATAGAACTTCATATCAAGACAGTGGTTTTGCTCCCCTTTCAGACAATAAGTGCAGGCTTGGCAAGGGCGGGATGGAGAAACTGCAACCAGTTGACCTAGGTGTAGCCCCTGTACGCTTGACCCAACTTTCACGATTTCCCCGGCGACTTCATGCCCTAGCACCATCGGCTGACGCAACTTGATCGCACCAAAACCACCGTGGTTATAATAATGCAGGTCAGAGCCGCAAATCCCACCCGCGCGCATCGCAATCAAGACTTCGTCTGGCCCCACATCGTGAACGTCCCGGTTTTCCAACCTCAGATCTTTTGCGGCATGGATAACAACAGCAACAATGGCCAAAGACATTGCACGGACTCCCTATACAGATTGCCAAAAGATACGGATAGTCGGTGCTGACAACCAAGGGATTTTTGCATGACGCTTGAAATGTTCAACTTAAAGGGAACACGCGCACTCGTAACGGGCTCTAGCCAAGGCATTGGATTTGCGTTGGCTCGTGGCTTGGCTGCCGCCGGTGCGCAGGTCGTTTTGAACGGGCGCGACACTGCTAAACTAGCGGCAGCAGCATCAGAGTTGAGTGAAACAGGCGCCTCGGTACGTGAGCTTTCGTTCGATGCAACCGATCATGAAGGTGTCCGATCTGCCGTGGACAACTTTGAAGAGAACGTCGGCCCCATAGAAATCTTGATCAACAACGCCGGAATGCAACACAGGACGGAGTTACAAGATTTCCCCGCTGATGCCTTCGAGCGCCTACTACAGACAAATGTAGCGTCCGTCTTTCACGTCGGTCAGGCTGTGGCACGGCACATGATTGAAAGAAAGTCAGGAAAGATCATTAACATTGCGTCGGTTCAATCCGCATTGGCACGACCAGGTATTGCGCCTTACACGGCGACAAAAGGTGCCGTGACCAACCTGACAAAAGGAATGGCAACTGATTGGGCCAAGTATGGCCTGAACTGCAACGCCATTGCGCCTGGATATTTCGATACACCTTTGAACGCCGCATTGGTTGCTGACCCAGAGTTCAGTGCATGGCTCGAGAAACGTACCCCCGCCGGTCGCTGGGGCAATGTAGAAGAACTTGTCGGTGCCGCCATATTCCTTGCCTCCCCCGCTTCCAGTTTCGTCAATGGACATACTCTCTATGTCGATGGTGGAATAACGGCGTCACTTTGATTTGTGGCGTTCAATCGTCTGCTAAGCGCGATTGACGGTAGATGCCGTCTATAGCGCCGACGCCAATGCAATCACCACAACAACCATCAACGAAGCCGCCATCGCAAAGTTGATCCTTCGATGCGATCTCTCGCTTAAATCAAGGCTGCCCAGCTTTGCGCCGGCACCCAGCCAGATCATGTGCACTGGCACCCAAATCATATTGAAAACTATGATTTTTATGACGACCTCCCAAACGGGCGCATCGGGCAAAAAGGCGAACCCTGAAAACAATGCTGTGCCGACCACGTAAGCCTTGGGATTAATGAACTGAAGTGTCAGCCCGTTCGCAAAACCAAGTGGCGAGACCGCAGGGGAAAACCCGACCTTTGAGCCAGCGCTGGCAATACGCCAGGCGAGAAATCCTAAATACCCGACAGAAGCAAATAGCAGGAAAGTTCTAAGCACCGGTATGGCCAAAGCTACCGCAGCGACTCCAGAGACAACCAACATCATGTTGATGAACCCGCCGAGCATCAAACCAGCGAGGAAGGCGAGTCCAGCTCGAAAACCAAATGCTGATCCAATGCCTGCAGTTGTTAAAACACCTGGGCCCGGCGTAATCAGCAGAAAGAAAACCGCAACAGCAAACTCAAGCACTATTCAGATTGACCTTTTACAGATCTCTGCATTCCGGCACAGCTGTGATCACCGATCCGTCCTTGAGGTGTTGCAGCAGATTGTCGACAGTTAGGTCACCCATTGCTGCACGCGTCTCAATAGTCGCGCTACCAGCGTGAGGGAGCAAGGTGACATTGGGCAGATCGCGCAATGCTTTTGGAACACGCGGTTCGTCCTCGAAGACATCAAGCCCCGCCCACCCGAGCTCACCGTTTTGCAATGCATTGATAAGGGCAGTTTCATCGACGACCGAACCTCGGCTAACGTTTATTAAAGTGCCGCCTGCCCCTAAAGCGCGCAGTACCTCAGCGTTGACCAGCTTATTCGTCGACTGACCGCCGGGAGTGATGCATATGAGGACGTCCACATGTTCTGCCATTTCAACCAAATTGTCGAAATACCGGTATGGGACATCCTTTTGATTGCGGGTGTGATAAGAGATTTCGGGGGCCCACGGCTCCAACTTATCAACGATCGCCTGACCAATGCGACCAAGACCAAGAATACCTATTTTTTGATTGTCCGGTGATCGCGTCAAAGGGGCATTTCCTTCAACTTCCCACCGTCCGGACCGAACGTAATCATCGTCACGTATGAGCTCTCGGTAACATGACAGAAACAGCAGAACGGCGGTGGTTGCGACTTCTTTGTTCAACACATTGGGCGTGTGCGTCACAACAATCCCGCGCTCAGCTGCTGCATTTGCGTCGACGGCGTCGTAGCCGACCCCATAGACACTGATCATCTTCAGATTACTGAGTGATGTCATCAGGTCATGCGGAACACCATCATGCCCATTTGTAACGATATGCGTAACACTTTCTGCGTCGAAATCGTCCAATTGATGAATGTCGAACGCTGCGGACAGGCGCTCTCGCATCCGTTCAGTGATCCCTCCGATTTGCAACAAGTCAGTCATCTTGGCCGACCTCTTGCCGCTGAACACCAAGCCCATCGATGCGAAGCTCCATGACGTCGCCTTTTTTAAGGTAAACTGGTTCCGGTTTGATCCCCATTCCGACACCAGGCGGTGTTCCAGTTGAAATGACGTCACCAGGGTGCAGTGTGAAAAGTTGGCTTAGGTGCTCAATGATCTCGGCAACGGAAAAGATCATCGTAGCAGTATTCCCGGTTTGCATTCGCTGACCGTTTACATCCAGTGACATCCCAAGGCTTTGAGGATCCGGCACCTCATCCCGGGTCACTAGCCACGGACCAGTAGGGCCGAATGTGTCGCAAGACTTGCCTTTGGTCCATTGACCGGTCAGTTGAGTTTGAAAATGTCTTTCCGACACGTCGTTTACGATACAATAGCCCGCAACATGTTCGAGCGCGTCGGCCTTGGAAACGTATTTGGCCGTCTTACCGATGACCACACCCAGTTCGCATTCCCAGTCGGTGTGTGTAGATCCTCGCGGCATGACAACATCGTCATATGCCCCAATGACCGCTGAGTTAGCCTTGAAAAAAAGTATCGGATGCGCGGGAATATCTGCGCCGGTTTCTGCAGCATGGTCCGAGTAGTTCAAACCGATGCAAAGAAACTTACCGATTTCACCGACACAGGGTGCGATACGAGGGTCACCCTCTACAATTGGCAGGTTGTTCGGATCCAATGAGCGCAAATTATCAAGCGTTCCGTCATCCAGCACGTCACCCGTGATATCATTGATATGAGCGGACAGATCCCGCAATTGACCCTCAGAGTCGACCAGGGCCGGCTTTTCCGAGCCCTCGGCTCCGTAACGAACAAGTTTCATTTCTGTTCCTTTTAGTGGTTATCGCGTGGCATGAAGCCTCGCGCGATATCGCGGTAGTTTTCTGCACCCTTGAGCGTCATACCGCGATCCAGGCGATCTACCTTTTCGCGGAATATTTCCTGCCACGGGGATTGGTTGGGCGGCATTGCATACCCGCCACTTGCCTCCAGGTCGCGGGCGCGTTCATGCAGCTCTTCGAGCGAAACCAGCATATCTGCTGTGCCTTTGCCAAGATCGATGCGCAGTCGGTCGCCATTTCGCACCAAGGCTAACCCACCACCCTCTGCAGCTTCGGGTGAGGCGTTCAGGATAGACGGACTTCCTGATGTACCGGATTGCCGTCCATCACCGATGCAAGGAAGGGCTTCGATGCCTTGCTTTATCAAATATGCGGGCGGACGCATATTCACGACCTCTGCGGCACCCGGGTATCCTTTTGGCCCTGCTCCACGCATAATCAGAATACAGTTTGCGTCGATGTTTTCTGCGGGATCATCGATCCGATGGTGAAAGTCCTCAGGCCCATCAAACACAACTGCCCTGCCCTCAAATGCATTGGGATCATCCGGGTTCGACAGGTAGGTCTCTCGAAATGCCTTGGAAATCACAGATGTCTTCATAATCGCGCTTTCGAACAGGTTGCCCGAGAGATTGATGAACCCCGCCTGTTGCTTAACCGGGCTACCGACGGGCTTGATTACTTCGCTATTCAGCGACCGGCGCGCCGAGCAATTATTGCCCATTGTCTTGCCGTTCACCGTTATCGCATCGGGATGCGGCAGCAATCCAGCATCCAGAAGCTCGCCGACAACGGCGGGAACACCCCCGGCCTGTTGGTAGTCTTCGCCCAGATATTCACCCGCAGGCTGCATATTAACCAACAGAGGAACGTCGTGGCCAAGCTTCTGCCAGTCATCGTTGTTCAATGGAACACCAAGATGCCGGGCGATTGCATTCAGGTGGATCGGCGCGTTCGTCGATCCACCAATCGCAGAGTTGACAACAATCGCATTCTCAAAAGCCTGACGTGTCATCACATCGCTGGGGCGCAGATCTTCCCAGACCATGTCCACAATACGTCTGCCGGTTTCATAACTGATTTGACCGCGCTCTCTATACGGGGCTGGTACGGCTGCTGATCCGGGCAATTGCATACCCAAGGCTTCAGCAAGCGAATTCATGGTCGTTGCTGTTCCCATCGTATTGCAATACCCCACCGAAGGTGCTGCGGCGGCTGCGATTTCCATGAACTCATCGGTGTCGATTTCGTCAGCCGCAAGGTCTTCGCGCGCTTTCCAAATAACCGTGCCCGATCCGGCGCGTTCACCTTTCCACCAACCGTTCAGCATTGGACCAACTGACAAGGCAATCGCTGGGATGTTGACAGTCGCAGCGGCCATAAGAAGTGCGGGCGTGGTCTTGTCACAACCAATGTTCAGAACAACGCCGTCAATCGGATATCCGAATAGACTCTCAACCAATGAGAGATAAGCCAGATTGCGGTCAAGCGATGCCGTTGGCCGTTTACCGGTTTCTTGTATCGGGTGGACTGGTATTTCGATGCACGTTCCCCCGGCGGCGATGATTCCGTCGCGAACGCGTTTGGACAACTCGATGTGATGCCGATTGCAGGGGCTCAAATCACTGCCGGTTTGAGCAATGCCAATGATCGGTTTGCCTGATTGCAGCTCCGCACGGGTCAACCCGTAATTCAGGTATCTTTCCAGATACAATGCAGTCATCTCAAGGTTCTCGGAATTCATAAACCACTTGCGAGATCGCAGATCGTCCATCGATACTTTTGTCATTGGGCTGACCAACCTCCGTCAATTTTATGTGTATGTCCTGTGGTGAATGCACTCTCACCGCACGCCGGATAGACGACATATGCAGCAATCTCCTTTGCTTTCGCTACACGACCCGTAGGCTGGCGCGCCACAAATTGTGCAAAGGCTTCTTCTCTGCTGCCCAGCTGCTCTCCCAGCGCATCTACGCGGTCACGCCTGTTGGGACTCTCGACTGTTCCAGGGCAAGTACAATTGCGCCGGATTTCTCGCACTATGAAATCCATGGTCACCAATTTCGTCACCCCAACAACGGCAACCTTCGTCGTATGCATCATAGAGTGCAGATTGAGGTCCATGGCGAAATCCCATTCACCATCCGTTGCATCCAGAATAGTTCCGTGATGCACGAACCCGTCGCGATTGGACAAAACAACTGACTTCAATCGCGCGACCCCATGACGAACACTGTTATACTTCCCCACATCCTTCTCGAAAATTGCGGGATTTTCGAGATTCCGGCCGCGAATCGAATTTAGATTTTCGGAGTTTATAGCCGCCGCATAGACTTTCGAACCCTTTCTTGCCAATTCATCCGTGCTTGCAGTTCCGATCACTTGTACGGCGGCTGTGACTAGTCCTTGCTCCTCCTTAACCCTTTCTAACATATAAGTATTCCAACTCTTAAAGTGGCGGCTGAACAAGTGCTATTTCGTTCCGCAGATCAACCGAGAAGCAAAGAAACCTTGGCGGTTTCGCAACGACTTCTGGCATGTGGGCCCAGAGCCGTTAGCGTATGACAGAGATTTTGGTTTGGCCATAACCATGCGTGGCGCACCTTGGGAAGGACATAGATGATGAGCAAACAGTTCAAAGTGGCTCTGTTGGGAACTGGCCTGATGGGAGCTCCCATGGCGCGGAATATTTTGCGCGCCGAATTTCCGCTCACTGTATGGAACCGCAGCTTGGAAAAGGCAAAACCGTTGACAGCAGAAGGCGCGACGTTGGCGGAAACTGCCCCGCTGGCGATTTCGCGTGCAGACGTAATAATAACGATGCTCTCGGACGGATACGCGACCCGCGCGCTACTTTCTGACGAGGCTTTCCGCGAACAACTCAAACCAGGGATGATCTGGATCGATATGTCCAGCGCCAAACCCGAACATGCCAGAGAGCAATCCGCGCAATTATCCTCGATGGGGGTGCAGCATCTGGATGCCCCGGTTTCCGGCGGCACCAAGGGTGCCGAAGCTGGCACCCTCGCGATCATGGTCGGTGGCGATCAGGACGTTATGGAGCGCGTGCGACCGGTTCTGACAGCAATGGGGCGCCCTGTGCATGTTGGCCCAAGTGGTTCCGGTCAACTATGCAAATTGGCCAATCAAACAATTGTCGCTGTGACAATATCGGCTGTCGCCGAAGCGACACTACTGGCTCAGCAAGGCGGTGCAGACCCAACCGCGTTGAGGGCCGCACTGAAGGGGGGCTTTGCGGATAGCATTATCTTACAACAACATGGCGAGCGCATGTCTGATGGGAATTTTGTACCAGGAGGTTTGTCTAAGTTTCAAATAAAGGATTTGGACAACACGCTAGAAGAAGCGCGCAGCCTTGGGGTCGAGCTACCTAGCACCCAATCCGTGCGCGACCGTTTCGAATATTTGATAAACGAAATGGATGGGGCGGAACTGGATCATTCGGCTTTGTATCTGGAACTCAAAAAACGGAACGGAATGCTGTGACGCGGATCCTTGTTATAGGCGGTGGAGGAATGCTGGGCCAGAAACTGGCCCAACGTGTTTCGACCCAAGAAATTTTTGGAGCAGATGCTCAACCCTCACTGTTCGATCTCTCATTCCCGCTCGACAGTGCACCAGGTAAGCAAATTGTGGGGAACTTGACCACGTCAGGCATCGCCAAGTCGGTTGCAGCTCAACGCCCGGACGTCATATTCCACCTTGCAGCCATCGTTTCAGGCCAAGCTGAAACAGACTTTGCGTTGGGCTGGGATGTCAATCTTATGGCGACCTGGGCATTGCTGAACGCGCTCAGAGATGAACACGAGGCATCAGGAGGCGAGTACACGCCTCGTCTGGTTTTTGCCTCGTCCATAGCAGTTTTTGGGGCTCCGTTCCCCGAAAAGATTGGTGATGAGTTCCTGTCGGCTCCTTTGACCAGTTACGGAGCGCAGAAAGCGGCGTCTGAATTGATGATCACGGATTTCAGTAGGAAAGGATATATCGACGGTATTTCCTTACGCTTGCCCACTTTGTGTGTGCGCCCTGGCAAAGCCAACGCTGCCGCTTCGTCTTTCTTTTCAGGTATAATCCGAGAGCCATTGAATGGGGTTGAGGCTGTCTTGCCTGTTGCCGAAACTGTTCGCCACTGGCACGCCAGCCCCCGCGCCGCTGCGACTTTTTTGACCCATGCTGCAACAATGGACACGCAGCTTTTGAACGACAGACGCGCGTTGAACATGCCGGGCGTAAGTTGCACCGTCGCCGAACAAATCGAAGCGCTGCGCGCCGTGGCCGGTCAAGATGCAGTTGGCCTTGTCAGGCGAGAACCCGACGAGGCAATCGAACGAATAGTCAAGAATTGGCCGCGCGACTTTCAAACAGATCGCGCTCTGGAGTTGGGGTTCGAGGCGGAATCAAGCTTCGACGAAATCATTCGGGTGTATTTGGAAGACGATTTTCGGCGCTAGTCGCCCATCGTCTTTCCAGTTAGGTGGCGTTTCAGATGATCGTGAATTTTCTCTCGTGTTAACTGCTCATCCCCTGACAATGCTGCCTCAAGTATATCGGCATGGTGTCTTATGTTCTGAGAAATGAACTCAAAGTTCCGGTCTGCCACCATCAACTGCTGTCTGAATTGCGCGTAAACTCGGCCATGCATTTGTTTTAAGGTTTCCGAGCCACAGGCAGAAATGAGCGTTTGGTGAAACTCCTTCTCCGATGCAAACCATATCTCGATAAGGCCGCTCGGGTCGTCTGTGGCGTGAATGCGTTTTTCGATATGGCTAAGTTTGTGATGCGCAGCCGTCAGTCTTGCTTCCCAATCCACCCCGCCACTACGGATCGACATCGCGGTACCTTCGGCCTCCAACAAAACACGGACATGTGTCAATTCTATAAGCTTCTGCGGCGAACGCATTGGCACGCGGAAACCTTTTTGTTCCTGAAAGTCCACCAACCCTACAGCGGACAATCGAAAAAGGACTTCGCGAACTGCACTCGCAGAACAGCCATACTCTTTACGTAATTCTTCGGCCCGCACCTTGGCTCCATGCTCGAATCCATTCGAGATGAGGCGCATCTTAAGATCTTGATAAATATCGACTTCTTCTTTCATCCCGGTATGCGCCTTCAAATTTTGTCCAAGTAGCGTCCTAAGCCTATTTTCGAGTTTACGCAAGAATCTCGAAATTTTTGGAAATTTCAAATTCTTCTTGTTGCATTCGATTCGTCGGCTTAACGTTTATCTGCGTGACGGCAAAGGAGGCGGCAAGATCTCCCTCTCCGCGCAACGCTCAACGTCTGGGAGGACAACATGAAAATAGTCAAGACAGCGGCCGTGGCGGCCGTAGCCACGACAATGGCAGCTGGTTTCGCAATGGCAGAAACCACGAAGCTCAGAATTCAAACGCATTTTTCGCCCGAAACTCTGTCTGGCCAGATGGCTGCAAAATTCGTTGAAGACATTCAGGAGATGTCCAACGGCGAAATCGAAGTTGAAATGTTCTATTCCTCTTCGGTGGTCAAATCAGTTGAAACCTTCGACGCCGCAGCTACGGGGATTCTTGATTGCGACATGACGGGCGGCGGCTATCAGACCGGTAAAAATCCGGCCTTCCAGTTCGCGGGCGACCTGCTCGGTGGGTATCAGAACCCATATCAGCAAATGGCCTGGCTTCTTCATGGCGGCGGAAGAGAAGCTGTAAATGATCTGTACAACGGCTACGACATGGAATTCATCGGATGGTGGATCCCCGGGCCAGAGTCGCTGTCTTCGACCAAGCCGATTGCAAAAGTGGAAGACTTCAAAGATTGGAAGTTCCGCTCGCCTCCAGGCCTTGCAACCAAGGTATTCGCGGAACTTGGTGCTTCTCCGATCGTGATGGACTTCAACGAAATCTTCACGGCTTTGGAAACCGGCATCATTGATGGTGCGGATGCTGCGAACCTGACGAACAACGTGGGTCTGGGTCTGTACGAGATCGCAGGTCACACAAACTATCCCGGTTTCCACTCCATGCCCGCAGATCACCTGGCATGTCGCAAAGACGTTTGGGAAGCGATGCCTGCGCACCACAAGAAGATCATGGAAGTCGCAATGGATAGCCTGGCATTGCACAATGCGACCATCAACGAAGTGCAGAACGCTCAGACAGCAAAAGACCTGAAAGCAAAAGGTGTTCAGTTGTACGAATGGACGCCTGAAGATCTGGCAGCCTATCGCGCGGCTGTTCAGGTCGGTTGGACTGAGTTCGCAACGACCCCTGAAGCACAGGCGCTGCTGGAAAGCCACATCAACTTCCTGCGTGACCTGGGCGCAATGCAGTAATCAGGCTGCGACCGACTTACGACACACGGAAAGGCCGCGCTTGCGGCCTCTCCGGTTCGGCGCCGGGATCCAGAACTTCATGAAAATCACCAGAATAATAAGTCACGTACTGCAGTACGACATGCCGGAAGTTCTGGGCTACTCGCAACAGTATTACGACAAGCGAACAACCCATCTGGTCGAGATTCAGACAGATGAGGGGGTGACCGGTTGGGGGGAGTGCTTTGGTCCCGGAAACGTAGCCATTGCCAACAAATCCATCGTGGAAAAGGTCATCCAGCCAATGGTCCTTGGCATGGACCCTTTGGACAAAGACGTGATCTGGCACAAGGTGTACAACCTTTTGCGAGACCATGGCCAAAGCGGAATGCCAATACAGGCTTTGTCCGGGGTGGACATTGCACTTTGGGACATCACCGGCAAAATCTCTGACCTCCCCCTTCATAAGCTTGTCGGCGGCGCACATCGCGCAAGCGTTCCTTGCTACGGCTACGGCATGATGCTCCGGGATGAACCGATTTCCAATCTGGCCAGCCGTTTTGAGGATGAAGCCTCAAAGATCAAGGAGATGGGATTCACCGCCACCAAAATGAAAACGGGCTTTGGTCCGAAGCCTGATGTGAAGCTGTGCGAAGCAGTTCGACGCGGGGTTGGTGATGACTTTCCATTCATGGTCGATGCAAACCATGCCTATACGACTTCGGACGCATTTTTTGTTGGTCGGGCGCTGGAAGAACTGGACGCATATTGGTTCGAAGAACCGGTCGCGCCAGAAGACATGGACGGATACCGCGAATTGCGTGCTTCGCTGAAAGTCAACATCTCGGGCGGAGAAGCGGTATTCAATCGCTGGGCTTGGCGCAGTCTTCTTGAAAATCGCGGAATAGATATAGCGCAGCCAGAAGTATGCGCTTTGGGCGGTGTTTCAGAGTATCTCAGGGTACTGTCCCTATGCCACGCCCATTTCACTCCGGTCGTAAATCACGTCTGGGGTAGCGCCATCGCTGTCGCAACTAATCTGCATTTACTGGCGGCCATGCCCGCGATTCCAGGCGGCTTGCATCCGTGGGAGCCTATGCTGGAGTTCGACACAACGGACAACAAGTTTCGGGACGATCTGCTGACCGTTCCGCTGGAAATTCAAAATCAGGTCAAGGCCAATAACGGCCGTGTCATGATCCCGACTGGCCCCGGACTGGGTGTCGAGCCGGATCGAGACTTTATCGATCACTACAGGATCGAAGGATAGGGACGAGGGTTACGCGATGCACAAGAATTCAGGCGGACCAATTGAATGGCTCATACCGTTGGCCTTCGTCGCGACGGCCAGTTGGCTTGTTTGGCATCTCCCTGCGTTCCTATTGGATTGGCTGCCTTACACTTCTGAATCCCTCAAAAGTCAGGTAACGGAAATATATCTGCGCAGCGACATCACGCCCGAATTTTCTGGCGTGTTCGGGGGGTATGTCGACATCATCGACGTGGCCGCGCTCGTCCTTTTACCGTTTCTTGCAGTGATTGGTACCAAGACCGTGCGCCCAGCTACGATGGAGTTCGAAGGCACGACGGTTATGGATCGTTTCGCCCTGTTCATAGGCCGAGTGACGATGATGATGATCGCAATCATGACGGTCGTCATGCTCTACGAAGTCTTCATGCGCTATATCCTAGAAAAGCCGACCGAGTGGGCCAATGAAATGACACTCTGGTTCGCCAGCTTTGTGTTTTTGATGTCTGGTTACTACGCCATGCAGCAACGCAGTCACATTCGAATATTCCTGCTGTACGACGCAGTTCCACGATGGCTTCAACGCGTTTTTGATACGGTTTCGACAATACTCATCGTGCTGTTTGCCTTCTTTTTGGTTTACGGCAGCTACAAGCAGGTGTTCGTCAACAAGCTCTATAAATGGGAGCTTTATGGCTCTGCCTTCAATCCTCCGATCCCAGCGACGTTGCAGCCGATGGTGCTGATCGTGATTACGCTCGTCGCAATGCAAGCGATTTTGAACTTGATCGCGGATTGGAACAAAGAACCGGAAATCCACACAGATGAACCGGACGAAGACGAAATTGAAATGATCAAACGAGCGGTGGGACAAGACTGATGGATATTGGAACAATCTCACTCATCCTGATGGTTGCCCTGATCGTGCTTCTGGCGATCGGAATGCCCTTGGGTCTGGCCTCGGCTTCCCTTGCGGTTCTGGTTCTTGTCCTGAAATTCGAACCGACACTGCTTTTGAACCCGTTTTCATTCGGCGACGGGGTTCTCACCGGTCGGCCAGGTACTGGGCCGCTCTATATTCTGGCGCAGAAGATATACGGGCTCTTAACGGACTACGTGCTCATATCAGTGCCATTGTTTATCTTCATGGCGTCGCTGCTAGAGCGATCCGGGATCGCGCGTGACATGTATTCGTCGCTGAATGTCTGGCTGTCCAGAACACGCGGCGGCATCGCAATCGTGACCTCGATCATGGCGGTGATCATGGCGGCAATGTCTGGCATCATCGGTGGTGAGGTGGTTCTGCTGGGCCTGATCGCCCTGCCCCAGATGCTGCGCCTTGGTTACGATCAGAATCTCGCCATCGGCGTGATCTGCGCCTCGGGGTCGCTGGGCACTATGATCCCTCCCTCGATCGTTCTGATCATCTATGGGCTGATCACCGAAACTTCGATCAAGTCGCTTTTCACCGCGTCTTTCATTCCCGGTTTCATGCTGGCCTCGATGATCATCCTTTACATCATCATCCGCACGCAGTTGAATCCTCATCACGCTCCGCTACCTGAACCGGACCCAAACGACCCCGAACCGGCTGAAAAACGCAAATTGTTTGGGGCCTTCATGAGCATCGTCGTCGCCGGATTTTCCACTGTTTTGTTTATCCGGGCCGCGTTTTTCGAGCTCTCAGGGTCGAACGCTGCCAGCCAAGGTGAACCAGCGCGATTGGGGACAGCTGACTACCTGCCCTGGTTTGCCGGTATTACGATCGTCGCCCTTCTGCTGATCTTATTCGTCTTTGGCAGAGAGCGTGCCAAAATCGGGTGGGAAATGGGCAAAGGCCTCGTTGCGCCGCTGGTTGTCATCGGCGTGGTGCTCGGCTCGATCTATGGCGGGATCACAGGCATCACCGAGGCTGCAGGCATGGGCGCCTTCGCCGTTCTGATCATCGCCATCCTGCGGGGCGAAGGATCGTTCGAGCTGGTTTGGGACAGCTTGATGCGAACGCTAAAATCCACAGGCACTATCATCTGGGTTACGATCGGGGCCGCCGCGCTGGCGGGTGCCTACACCATTGCTGGCGGGCCCCAATACGTGGCCGACCTTATCGTCGGCCAGGAGCTGCCGACCATGCTGGTCATCCTCGTGATGATGCTGATCTTGCTGTTCATGGGCGCATTCATGGATTGGGTCGGCATCGTGCTGTTGATCATTCCGGTCTTTCTGCCGATCGTCCTGCGCCTTCCCATCGAGGAAATCGGAGTCTTTGGCCAGTTGGAGCCGAGTCATGTCGCCATCTGGTTCGGCGTCGTGTTCTGTATGAATATGCAGGTCAGCTTCCTCTCGCCACCTTTCGGCCCGGCCGCATTCTACCTGAAATCGGTGGCTCCGCCGCATATCAGTCTGACGGATATCTTCCGCGGCTTCCTGCCATTCATCGGGATCCAATTGCTGGCGCTTTCCGTTCTTCTGATCTGGCCGGGCATCATCGCGCTGCTGTTGTGAGGTTGCACCCATGCTGACACAAAATCAGATTGGCAAGTTCCAGACGGACGGATACCTCGTGGTCGAGGATGTAATTCCCAGAGATGTGCTGGATCGGGTACAGGCCGAATACTCGGATGTCCTGAACCGGCTCTATGACGGTTGGTACGAAAACGGGCTGGTCAAGGACGAACCGTCAGGAATGACCTTATGGGACAAACTTCTGTCCGCCTATCAGGCCGGTTGCGACTATTTCCAGCCGCTGGACATTTCGTTGCCTGGCGATCGGATCATGGCGGACACACCGTTCCATATTGGGCCCGCGGTGTTCGACTTGCTGACGGCCCGGCCCATGCTAGACATTGTCGAGCAGTTGATCGGGCCAGAGCTGGTTAGCAATCCGATCCAGCACGTTCGGTTGAAGCCCCCTGCTCTCAAGCTGTCCAAGGACGAGGTTCGCGCACACATCACCGCAACGGACTGGCATCAGGACCGGGCGGTTGCGTTGGAGGATGCGGACCAGACCGACATGGTCACGGTGTGGATTGCCGTCAACGATGCAACGGTCAAAAACGGCTGCCTGCAAGTGTTGCCAAAGGCACAGGACCAATCCATTCTACCACATTGTGCGCGAACGCAGACAGGCATTGCTGACGGCTTCATTGACGAAGGCCGAGCTGTGCCTCTGCCAGTCAAAGCAGGCGGGATCATCCTGTTTCACCCTCTGACGCCACATGCTTCGCTGGTCAATGAAACGGACCGGTTCCGCTGGTCTTTCGACATCCGCTTTAGTGCGGTGGGCCAGCCCACTGGTCGAGACCATTTCCCCAGCTTCGTCGCAAGGTCCAGATCGCGCCCCGAAACCGAGCTACGAGATTGGCGCGTCTGCAAGTCCAATTGGGAAGCGGCGCGAGCAAGGCTGTCTGGACAACCGCATATAGATATTCACCGGTGGACATCGGACTCGCCGTTCTGCGCCTAGCTGCTGCCCCCAAGAAAGCTGACTATGACTTTTGTACGTTTAGATCGAACGGATAGCGTGGTGGTTGCAACTCGGCCCCTGGACGTCGGCAGTATGGTCGAGGGTATCATGACTAATACGCGCATCCCCTCGGGACACAAGGTTGCCACGCGGAATCTTGCACCCGGCGATCCCGTCAGAAAATACGCCCAGATCATCGGTTACGCCACCCAACCGATCGAACCCGGCGACCATGTGCACACCCACAATGTCGAGTTCCGCAACACCAGCGTGGACTACGAATTTGCGACGGATCACAGACCCACGAAACCTGCCACATCGGTCGATACGTTCATGGGCTACCACCGGGACAGCGGTCGGGTCGGCACGCGCAATTACATCGCGGTTCTGACCACCGTGAACTGTTCCGCGACTGCGGCCCGCATGATCGCCAACCACTTTACGCCGGACAAGCTGGCCGAGTTTCCGAACGTCGACGGCGTGGTGGCCTTTGTCCACGGAACGGGCTGTGGAATGGCCGATTCCGGCGACGGTTTCGAAGCTCTTCAACGGGTCATGTGGGGGTTTGCGAAACATCCCAACCACGCTGCTGTTCTGATGGTCGGTCTGGGCTGCGAGATGAACCAGATCGACTGGCTGCTGGACGCGTATGGGCTGAAGCAGAGCCCCACCTTCCAAACGATGAACATTCAGAACGTCGCGGGATTGCGCCGGACCGTGGAAATGGGCATCAGCAAGATCAACCAGATGCTACCCATTGCCAATGATGCAAGGCGCAGCGAAGCCCCTGCTTCCGAACTGATGGTTGCGTTGCAATGCGGTGGATCGGACGCTTGGTCCGGTGTGACCGCGAACCCGGCGCTCGGATATGCCTGCGACCTGTTGGTCGCCCAAGGTGGCACAGGAGTCCTTGCGGAAACACCCGAAATCTACGGAGCCGAACACCTTTTGACCCGCCGCGCCCTTGGTCGCGCAACTGGGGAGAAACTGATCGGACTGATCGATTGGTGGCAGGACTATACCGCCCGCAATCTCGGTTCGATGGACAACAACCCAAGCCCCGGCAACAAGCAAGGCGGTCTGACGACCATCCTTGAGAAGTCGCTGGGTGCAGCGGCGAAGGGCGGAACCACCCCATTGACCGGTGTATTCAAATACGCCGAACCCATCACCGCCAAAGGCTTCACCTTCATGGACAGCCCCGGATATGACCCGGCCTCGGTGACCGGGCAGATCGCAGCCGGTTGCAACCTAGTGTGTTTCACCACGGGGCGCGGCTCTGCCTTTGGGTCGAAACCGGCGCCTACGTTGAAAATCGCTTCTAACTCTGAGTTGGCAGCGCGCATGCCCGAAGACATGGACGTTGATGCGGGCGACATTCTGACCAAAGGTGCCAGCGTCGAAGAAAAAGGACAGGAAATATACCGACGGCTTCTGCAAGTCGCATCGGGCGCACGGACCAAGTCAGAGGCGCAGGGCCTGGGTGACTACGAATTCGTTCCCTGGCAAATCGGAGCAGTGATGTGAAACGGATCCTTGTAGCTGGTGGTGGATTGATCGGTATCCGCCACGTGCGCGCCGTGATCGAGCATCCCGGCTGCGTGTTGGTCGGGTTGGCCGATCCAGATGGCTCAATCCAGATAGACGCGCCGCGTTTTTCCAGTATGGACGAGGTGCAGGACCCGGTGGATGGCGTCATCATCGCGACGCCGACCCGCCTGCATGCCGAACATGGCATTCTGGCCGCATCCCGCGGTTGGCACATGCTGATCGAAAAGCCGGTTGCCGCATCGATCGATGATGCCCAGCGCCTTAGGACGGCCGTTCGCAAGGCCGATGTCCGCAGCCTTGTAGGCCACCATCGGCGATATCACACAACCTTGCAGCACCTGAAAGAGGTGATCGCGCAAGGTACGATCGGACAAGTCATCAACGTGTCGTTGCTATGGGCCATGCGCAAACCCGAGAGCTATTTTGAACAGAACTGGCGGACGTCTGATGGCAGTCCAGTCATGATCAATCTGGTGCATGATATCGATGTCTTGCGCTTTGTGATCGGGGAAATCTCAGATGTCGTCGCCCTGCCCGGCGCGTCAATCCGCGGATCAGATCGGATAGAAAGCGGGGCTGTTGCGATCGCGTTCGAAAACGGCGCGACGGGCACCATTGGTTTTGCCGACACCGCACCTAGCCCTTGGGGGTTTGAGGCCGGAACCGGCGAGAACCCGAACATAGGCACGACCCGTCAGGACATGATGTGGATCACGGGAACCAGCGGCGCTGTCAGTTTTCCCTCCATGACCCTGTGGCGTGGAAAGGATTGGGGCACTGCGGCCCAGAAAGACCAACTTACACGACCGGAACAACAACGCGCACCACTTGAGGCGCAACTGGATCACTTCCTTGACGTGATCGACGGCGCACCTCCACTGATCGATGTCGAGGATGCAGCCCGGACGCTTGAGGTCACATCATGGATCGAACAGGGGCTGAAGGCGCGAACAGCTCGAGCGCGGGCGCCGGCCTGATGGACATGCGGCCCGGCAAATACCGGACCACACAAAGACCAATGATTATCCGCCGGGCAATATGAGCATTCAAACTGCAAAGCCGCCCGCACCAGCCACAAGAATGAAAACCAGACACATTCACGGAAAGGGAAACCAATGAGCAAACCATCAATCGGGTTTATCGGCTTGGGACTAATGGGCGGAGCCATGGTAAGCCGACTGTTGGACCAAGGATACTCGGTCGCTGTATTGGGAAACCGCGACCGCACATACCTGGACGCCGCGATTGACCGGGGCGCCCGCGAGATGCAAAACGCCCAAGAGCTGGCTCAGGCCAGCGACATCGTGATGCTTTGCATGGGCACCTCGGAACAGGTCGAGGGCCGTATGCGCGGCGCAGATGGAGTGATTGCGGGATTGAAACCCGGGGCGGTCGTCATCGACTTTGGCACCTCGCTTCCAGGCAGCACACGCGCCTTGGCCGAGGAGGTTGCCGCAGCTGGCGGAAGCTACCTGGATGCGCCGCTTGGTCGGACGCCTTCGCACGCGCTAGAAGGTAAGCTCAACATCATGACGTCCGGCAACAAGGCCGCCTTTGACAAGGCCGAGCCTACACTGAAGGATTTGGGCGAAAACGTTTTCTACCTTGGCCCCGTTGGCTCCGGACACACGATCAAGCTGATCAACAACTTCTTCGGAATGACCGTCGCAAACGCGATGGCCGAAGCCTTCGCCATGGCAGATATCACCGGAGTTGACCGCAAGCAGGTGTATGACGTTATGGCCGCTGGGCCGCTGCATTCCGGAATGATGGATTTCGTCAAAGCCTACGGCGTCGAGAATGACCCAAACCAGCTGGCCTTTGCCATCAAGAACGCGGCAAAAGACCTCGGGTATTATGACCGTATGGCGCGCGATGCAGGCGTTACCAGCGTGATGTCGCAGTGCGCGCTTTCGGCGCTGAATGACGCGCGCGACAACGGTCAGGCGGATGATATGGTCAGCCAGATGGTTGACTATTACGTCAAGCGTTTCAACACCTGATCGATGGCCGTCACCGCCAACCCCAATGCGGACCTGCCGCGCCTTGGCATCGTGCTGATGCTGACGGCGTGGCTGTTCTTTTCGCTGGTTGACCTTGGGGCCAAGTGGTTGGCATTGGCCGGCGTGCCGGCATTTCAGTTGGCGTTCATGCGCTATGCAGGGCACTTCGTGATCTCAGTAGGTGTGATCGCCAAGGGCGGGATTGAGGCCAGCCGTTTCAAGACCGACCATCCATGGCAGGTCATTAGCCGGGCCTTGCTGCTGATCTCGGCAACCGTTTTCAATTTTTATGCCCTGCGGTTTTTGCCTCTGACCGTCGTGTCGGCAATCATGTTCTCAAGCCCGGTCATCGTGTGCTTCCTGTCCGTTTTCGTGTTGAAGGAGAGAGTGGGACCATGGCGTTGGGCGGCTATCATTCTGGGCTTCCTAGGGGTGTTGGTTGTCGTGCGGCCGTTTGGTTCGGCCTTTCATCTGACCATGCTGCTGATCGTCTACAATGCCACCGCTTTGGCTTTGTACTCGATCATGACGCGCAGGCTTTCCGGGGTTGTTGCGGTGGACACCATGCAATTCTACCTCGGGCTTACTGGGACAGTGGTCCTGCTGCCCTTCGCCATCTGGTTTTGGGTCCAGCCGGAAAACACGTGGAGCCTAATAGTCCTGATCAGTCTTGGCGTCTTTGGCTGGTGCGGGCATCAACTGCTGACGAACGCGCATCGGTTCGGAACGGCGAACCAGTTGATGCCATTCACCTATTCGTTCCTGATCTACGTTGCGATCTGGG
Source organism: Ruegeria sp. B10 (assembly GCF_056539825.1). Lineage (NCBI taxonomy): Bacteria > Pseudomonadati > Pseudomonadota > Alphaproteobacteria > Rhodobacterales > Roseobacteraceae > Ruegeria > Ruegeria sp. B10. The sequence goes on from NZ_JBQFVP010000002.1 coordinate 344,680, forward strand.
GCTACCTTTTCTTTGACACGGTACCGGACGCATTCACGTTGGCAGGGGCTGCGCTGATCATGGCCGCCGGGCTCATCATCTGGAAAAGAGAAAAGAAATGACGCGAATTGCCTGCATCGGTGAAGCAATGATCGAGTTGTCCATGCTAGAGACCGGCGCAAAGGTGGGCGTCGCGGGCGATACGCTGAACACGGCCATCTACATGCACCGCACCGCTCCGGATCTGCAGGTGGAGTATGTGACATGTTTGGGCGACGATCCATTCTCGGAGCGCATCGCCGGCTTTATTGCCAGTCATGGCATCAGGACATCTGGCATCCGCATCATTCCGAACGCCTCTCCGGGACTATACGCGATCACGACATCTGCGGACGGTGAACGCAGCTTTACCTATTGGCGCAGCGAGGCGGCCGCCCGCCAGCTTTTTGCTGATCACAACTTCAGCCTTCTGAACGGTTACGATGTGCTGTACTTGTCAGGGATTTCGGTGGCCATTCTTCCGCAATCTGTGAGGCTTGCGCTTCTGGATTGGCTCGAAGGCTCTTCAGTCAGGTTGGTCTATGACAGCAACTTTCGTCCTCGTCTTTGGGACAGCGTCGAACACGCCCGGCAGATCAACCAAAGGCTTTGGCAGCGTGCGGATATTGCCCTACCGTCCATTGACGACGAGATGGCGCTGTTCGGGGAAAGCGCAGATCAGGTGGCGGTACGATTTACCGATCATCACGGTGTCGGTGCCTTGAAACGCGGAGAGAACGGCCCTCTGTCCATCGGTCAGAACATTGACCAAACCTATGAACCTGCCAAAAGTGTGCTGGACACCACAGCGGCGGGCGACAGTTTCAACGGTGGGTACCTCGCGGCCTTGCTTACGGGAAAATCGCAGGCCGAGGCCCTGATGGTCGGACACAATCTGGCGTCCACCGTTGTTCAGTTCCGCGGCGCGATCATTCCCGGATAAGTGGCGCGAGATCCTCAGCTCCGACAAGGCCCAAAAGTGGTACTATCGGATCTGCCTGCTTGACGGCCGAGGCGATTTCCAACGCACAAGGATCGTTCAGCGCCTTACCTTTCGCAGTTTCGGAGATGCAATAGGAGATCCAGGCCCGAATCCCCGCAATCGCCGCCTGAGATCCGGTCTCACGGAGTGTGGGAACAAACCGATACGGCAGCTTCTGGCTGCCATCCATCGCGATTTGGTCCAGACGGTGCGCCAGCTCGGGGTTTTCAAAGCGCTGCAACAGAGCCTCGGCATAATCCGGAGCTTGTGCTTGTAGCGCTGCAGGCAGCGTTGCACCCGCGTCCTTCATCAACTCGGAAACCAGCGGACGTAAAACCGGGTCTCGAACCGCTTCGTGGACATAGGTCAGGCCCCGCTCCAACCCGGCATAAGCCAACAGGGAATGGGCCCCGTTCAGCATGCGCAGCTTTCGCACCTCGTGCGGAGCCACGTCATCGACCAGTTGCACGTTTGGCCAATCCGGATGCGGGCCTGCAAAACTATCTTCGATCACCCACTCCGAGAACGCCTCGGTCGGAACAGCCATAGGATCGCCGCTGATTGCGCGAACGGCGTCCGTGGTGGCCGGGGTGATCCGGTCGACCATCGCGTTAGGAAAGCGAACAGCATCCCAATCCATGTCCAGACCGGCTGCTTCCGCAAAATCGGCAACTGCCGTTTCGAGCGTTTTGCCGTTTTCCATGCGATTGTCGCAGCTTAGCACCGTTACTGGCTTGCGCCGTTCCGCAAGGCCAAAAGCCAGAAACCCGATCAGTGTCGCAGGCCCCTGCCCCGCCAGATCGGCGGCAATCGCCGGGTCCTGAAGGTTCAGATTGCCCGCGGCGTCCAAGTGGTAACCTTTCTCGGTGACGGTCGCCGAGATGATCTCGGCATCCGCCATCACATCGAAAATCGCTGCGCGATCATTGGGCGCGACCAGAACGTCACGCAGAGTTTTGATGCGCCGGACGCCCTGCCCCTGTACGCACAAATCGTACTCGAAACCTTGTCGGGCCAATCCATCCCGAACCGAGGATGAACGCAGGCTGACGCCGACAACGTCCCATCCCCCCGCTTGATCGGTGTAGTCCAGCAAATGCGCCCGGGCGAAGTTTCCAAGGCCGAAGTGAAGAATAGTACCCATCTAGCTTTGCAATCCGTAAACCTGTTTCGCCAGATCGACCGCAAGCAACCGTGCAAGATGCTCGGCACTGTCCCGACCGAAGTAACCACGCGCAACCTGCTCGGCCAGATGAATCGCAACACCCCGTCGCCACAGGTCGTGCCGTGCAGGAATGGACAGAAAAGCCCGCGTGTCGTCATTGAACCCGGCCAGATTATAATATCCGGCCGTTTCAACGACCTGATCGAAATACCGCGCAATCCCGGCTGGGCTGTCGTGGAACCACCAAGGCGGACCGATCCGAAGGCACGGCCAATGCCCCGCCATTGGCGCCAGTTCACGGGCATAGGTGCTTTCGTCCAATGTGAAGAGAATGATCCGCAGTTCCGGCGAATTTCCGACCCGGTTCAACAGCGCCTCAAGGCCCGTGACCCAATCCATCGCGATTGGGATGTCGGCCCCCTTGTCACGTCCGAAGTCCCGCATTACTGCGTCGTTCGTGTTGCGCTTGCTACCCGCATGTATCTGCATGGTCAGACCATCATCGACAGACATCTGCGCCATTTCGATCAGCATATGACCGTAGAACCGTCGAGCATCATGTTCAGTCCCGTCCTGCCGTCTCAGCCGTTGGTACAGCGCATCCGGGTCGTCCAGCCACTCAGTCTGCACGCGTTCGATACCGTGGTCGGTGGCCGTACAGCCCAGCTGGATGAAGTAAGCCCGCCGCATTCGCAGCGCATTGAGGTAGCCATCATAGCTGCCCAGATCGCAGCCTGTCAGCTCGGCCAACTTGTTCAGGTTTTGCAAGAACTCCGGGTCCGCCCCATCCAAAACCCCGTCTGGGCGGAACGTCGGAATAACCCGCCCGCCCCAAACGCTTTCACGGACATCCCGATGCTCCGCGAGGCCGCCGAGAGCGGAATCCGTGGTGGCCAGAACCTCAATTCCAAACTTGTCGAACAAAGCCCTCGGACGAAAATCGGGTTGCGCCAACTTTTCGGCGATCTTGTCGTAGATCAGATCTGCTGTGCGCGAAGACAACTCCTCAGACACGCCCAGCGTTTCATGCAGCACGTAGTTCATCCATATCCGGGACGGCGTTCCCAGAAACAGATGCCAGTGTTCGGCAAAGGTGCGAAAAACGGCGCGAGGATCCTTCTTTCGCCCCTCTTCCCCAACGCCAAGTTCGGACAAGGGTACGCCCTGCGAATAGAGCATACGGAACACGTAATGGTCGGGAACCACAAGCAGCTCTGCCGGGTTGGTAAACGGCGCATCGGTTGCAAACCACCCCGGATCGCAGTGACCATGCGGAGACACGATCGGGAGGTCCTTGATGCCCAGGTACAGGTCTTCTGCCATCCCATTCAAATTACCAGTCAATTCTGCCTCCGATGCTGCTGCCCGCAATTGTTAACACAGTTTTTAATGGTTGCATCTTTCCCGTTCGAACCCGCAGACTGAGAGGGTGATCCGGGGGAATGAATGAATATTGCGCTGATTGGTTTGGGGATGGTTTCGGGCACGCATGTCGCTGCCATTCAGGCATCGGAGCAAGGCCTCAATCTTGCCGGCGTCCTAGGGCGCAATCCTGAAAAAACAGCTGATTTCGCGCAGCGAAACGACACCCGCGCGTTCAGTTCGGTCGAGGAAATCGCAAACGACTCAAACGTCGACTTTGCGATCATTGCAACCCCGCCTGATCAGCGCACAGAGTTGGTTCGGGTTCTTTCGACCGCTTCGAAACCTATCCTGATGGAAAAGCCTATCGAAAGAACGCTGGACGCCGCGACAGCCATTGTCGAGCAGTGCGAGGTGTCTGGTGTGCCGCTGGGCATCGTCTTTCAGCACCGTGCCCGCGCCGCATCGCAGGCGCTGAAATCCTCCATTGAACAGGGGGAACTGGGCACGATCGCCACCGTGGAGATCCGTGTCCCCTGGTGGCGTGATCAGAGCTACTATGACGAGCCAGGTCGCGGCACTTATGCACGTGACGGAGGCGGTGTCATGATTTCGCAGGCAATCCATACGCTTGACCTCGCGATGTGGCTGCTGGGGCCGATCTCGGACATTCAAGCCATGATGAGAAAAACTCCGTTGCACGATCTCGAGGCCGAAGATTGGGCAGGTACACTCTTTGAAATGGATAGCGGCGCAGTGGGTACTTTGATGGCGACTACTGCCGAATATCCTGGGGCCGCTGAATCTATCACGATCCAGGGCACGCGCGCCAAGGCGCATCTGGAGTCAGGAGTCATGACCTTGACCACTTTGGATGGTCAGAAATCCAATGTTGGCGAAAGGTCCGCCACAGGCGGAGGGGCCGATCCCATGGCGTTCACCCATGCATGGCACCAGTCGGTCATCGAGGATTTCGCTGAGGCCGTTGCCGGTGGAACGCGGCCCATGGCAACCGGACGCAATGCCCTTTTGACCCACGCCGTCATCGACGCGATGCAGATCGCCAATCGAACCGGCCAGAAAACACGAGTCATCTCATGAGCCTGACCTGCGTCGCCCTTGGCCTGGACCACCGACATATCTATGGCATGACGGAAAACATGCGTAAAATCGGCGTGGACTGCGTTGGCTACTGGACACAAGGCGATCCGGAAACGCTGCCGGGCTACGTCAAAAGGTTTCCCGATATTCCGCGGCTGGCCCGACTGGAAGACGCCCTAACCAGTGGGGCGGATCTAGCGCTGATTTCCGCAATCCCGGCAGATAGAGCTGCCTTGACGATCCGGGCCATGCAAAACGGCATGGATGTCATGACCGACAAGCCAGGCTGCACGACGTTCGAACAACTCGACCAGATCAAGCGAACAGTCAAGGACACCGGCCGCATCTGGTCGGTGAATTTTTCCGAACGGTTTGAAACGCCCGTCAGCACCCGAGCGGCCGAGTTGGTCGAGGCCGGTGCCATCGGGCGCGTGATCCAGACGGTCGGACTTGGCCCCCACCGATTGAACCGGGCAACCCGGCCCGAATGGTTTTTTCAGCGTGAACGCTATGGCGGCATTCTGACCGACATCGCCTCGCATCAGATCGATCAGTTCTTGCACTACACAGGTTCGGAATCCGCAGAAATCACAAACGCTTATGTGGCAAACTACGCAAACCCCAACGATCCCGGATTGCAGGATTTTGGCGAGGTCAATCTACGAAGCGAGAATGGCACCGGGTACATCCGGGTTGACTGGTATACACCGGATGCACTGCCAAACTGGGGGGATGGTCGTCTGACGATCCTTGGCACCGAAGGCTATATCGAATTGCGGAAATACGTTGATGTGGGTGGGGCCTCAGGGGCGGACCATCTGATCCTCGTCAATGGTGAAACCTGCCAAAAGATCGACGCATCTGACGCCGGCCTTCCCTACTTTTCGCGCCTCGCCGATGACATCCGCAACCGGACGGAAACCGCGATGACGCAGACCCACTGCTTTACGGTCATGGAATTGGCACTGCACGCGCAGGAAATGGCGGAACGCGGATGATCAACGTTGCGATCCTTGGCGCAGGTATCGGTGCGCAACATCTGAGCGCACTGGAACGGCTTGACCGCGACTTCCGCGTAGCCGCTGTGGTCGACCAGAATACGGACCGGATCGAACGGATTCGACAGAACTCGGATTTTCGATCTCTCACCAACATTCAGGACGCACTGGATGATCCGGCGATTGATGTCATCGACATCTGCCTGCCGCCCCATCTGCATGTACCGACCACCCTTGCCGCACTGGCCGCAGGAAAACACGTTGTCTGCGAAAAGCCTCTTGCGACCTCGATGCAGGATGTGGATCGGATCACGGCAGCCGCCCACAGCGCGGGCAAGCATGTGTTTCCGGTTTTTCAATACCGGTGGGGTCCGTCACTGGCCCAATTGCGCCACCTGCAACGCGCAGGCCTGACCGGAGCGGTCCAAACCGCCGCGCTTGAAACTCATTGGTCCCGAGGGGCAGATTACTACGCGGTTCCGTGGCGGGGAACATGGGCCGGTGAACGCGGCGGCGCAGTGCTTGGCCATGCCATCCACAACCATGATCTGCTGACTCATATTGCGGGTGATATCGCTTGGGTGTCCGCAATGGCTACAACGCGGGTCAACCCGATCGAGACCGAAGATTGCGCAGCGATCTGCTTTGGCATGACTTCCGGAGCATTGTGCACAAGCAATATCACACTAGGCGCCGCCACGGACGAAACCCGCCTGCGGTTCGTCTTTGAAAAGGTGACCGCCACCTCAGGCACGGAACCCTATGCCCCGGGTCAAACGCCCTGGACATTCGTTGCGCGGGACCCGGTGGATCAAGCCGCTATCGACGAGGCTCTTGCAGCCGCCGCTGCCGAGCCAACAGGTTTCGAAGGGTTCTTTACCGAAGTCGGCAAGGCGCTGCGGTCCGAGGCAAATTCGGCCGTTACGCTGCGGGACGGCGCTGCATCCATCGGCCTTGTGACGGCGATCTATCACGCGGCGCGTACCGGGCAGCGTGTTGCCCTTTCCATCAAGCCCGATCACCCGCTGTATGAAGGATGGCTGCCATGAAACAATGCTGGCGTTGGTTCGGACCCGATGATCCGATCGCTCTGGCCGATCTCCATCAAGTCGGAGTTCAGGGCATCGTTACTGCGTTGCATCACGTCCCGCCGGGACAGCCTTGGGACGAACCGAGCATCGCCGATCGGCAGGCCGTTCTGGCCGCTGCCGGGTACAGTTGGGACGTTGTCGAAAGCCTGCCCGTCTCCGAAGCGATCAAGACGCAATCCATAGACATGACCGAACATCTGCAGGCATATAAATCCAGCCTCAGGGCTCTATCCGCCCGTGGCATCAAAGTCATTTGCTACAACTTCATGCCAATCCTGGATTGGACGCGCACCGCCCTTCGCGCCCCGCAGCCGCATGGCGGAACGGCCATGCTGTTCGACCTAACCGATTTTGCCGCTTTCGACATTTATATTCTCGAACGTCCGGGCGCGACCGAAGACTATTCCAGCGATGTCCAGCAAACGGCCAGGGATCGCTTCTTGCGCATGTCGGATGAATCCAAGGCCCAATTGCAACACAATGTCACTGCGGGGCTGCCCGGCGCCAACGATCAGTGGAGCGTGCAGGACGTGCGCGCTTTGTTGCAGACATATGCACATATCGACCGTGACCGGCTTCGCGCAAACCTGATTGACTTCCTGTCTGAGGTCGCCCCAGTCGCCCAAGAACTGGATTTGCGCTTGTGCTGTCATCCGGATGATCCGCCGTTCTCGTTGCTCGGTCTGCCGCGGATCATGTCCAGCACCGATGACTACGGCGCCGTTCTGCATGCGGTTGATTTGCTGGCGAACGGCGCAACCTTGTGTACCGGATCGCTGGGAGTGTCCCCTGAATTCGACGGGCCGGATTTCGTGCGTAGGCATGGCGACCGGATTCACTTTGTTCACTTGCGGAATACCCAACGCATCGCCGGATCAGACAGCCAGAAGCCGGATTTCTTTGAGGCCCCGCATCTGGAGGGCGACACCGACATGGTCGGCACCATTCGCGAGTTGATGAACGAACAACGACGCCGCAAATCCCAAGGGCGGAGCGACTGGCAAATTCCGATGCGGCCCGACCACGGACAAGAACTGCTGAGCGATCTGGGCGGACACAGCACTCCCGGCTATCCGCTGATCGGACGAATGCGCGGGCTGGCAGAACTACGCGGCATAATGGCGGCATTCTCGTAACGCGTCGGATCAGACAGTTTCTTTCCGCCCGCAACACTTCTTTCCTTGCCTGAGCGCCGCATTCTTCGTTTACTTACGGTACGTAAACGGGCAGCGGGGTGTCTTCCGGACTCGCCCGACGTCTGCTCAAGACGCGTGAAACTCCCGCGAAAACCGATGCGATTGGGCATCATTTTTCGAAACGTCTGCCATACGGAAATGGCGGAAAAACGGGAGGTTTCTAAATGAAAACAGCAGGCGTAGTCGGTCTTGGCGACATGGGCAGCGGCCTTGCCAAAAACCTGATCAAGAATGGCTTTGAAACATCCGGTTTCGACCTGAGCGAGACGCGCATGACGGCATTTACCGACATGGGCGGCTTGACCAAGGAAAGCGTGGGACAAGTCGGCCGTCGCGCCACCGCTGTGTTTGTCATGGTGATGAATGGAGATCAGGCCCGCGATGTCATTCTGGGTGAAGATGGCCTAGTTGCGAACATGGCCAAAGGCGGAACGGTCATCCTGTCGGCGACCATTACCCCGGCCGAAGCAAGCGCTATCGGGCAAGACATGGAGGGTTCGGGCATCCACCTGATCGACACCCCGGTTTCGGGTGGTTTTCCCGGCGCGCAGAACGGCACATTGACGATGATGGCTGCCGGAGCTTCGGATGTGCTGGACCGAAACGCCGAAGTCATGCAGGCAGTGTCGGCAACCATTCATCGGGTCGGAGAAAACGCAGGCGACGGGCAAACCGTGAAAGCCTGCCTACAATCCCTTATCGGATCGATCTTTTCCGCCACGTTCGAGGCTGCGGCTCTCGCGGCCAAAGCCGGTGTCAACGGTCAGGCATTGCTTGATGTGTTCTCGTCCTCTAGCGCTGGGTGCGGCGTCGTGAATACCGCCCTTGAAAACATCATTGATCGCAAGTTCGAAGCCACCGGCAGTCATATCGCAACCATGCATAAGGATCTGACGATCTCTCTGGCACTGGCCGGTGCGTTGGGCGTTCCCATGCATACTGCCTCGTCCGCAATGCAGATCTTTCACGCCGGAAAAACCAAATACCCGAACGGCGACAACTGGGTATGTACCCGCGTCATCGAAGAGATCGTTGGCGCTGAATTGCATCGCTGAGGGGACCGGACATGAAATTAGGTGTAATTTGCGACGGCATTTCCCGCGATCTGCGGCATGCCGTGGACGTAATGGACGAATTCGGTCTGGACTATGCGGAGCTTCAGTTCGTTGGCGATACGGAGGTCGGGGACCATTCCCCGCAGGAAATTGCCGAGATAGACGCGCTCTTGCGCGACCGGGGCAAACCTGTGTCGTGTCTGTCGCGCCATATCTTTGCAGGGATGACAGCTGCCAACAGACCCGGCGACGACCTGCACACTCGGCACATGGACGCTTTGAAACGCGTGATTGACATGGCTCATGTTGTTGGGTCTCCGCTCGTTCGGATCATGACGCAACGAAAGGAGCAGATACTCTGGGGACAAAACGGCGCCGAGAAGTGGAACGTGGCGCATGGGGTATGGGACTCGATGCCGCCGCTGGTCGCGCCGGCGGTTGAACTGGCAAGAGCTGAGGGCGTGACTCTCGTCGTGGAAACGGGAAACGGTACGCTGGTCAATTCCAACTATACAGCCCGCAAACTGATCGACGAGTTAGACGCAAAAGACAGTTTGAAAGTGCTGTGGGACCCGGGAAACAACTGCTGGTGCCATGAACTGGCATACCCGGACGGTTATGAAGAACTGCGTGGCGGCTACTTGGGTCACATTCACATCAAGGACGTAAAGGTCGACACGCCGAGGGCGACGCTGGAAGTGCGCCGTATGGGGGAAGGTCAGCTTGCGCCTCTGTTCCAACCCATCGCGGACGCGCTCAGATCGGACGGCTTTGATGGCGTCATTTCCTTCGAGAGTGTTTATCACCCCGGCAACGGAAACTTCGAAGAAGGTTTTCGTCTGTGTGTGGACAAGTTCAAAAGTCTGTTTGCATAAGGGCACAGTCAATATGCGTTCAAAATCATATACTTGAACCCCGCTACTGAACGCCAAGCGGAGTGTAGAAAGCTGGGCGCGTTCGCCTTAAATCAAAAAAGGGGCCAGCTGGATGAAGCAAGAGTTTTTCGACCTGTCCATTGAAACGCCCGGCAAATCCATCACCGACATCAGCGGGATGGTTCAGTGTGCAGTGTCCGAACATGAATTTGTCTCGGGCCTGCTGACCCTTTGGTGCGTCCACACGGGTGCTGCGCTGTTGGTGCAGGCAAATGCTGATCCCGAGGTTGTCAAGGATATCGAGACGTTCTTCGAAAAACTCGTACCCAAGTCACCAGGCAAGTATCACCACCGTCCGACCGAGGACGACAACGCTCCGTCGCATCTGCGGGCGCTGTTGACGCAAACTCAGATATCCATCCCGGTCGAACAGGGACAGCTTCCGCTGGGCCGCGTTCAAAGCCTATACCTGTTCGAACATCGGGAAGCAGCCAAGACACGCCGATTGAAGGTGCACTACATCGGGACATGAGACTTTGGATTAAATGGGGCGTTGGCAGTGCTACCGCCCCATCCAGCCCCCGTCGACTACAAGGATTTCACCGTTGACGAAGTCAGACGCGGCAGAGGCCAGAAAGACCACCGGTCCGGCAAAATCATCAGGCGTACCCCAACGGCCTTGGGGTGTTCGTTCGAGGATCGACTTCGACCGGACCGGATCATCCCGCAGGGCTTGGGTATTGTCGGTCGCGATATAGCCAGGCGCGATCGCATTCACATTCACGCCCTTCCCAGCCCATTCGTTGGCCAAGGCCTTGGTCAGCTGTCCAATCCCACCTTTCGAGGCCGCGTAACCCGGCACAGTAATGCCGCCCTGAAATGTCAGCAGCGATGCAGTGAAGATGATCTTCCCAGAGCCGCGCACCAGCATGTCCTTGCCAATCTCGCGAGACAGAACGAACTGCGAGGACAGGTTGACCTCAATCACTTCGTCCCACCAGTCGTCCGGGTGTTCGGCGGCGGGTTTGCGTTTGATTGTGCCAGCATTGTTGACAAGGATATCAGGGGTTTGCCCGTCGGCCCTCAACTGTTCAACGAACCCATGCAGCGCGGCGCGATCCGAGAAGTCGCATTGGTAAGCCCGGAACTTGCGCCCGATCGCAGTCACGGCTTTTTCGACATCCGACCCGGACAGCTCGAGCGAGGCGGACACTCCGATGATATCGGCTCCGGCCGATGCCAATGCCTCGGCCATGCCCCGCCCAATACCGCTTTTGCACCCTGTCACAAGAGCCGTCTTTCCCGTCAGGTCGAAACTTTGCAAAACACTCATGAACGGGGTCCTACTTCGATCAGGCTTTTCATTGCGGTTGGACTGCTATCCAGTGCTTCAAACGCGGCTTGAATGTCTGCCAGACGGCTGATGTCAGTAATCACGACATCCGCGTCTACTCCGCCCGAGGCGACAACTGCGATGGCTTTCTCGTAATCCTCTGGCTCATAGACCCGAGCACCGATCAGTTGCAGCTCTCGCCAGAAGAACTGGAACAGGTCGATCTGGGGCTTTTGAGCATGGATCGCGACCATCACGATCCGAGCCCGCGTCGCGGCAACGGCGGTCATCGCATCAACACCGGGCTGCGTTCCCGACACCTCGAAAACCACATCCGCACCTTTGTCGCCCGTGCGCGCGTTGATTGTGGACACCAGATCGGTTTCGGTTGGGTTGATCGTGTCAAAGCCAAGTTTTTCAGCAATCGCAAGACGGTTCGGGTTCACTTCGGAAATCACGACATTTCCACCCGCATCCCGCGCAACCATAGCAACCAGAATGCCGATCGGGCCTCCGCCAATGACGACAACGTCCTCTCCTGTTTGCAAGCCGGACAGCCGCACATCGTGGCAGGCAACAGCGACCGGCTCGATCAGCGCCGCGTGATCCATGCGCAAGTCATCCGGCAGAACGTGCAAAGTGTGGGCTGGAACGGTCCAGATCTCTTGCATGGCGCCATCGGTGTCGAGGCCGAGAAACTTGAGGTTCTGACAGACATGCTGATGCCCACGTTTGCAAGCGGGGCATTCTCCGCAGTGATCAAGCGGTCGGACAACGACCTTCTGGCCGGGTTCAACCGTATCGACGCCCTCGCCCACCGCTTCGACGACACCTGACATCTCATGCCCAATCACCCGGTTCAGGCCGACACGGGCATCCATGTTGCCGTGGTAGACGTGCATATCCGTCCCGCAAATCCCGCAATAGGCAACGCGAATGGCAGCCTCGCCGGGACCCGGATCCGTCGCTTGGGCTTGCTCTACAGCAAAGCTCTTATCGCCCCTGTAGTATGCCGCAGAGATCGTCTGGGTCGTCATATATGCATCTCCCTGTGTTCCGCATTCAGTTTGTCCCAGTCGAATTCCACTCCGGTCCCCGGGGTATCCGGGGCCACGGCCAGACAGTCTTCCACAACCAGCGGACGGGTCGTGTATTGGTCTATCGGGAATGAGTGTACTTCTAGCCAGCCTGAGTTAGGTTGCGCGGCAACAAGGCTGACGTGCAGCTCCTGCATCCCATGGCTGCAAACCGGAATGCCGTGCTGTGCGCTCAGCGCGGCCACGCGCAGCCAGCCGGTGATCCCACCGCAGTTTGAGGCATCGGGTTGGATGAAACTCAGCTTCGCGTCATCAAAGGCGTATTCGAATTCGTGAATGGTGTGCAGGTTTTCACCCATGGCGAGGGGAACGCCCGTCGCTTCGACAATTCGGCCATAACCTTTGTAGTCGTCTGGAATAGTCGGTTCCTCGAACCACAAAATATCGCAGTCGGCAAACCCTCTGGCAGCCACGATGGCCTGTTCGACGGTCATAGAGTAATTCGCATCGACCATGAAGAACCGGTCCGGCCCCAGCATCTCGCGCACTGCCCGGGCACGTGCAAGATCGTCGGCCAAGTCTGGTTGACCGACCTTGATCTTGACCGCGTTGAACCCGCGCGCAAGGTAGCCTTCGGTCTGCCGCAGCAGTTTCTCTAGCGAGAAATTCAGGTCGATCCCGCCGGCATAGGCCTTGCACCGTTTAGACGCTCCGCCCGCCATCTGCCACAATGGCGCATTCTGCGTTCTGCCGCGAATGTCCCACAATGCAATATCCACGGCTGAGATGGCAAACGAGGCGATCCCGCCCCGCGCGACGTAGTGCACATGCCACTGCATGGCGTCGTACAGGCTTTCGATCTGTTCAGCGTCTTGTCCTACGAGGAACGGTGCCAGGTCATGTTGGATCATCGCCAGAATGGCATGACCACCCTTGCCCCCCGTATAGGTATACCCGACCCCCTCGACTCCATCCGAGGTTTGAATGGTGACTGTGATCAACTGAAAAAACGTGTGATCCCCATGTTTGGCATCGACCAAGACCTCTGCGAGCGGAACGTTGAACAGCCGCGCTGAAACACTTTCTATGCGATTCATGAACCCAAGACCTTCTGCTGCCTGGCAATAACCCGAGACTTTAAAAGGATGACCGCAAATAGAAAGCCTCCGCGTACTACCATCTGCCCGTGGGCACTGAAACTGATGGTACCCTGGCCGTTTTCAAAGTTTGGAACGTTGAAGACCAACGGCAGCGCACCGGCCATCGTCACAGGGATCGAACCCATCCCACCCGTCAAGAAAGTGCCGCCCACCTCGACGGACGCGATGGCCGACAATTCCCATCCGATGCCCTCTAAGGGTTGTCCGGCTCCAAAACCCGAGGCCAGAAAGACTCCGGCGAGCCCCCGGCAGCGCAACCTGAATTGCGTTTGGGCTGAGATACGTCGCAACAACCGACGTAAAGGCCGCAACGGATCCGGCCGACAGATCACTCCTCCCAGTCATGATCACGAAACATATGCCCAGCGCGATCGCAATGAACATCGCGTTGTAGTTCAGCAAACACGAGAAACTGTAGGCGCTGTCAAAGTTTACATGGCGCATCAGCCCGAACAGGATCCAAGCTAGCAGTGCGATCCAAACCGTCACCGAGGCCGAATTGCGCCAAAGGTACTGTCAGACGCATATTGAGTGACATCGACCTCACCCCAAAAGTGGCAGCCAGATGCGGAAACACCGCAGCTTTGTGCGGTGTACTTGCCAATAGCGGGAATTCATATTGGTAGAAGGAAGTGCCGGCAACGAGCCGGAGGGTCCATTCACAAGACGCTATTACCCGTAAGCATAACTATTCAACTTGCCCGAGCTTCTTCAATGATTTTGTGATCTGGCATTTCTGATGCATAATTAATCAATTGCACATCCGATCAATACTGTCGGGACCGATTGCATGACTGCCGAAACTTCTGATTTCGTGAAAGCCGTAGATAGCGCAAATGTAACCTCTACCAATTCGCCCAGCGGGTTTCACATCAAGATAAGAACCAAGTTGCTCGTCGCGCTACTTGGTATTGTCGGGTTAATGCTAATACTGGCGTTCACCGGGCTATCTGAGTTGCGCAAAGCGAACCTTCGAACTGCTGAGTTGCTTCAAGATCAGGTACGGCTATCAAATCTAAAGGTGTTTGAAAGCAGTCTCCAAGAAATCTGGTTGAATGGAACAGCAATTTTTGCCGAGACTGGAGGCAACACCATGCTTGGCGACAGTGCAGGCTTCTTTAAAGATAAGCTGCATGTTATTCAGTCGCTTGGCCATCTCATTGAGACTAGGGATAAGCCGGATCTCAGCCTTTTTTCGAAGGATGAAATCGCTGATGTGTCGCGAAAGACTCAAGAAATAAAACGAATAGGACTTGATATCGTTGAGCGATATGAAGCTGGGCAGATTGTAGTTGCCAAATCAATGTTCGAGTTGCAGCTGGTCCCAATAATTAAGTCTGTGGACAATCTGATTGAGAAACGATACCTGCTTTTGCGCGATGGTATGCGCTCGAAAGCTTTGATTAACCAAAACGCATTTGATCAATCGTGGCGAATGGTGCTTGCTTCGGCTGGGATTGCAGTCGTTATTGCGATTTTGCTTGGCTTCCTGCTCAGTAAATCTTTGATCCGCACGATAGAGCAAATCCGTGTCACGTTACGAAAAGTTGCTCAAGGCGACTTTACCGCCCGAGCCAATATCAAGAGCACCGACGAGCTCGGAGATCTCGCCCGCAGCGCCAATCGTATGACAGCGCGTTTGGGCACGTTGTACGATGAGCTTGAGACTGCGAACCTGCACAAGTCGCAATTTCTCGCCAATATGAGCCATGAATTGCGAACTCCGATGAATTCGATCCTCGGATACACCGAAATGATCCGGGATGGAATTTATGGTCCGGTGCCCAAAAAAATCGACGATCCACTGCATCGGGTTCAAGTGAACGGCAAAATGCTACTGTCATTGATCAACGATGTTTTGGATATTTCGAAGATTGAAGCCGGAGCACTCGAACTGACACTGGACACATATTCGATGTCTGAGATCCTCAAAGACGTTGTTTCCACGGTTGAGCCTATAGCAGCGAGCAAGGGACTAGAAATCCGCACCAAAGTAGAAGGCGGACTCCCCACTGGGCGTGGCGACGCGGGTCGTATTAGACAGGTCTTACTTAACATCGTCGGAAATGCGGTAAAGTTCACTGACAAGGGTTACGTCGAAATAAACTTGGCGCGTCGTGATCAACGGTTTGTAGTAACCGTAACTGATACGGGAGTTGGAATTTCCGCAGAGCAAATTGATGAGGTTTTCAAAGAATTCAAGCAAGCTGACGCCTCGTCTACGCGTGCTGCCGGGGGTACTGGCCTCGGTCTGTCTATCTCTCAAAAGATCGTAGAAATGCACGGTGGGCGAATTGAAGTCGCCAGCAGCCTTGGCAACGGTTCGACTTTCACTGTTGTACTCCCCGTCCAGGCCACGAGGAGCTGAGCATGTCGAAAAGAATACTTGTCATAGAAGACCAGGCTGACAACAGACGCATACTCCGAGACCTTCTAGGCAGTCACGGCTTCGAAGTGCTGGAGGCCGAAAACGGAGCGCAAGGTGTAGACCGAGCGATTGCTGAAAAGCCCGATCTAATCTTGATGGATATCCAGATGCCAGAATTAGACGGTTACGATGCCACCCGCCAGATAAAGAAGCATCCAATAGGCGCGAACATACCAATCATCGCGGTAACATCCTTTGCTTTGTCTGGCGACGAAACAAAAGCACGGGAAGCCGGATGTGATGACTATGTTACCAAGCCCTACAGTCCGCGTGCTCTGTTGGCCAAAGTCATTACCTTTGTTGGACAGGTCTGAATGAAAAAATGAAAGACCCACCACTCATTTTGATTGTCGATGACCAGCAGGACAATCGCAACCTGCTGACAATGCGACTTAGCGCGCATGGTTATAGTACTGCCGAGGCCGTAGATGGCGAAGACGCTATAGAAAAAGCTACTGATTTGTCGCCCGACTTGATCTTGCTAGACGTAATGATGCCTAAGCTGGACGGTTTCGAAGTCTGTCGAAGATTGAGAATGGATCCCATACTCCCCTTTATTCCGGTGGTTCTGGTAACAGCTCGTTCGAACACTGAAGATGTGGTGCAAGGGCTTGAGGCTGGTGCAAATGACTATCTCACCAAACCAGTTGACACAATTGCACTCATTGCTCGTGTACGTTCCATGCTCCGAACAAAAGCTTTGCATGACGAAGTGCAGAGCTGGAACAAGGAACTCGAAAAACGAGTAAATCAACAGATTGGTCAGATTGAGCGGTTCAATCGTTTGCGCCGCTTTCTACCAAGGCAAGTGGCAGAAGAAATTATTTCGGTTGGTGATGACAGCGCTATTCTTAAGAACCGAAGAGCGGACATCGTCGTTTTGTTTGCGGATCTAAGGGGATTCTCGGCCTTTACGGAAGCTTCTAATCCTCAAGTAGTGCTGGAAGCCCTCAACGTATTTCACAATTGCGCTGGACCACTGATTGAACGACACCAGGGCACACTTGAACGTTTCTTGGGCGACGGCATCGTTGTTCTGTTTAATGCCCCGCTGCGGGCACGCGATCCTACAGGCCAGGCTGCCACCTTTGCGAGCGAGCTGCATGTTGCGGTCGCAAACGCGCTTGGACCCTTTCAAAAGGAGGGATCGAGCTTGGGTCTCGGGATCGGTATCGCCAAGGGTGAAACCACTATTGGCTGTATCGGATTTGAAGGCCGGTTTGACTATGCGGCCATTGGAGAAGTGCCAAATCTTGCAGCTCGCCTATGTGAGCACGCGCGCGCTGCCGAAACACTAGTCGATGCGTCGGTTGTCGAAGCGTTAGGAACATCCAAGAAAACACGATTTTTGAGGGATCAAGAATTCAAAGGACTAACCGGAACGGTTCCTGTGTTTCAGCTTCTCAGCTAAGGTACTGTCAACTAATTTGAACCAGCGTCAGCTAGGCTGATAAAGCTGCCGTCTATTCCAATCAACGAGGAACACTCGAAGGTGCCGTCAGACAAATTCTAACTAGTCTCAGCTAGGCCAGTAGCGCTGCCCTTTATGCCGCACTGAGTTCGCGCCACTCTGCGAGAGCGGCGGCTCGAGTCAGCTTGAAGGTGTCTCGGCTGGCTAGCGATCTTTCTTGGTTGAAATGGTTGTAGACCGAGGAATGGACGGGGGCGAGCTTCTGCAAACTTCGCATACGCTTAAAACGCTGCATCGCGCGTTCTCTTCGTCGGAATGGCAGGTGCGAGTTCTCAACGCGATTGTTGAGCCACCTACCCGTCCTTTCTTTTTCGGTAGCGCCAAGCTCTCTGAGAGCGGCCCGGTACGATGCGAAGCGATCCGTGACGACGGTTTCCGACTTACCGTGTCGCTTCGTCAGTGTCTTGAGGAATTTCAGCGCTGCAGCTTTGTTTCGGCGTTTGGTGACAACGGCTTCCACCACCTCACCTTCTTGATCAACAGCACGCCAAAGATAGTGCCGCTTGCCATTCACCTTCACAAAAACCTCATCCACGTGCCACTTCCATTTGAAGTATGCTCTCATTTACCGAACACGCTTTCTTCGGATTTCAGCAGCAAATATCGGGCCAAACCTGTTCCACCAATATCGGACAGTTTCGTGCCTCACGTCGATGCCTCGCTCGTGCAACAAGTCTTCGACATTCCGAAGCGAAAGCGGGAAACGGATGTATGGCATCACTGCAAGGCGGATGATCTCGGGACTGGTTTTGAAATACTTGAAAGGCGATAATCTTTTCAAAATCGGAGGCTACGCAACACCCCTGCCCCGCTCAACCCAAGTTCCTCTGACAAGGCCATGGCAGCCTTTCTAAGAAATCAAGTTGAAACCTATTGGAGGACTAAATCTCTGAGAACAAAAACCGAATTTGCGTGTTCGTCAATTAGGCCTCATAGTTTGCTACACATCCCCAATATTTGAGGGCACGGTGACAGCAGGGCTCGATTTGCTAGTGTGAGTTTGCAACGGCTCCGAGGTACTCACCAATGTAAAGTCAAATTCAAGACTGGTTTTCCAATTCAGCTCGGCCAATTCAGGTCGTGAGCGCGTTGGGCGGATGTTAGGCCGTTCTGGAAATAAGCGTCGTAGTATTCGTTCTCGACCCGATGCGTTTGAAGCCAAACACCAGGTGCGTGAACTGCTTCGCAATGAGCCGGGAATCGCCCGTGTGTTTCGTAAACGTACGTACAGATATCGCGGGCGCATTCGATTATGTCCTGCTCGTATTCACCCGCTTCTTCCAGATACTTGGCACCAAAATCGCCCTTGTAGATTTGGTTGAACAGCGCGTCGTTCTTGTAAATACCGTCGGAACCGAACTTGCCTTCAACAACTGCATCAACTGCCTCGGACATAGACGAATAATAAGGCGGACATTTACCCTTGATCAGGTGCTCTCCATGATGGCGCAATCCCACCGCATGGGCACGGACATGCTTCATCGCCGCAACCGGCAAAGTATGCCAGCGTAGCAGATCCATCAGTCGCCATTTGGGTGTCACATAGTCAAACCCCAACATCGTACCGAATCTGTCGCTGAACTTCGGATCGCCCATCAGAACCGGTGGAGATATCGCGGCGTGAATCCAGCCGCCCAGACCCAGAGCCTCGGTCACAAGAAACAAGTTTTGCACCAGTAGATCAGCCTCGATCTGTGTGCGCATTTGGCCCAAGATTCCCAGCGGAATCTTGATATCCGGGTTCAGAAAACCCCTGTCGATCCACTTTTTGACACCAGCGGGCCGATAAAAATTTCGGTCATCCACGATGACTGGCCGCGCCTTGTCAGGCTGCGTTAGAATGTACATCAACGCGTTAATGTATTGGTGAGATAGATCCACAACCGGGAAGAAAATGGTCGAACCCGGAGTGTTTGACAAAAAGCGATTCGAATCGAGGTAAGCCGGAAAATCACGCATCCCTTCGGGCACGTCAACACGCCGGTCCAGAATTTGCACTTTTGCCTGTTCTGCACGCAGGATCAATACCTCGGGCGTCCAGCTTTCGGTCCCACCTTCAAGAGGTTCAAGCCTGCGCAGAAAGTAGGTACCACTGTCATTAATCATAAAGAAATGCGTACCTTGTGCATTGTCCGGGCTACCAGCGGTGCGCCCCTCCATCACAAGGTTCGGCTTCGACATGATCGGATCGCCGCTTTCGTCGTCGAAAAACGGCCGGTCAGGCATGGTCAGGCCCGTAACGCCGGTTGCGGCAATCAGGATCGCCTCTTGCAGCGGTGAAAGTGGCGAGCGCTCATTCTGAGATTCCCAACTGAGCGAACCGGCGACTACATTCGAACCGCGGCTGACACGCTTGGTTCTGCGGTTCCACAACGTCTGCGCCAGCGGGGCATTCAGAAAGGCGTTCAGCCCATTTTGAACTTTGTCCTTCGGCATTTCATTCCCCCTCAACCACATTCCAGGGCGCAAAGGCCGTCGCATTCTTTGGCAGAACTGTTGCAAACTCGGGGAAATGCCGCAGCAAAACGGATTTCATACCGTTTTTCGCCACCCACTCCATCCCAAGCGGCGTATAGATTTCCGGTCGAAAGTCTGTGGTCAAAAAGCGGTCCGACTGCAACCTGCGCGACGCCATTAGGATAAAGACACGAAACGCCGTGTCCGAGAATCCGAATCCGTCAGGCGGGGTTTCTCCCAACAGGCCAATCACCGTATCGACCTTGTCGATATCGCCATAGAGATCCTTTAGTATTTGATTGGTCTCGGGGTTGGCCGTCAGGTCATCCCAGTTGGTAACACGAGGCATGTGCAGCCCTTCGCGGAAAGCGTTGTATCGTGGTACGTGACGGGCGCGCGTGCGGACGATGTCTACCACCGATAAATCGATCAGCTCATCAAAACGTTCGAGGTTTTGTAGGGATTTCGGAAAGTTGTGCAATGTGATCGCACCGGGATGGGCAATACCCTGAGAATAAAGACAATCGCGCAGGCCAAGCTCTCGCAATTGCTCGTCAGTCTCTTCGCCCTGAATCTCCAGAAAGCCACGGCGCGCTTTTTCCTTGCCGGATTGAAAATCATAGAAAATGTAGTCGTCCGGAATTAATGGATGCATTCGGTAAACCGTCGCAAATTCTTCCGTCAGGGCGTAGCGCCCGGAGTGGTGATCAGGCTCAGTTTCCGGGATACCTTTAAGCGCGTGAACGTCAGTCAACCAGATGCCCAAGCGCGTCAACCACGACTTAGGCGGGCCGTGCCAGTTGGTGTTCATTCCAATATCCAGCGCTTCGGTGCCAAGTATGGCTGGCGTCCATTCGACCGTGTGGATCTTCGCGATCAGCGCCGACACGATGAGGCGGGCGGTCTGATACACCCGTTCTTCGTCCATGTTGGGGTATTCGCGCTGCAACTCGTCACAAAGAACATTGTGCTCTCGGGCAAACAACGTGTGCAGGGTCGACAGCCCCAGCCACCAACTTTCGTTAAAGCCGGTCAGCTCAAATCCCTTCACATTCAAAGGCAGGTAGCCGTCTTTGGTCAGCTTTAGCTTGGGTCCGTTACGAAGTTTTTTCGCGGCCTCGGAATTGACGCCATAAACTTGCGAGCCATCCCACCAATGAGAGTTCTCGTTTGCAAACAGGATCGGATCATCTGCCCCCTCTTTCGGGATGTTTCCGGCGATGCGCATATTACGTTCCGGCTCTCCGTCCGGGCGGTTCTTCCAATCAGGGTAGCCATCTGGGACAGGAACGACGTCATCATCCTCGCCCAGTTTGCGCCGCTCGTGCGATATCCAGTCATGGACTTGAAACTGAATCCACGAGGCCGCCAGGATGTTCAGGATTTTGGCGGGGATAAAGGCCTGTCTGTCCATCAGCTTCCGGGCTACCTCAATTGGGTTGGGGCTGCCGTCTGGCTGGGCCTGCGGTGGCATGTTTCTGCCAAAGGTTGCGCCCGCCGCACCCATCGTCGGATCCGACAGATCGTTATATGTGCCGTCATGAGTGCGGTAAACGCGATATTCGGGGGCAGGTTCGGGCGGCACCGCGCGCGCGCTTGGCACGGTTTCTTCCGGATCGGTGTCAATGAGATTCTTTTGCCTCAAATCATACCTGAGCGCGTCGAGGTTGAGTAGCTGAACCAAAAGAAACGGAATTTTGTGCCACGGGATTCTGCGGTTAACGGCGCGCAGTACGGATCGCGCGGCCGTTCCGAATATTCTATTTTGAATTGGAGGCGGTGCGGCCTTGAACCGTTTGCCCTGCCGGTGCGAGGCAGATGCGTCATAAGCTGCTTTGCGCGCGCGGTTCAAGTTTCCCAAAGGACGGAACTCTTCCGCTGTATTCCACGGATTGAACCCCAGTAGCTCAATTTTCAGCGCCTCGGCTAGGGCCTGCGGTGACGACAGATCGCGCTGAGGCATTACCAATTCCGCCACCTTTATAGGCGGGCTGACCCGTTCGTCCCATTCATGCGCCGCGTCTTCGATAGGAGTTTGATCCTCTGAAACAAACCGCTGAACGAACAGGTCAAACACCACATCACCATCTGCCTGACGAGTGGCGTATTCTGAAGACAGACGCGACGCGCCAGAGTGGGTGCCCTTCACCCCCGGCGCATCCGGTGCCGGTTTGAAAACGTATCGCACCGCTTCGTTTCCCCAGGCAATGGCCCCGCGGCTCCAGTAGCTTTCCAACGCTACGCTGTCACATTCCCTGAGTGCGGTCCGCACGTTGTCAAGCATCCGGCGTGTTTCAGAGAAGCCCAGAACAAAGCACAGGCGCACCAACCCCACTAGCTTTGACAACCTCCCACCGGACACCGCATGTGCGAAGACCACGAACTGGCGAGCATTGCGCGCGTGGGGAACAGGAAAATTCGTGGCCAGTAAGTCATGGTCAACGCCGTCAGCGTCGCGAACGCGTACTGCCAATCCACGCAGGTCTTTTTCTTCATCGGATTGGGTTTGCGACGATGCGTTGGAAATCCGCACCATCGCTGGATACCGTTTGCCGGGTGTCGCGAAACCCACCTCAAGGTCCTCTGGCAGGTCGTCGACAAACCTCAATTCAGCGCCTTCAAATGCGGCGATTGCCTTTTTATGAAAGGCGCGCTCGACCTTGGGCGCTTTGCCAGCCTTTGCAGACTTCTGCTGTGCTGCCATCATCAGTTCGGCAAGCTGTTTTGTCTCTTTCAACTCTGCCTCGGGCGAGCCTCCGACATACACTTCGCGCCATTTTCGCAGGGAATCCGAGCTACCGTCCATGGTGGCCTCCTGTCTACAATCCGAACCTTGAACGAATGCCTTGCCAGATCGCGGCCAGCACACCTTCGGGATGGGGTGAATAATTCGGCAACGCCAGACGTGTAATCCGCGCGTCAATGAGGGTCGGTTTGCCGCTTGCCAGAGCCGCCGCAAACGCCTTCTCGAACTCGTCGAGTTTGTTGACCACGTATCCATCTGCGCCACAGGCTCGGGCGTAGGCGGCGTAGTCCGGATTATCGAATTCGACGAGCCCTGTCTTGAAGAAAGCAGACAGCTGATACAGCTTGATCAGCTTGAATTCGCAGTCGTTGAAAATGACCCAAACCACTGGAATGTTGTATTGCACGGCCGTCATCAATTCGAACCCGGTCATCAGGTAAGAACCATCACCAACAGCAGCTACGACCGAACGATTCATCTCGGCATACTTTACACCGATCGCTCCGCACACCCCGATCCCCATCGGACCATAGGTTCCGGGTTTTCTGAAATTCTGGCCTTCCTTCAACTCAAGATAGTAGCCTGCCCAGGCCGCATGTGCGCCCGCGTCTGCCAACACAACACCGCCCGGCGGCAGCATTTGCGAAATCTTTTGAACCATTTCGCCCGGATGCAGCTGCTTTTGCGGGGAAATGATGAAGCGTTCATCGTAATCCTTGGGCCGATAATCCCGTTCCGGCACAGGACCTACCGAGGCGTCTAGACGATCATACAGACCTTGCAAGGTCTGTTTCGCATCCCCCAAAACGACGTGATCAGTTTTGTAGAACTTGTCAAACTCACCTGCGTCAATGTTGACGTGAAGCAGGGTCTTGTTTTCGAACAATCTGTCGAAAAAATCGAATGTCGCATGTTGCGCAAATGAGTTGCCGACCGCAAGCACCACATCCGCGTCGTCGAAAAGATCCCACGCTGCCTTGTGCCCTGAATCACAATAGAGCCCTATAGCCAATGGGTTTTCCTCGGCTACGATCCCTTTTCCATCCATTGTCGTCAGCAACGGTATCTGAAACCGCTCGATGAAAGCCTTGGTGACATCATTGGCTCCGGCCAGGATCGCCCCAAATCCGGCAAGCATCACGACTTTTTTCTCAGCTTTGATCGCCTGTTCCAAAACGCTCGCAGCACGATCCAGCGAAGCCGGATCAGGCGTCACACCTATCTGCGGCATGCGCAGAGGCCTGAAGTTGGACACTTCGATCTTGGGGTCGGTTATGTCCTCTGCGACGGCAACATGTACTGGGCCAGGACGACCTTCAAATGCGATGTCGATGGCTTTTTGCAACGTATCGATCAAGTCATCGGGGTCGGTTACAAGAAAATCTGCCGGTTCGCCGGACTGCGGGTCTTTTTTTGTGGCAGCACGAAACATCATCCGCGAATCCGGAGTGCGGGCAAGGCCAGAGGTTTCGTTCAATCCCCCCCTTCCCTGCCATGCCACCGTCGAATACCCGCTGATCGCCAACAAAGGATAGCTGTCGGTCAAAGCCACGCACATGCCTGAAATAAGGTTGAACGCACCCGGACCGGCAGTGGCAAAACACACGCCTAGATTTCCGGTAAACATCGCATGACCGCAGGCCATGAACGACGCTCCCTGTTCATTTTTGGCTACGATGGGTCTGATCTTTTCCGATGCGTCGAGCGCAAGCATCAAACCGGCTGCATTTTCGCCGGCACCGCCATAAGCGGCGTCTACCCCAATGGTTTCAAGCGCGGCGACAACCGCTTCGTAAACACGCATTCAATACCACCCAATAAACTTTCAACAATATGCTGCGATCATAGCAGAAATTGTCTTTTTAAGAAACAGAGCGCCCGTAAACTCGTGCATAGGTGGCAGGCAAGATACTAATTCCGGCAGCGCAATCGAAAAGCCGGGGCGAATTTAGGTCCCCTTCGCGTCCTAGCGCTGTCCTTTTGACATCAGTTCCGGATTCTGGTCAGCGACCTTTCGAACCACGTCCAGGGCTGTCGGCAAATTGGTCGTATCAATCCCATCCGGCTTTTGATTTGTTTCGTTCAGGTACTCTAGGAAGTGAAGCAAATTGCTCAGCGACTCTCCGTTTTCCGGGTTTACGGACAGGGCATCTGCGAACCATCTTGCGGGATCTCGGTAAGGAGGTGAGACATCGTGCGAACAGCATAGCATGGCATCCGTCACGCCCAGTGCGTTGCGGTAGTGGGTATCGGTCGGGGACAACGTCGCCGCCTCAAGAAAGGATACGCGCGCAGCCATCCAGTCTTTTTCTTCCGAAGCCTGAATGAACCCTATCAATGCATGGGCCAATGCCCTGAGTTCCGGTTCATTGAGGGTCAACTCATTTTCCAGATAACGCTCTAGCGCGGCCTGTGCCATTTGAGCTGTCCCGTCGGACACAGGCGGAAACTCATCGGACAACCAGTTTTGCCGCAGCCTTAGAAACCCAAGCGCACCATTCAGAAAATCAAGTTCGGGCAAGCTACTATGGAACAGATGCGAGGCTTCTGGGTTGATGCGAATGTATCCCTGGTTGGGATGGCCGCCGAACATGTCGTCCACCTTGATCCAACCAGGTTCGGCCCCAATTTCAACACTGAATGCTCTTCGCTGGTTCGGCTCAAAGAGCAGCTCGTCGCTGGAGGCCTCAAGATCGGGACTACTGTAGACTTTGCTGGCCTCGATAAACGTAATGTCGATGCGTCGGAACAACTCTTCGGAAATCACGCGCGGTGCAAAAGTCACGTCTAGCGCAGGTATCGAAATTGACATCGGCTCGCCGGACTGGCCAAGGTAAGCATGCAGAAATTCTTCGGCAAAGTTATTAGAAAGAGGTTGCACGGCTTCGTATTGATCCGTGAGACGGCGAAACCCCCGGAGTCTGGACTGAACGAAAATCTGGTCCTCTTCCAAAAAAATGCGACCCTGCAAGAAAACCAGAATTTGCCCCTCACGCAATGGCTGCGACGCCCCGCCTGACAATAACCGGTCCAGAACAACGTCAGGATCGCAAACACCATCCAAGAACATATGTGCGACCACTCCAAGACTGCCATAGGTCGGCTGATGCCAGCTATCCAGTTTGAAAAGCCAGCTGAACCGTCGTGCCGTCTTCTGCAGTTTCGCCAGTCGGTCCCCGTCACCTGACGACACATCGGCCGAGGTCGCTAGATACTCCAAAGGAACTATATTTGCTGCAGAGCCCTCAAAAACAAACGGATACTCGCACGCGGTAAATCCACCAGCCTGAACGGGTCGTGAATCCGACACAACGCCCGCAAGAGACAACAGAGCAATGGAAACGGCCAAACCTGCACGCGTAATAAATGACCTGATTGCGTGTTCCATTATTGACCTCCTCCATCGGTTTGAGATGGAAGCGGATCAACACAGAGCCCCTTGTCGTCAGCGTCACTTCCGCGGATTTCTCGAAGAATTGGAAGTGTACTCTGGTCACCAAAACTGTCCAGCGTCTGTCGATAAACACGATCCGCCCCTTCTCGAGCGAAATTGCCCAGCGCCTGCCATTCGTCCGGCTCCAATCCAAGGTAGTCAGGCCTTGGTTTTGCTGCTTCTAGCGTTCCGATCGCATCACAATAAAACGCACGAGAACGTAACAACATTGTCTTTTGCTCTTGGGCATGAACAGCAGAGTCAGCCGCCCTTTCGTGCCGCAATCCCAGCGCCAAAGCAGAGAACAGACGCAACTCGGCATTGCCCCGAAACAGTTTATCCAGCCCTGCATCGATCTGGGCCTGCTCGTAGAGGGCCTCGTGGTAACCCTGCATTCGGGGCGGCTCGACGTTATGGAAACCGTAGTGGCGCAGGGGAATGACCACATAGGCCACGATGATGTCACCCCCGCTGACTCTGGCACCGACTTCTAGCAATACCCGTTCGTCGTTCAGAACTCCTGTGACGTCGGCATCATAGGTATTTCGATCCCGCAACCGACGCTGCGGGCAGTAGATCACCTTTGCAAGAGACCCAAGCGAGGCGTCGGCCTTGTCAAAGTGCATTTCGAATGCAGCAAGCAAGGCGCGCCGTCTGCGTTCGCTGATCGGGCTGACCATATCCATCGAACCTATAAGCAATTTGTCGTTTCTTGCCGTGTCATCCGGGCAACCCTGAAGCCCCGCGTGCGCGTCCTCACCCAAAAGAAAGATTACTATCAAGCCCACCACAACTCCCCTGCACATCTGCGAGAAGCTCTGTTTAGAAGGTTTGCAATTCACCAGAACATCCACCATTTCTGCGCCCTTTGGTTTGCTCTTTCGATTTGCGCCAAAGCCGCCTGAATTGCCTTTTGAAATTCCGGCTGCGCATCAGCGGGCACCCCTGCATCTGTCAAATCCGCGCCGAGGCGTTCGAGCGGTTCCACAGCGTCGAGGCAACCTACGCTGCCAGCGATTTCGGAAACAGCCTTACGCGTCCCCCACTTGAAAGTTTGGGTCGGATCATCAATCCCGCGGATGATGACCTCGCAGGTTTCGTCGTTAGTTGTCAGTCCCGCCTGTTCCAATCCCAACTTTCCCCAGCTGACCTGAAACTCATTTCCATGGTCGATGAATTGGACCAGCGGAAATGCTGCAACACTGCCGAAGCCCCCTAGCGCGAGCGCGGTCGCCTTGGATTTTTCAGCGCTATTCGCGAACTCATCACTGTTTAGGTCTAGAATGTAGGTCTTGAGCTTATCCGCCGTGTCCGCAGTAAATTGCGCTCGCTTAAGATCCAGTTCAACGCTCTGAACCAACAGGTATGCTAGAAAAAATGCGGCCGAGGTTTTGATGAGCGAAGATAAAAGTTCTGCGAACCAGGCCCCGGTCCGTCTGCTTCTGGGTTCGGGCGACGCTGGTCGCTCTGCGTTCCCACCGCTGCGGGCGTAAAGGAGTAGAGCCTCTGATTTTTCAGAAGCGTTTTCCTGGTTATTTGCTCCGTCAACACCCATGGTTTTGTCAGAACTTGCGATCCTGGGACTTGGCCAATCTTATCACAACAAATCAAAATTCAGAAGAATTCCTCCTGAACTCAACTCATGCCAAGCATCTGGGCGCTGTACTTAAACGGGTCGTCTGGTCCTTCAAAACGGCGACTTCCGACATGGTCGACCGTCAAGCGGTGATTGACTTCAGAAATTGTGTTAAGGATTTCAGAGGGGTTTTCGGCAATTCATGAGGTTGAACATGTCTAACCGCCGGGTGAAACTGCGATATTTTTCGATTGTTTTGCTTCCAGTTCTGATATTCGGTGTTCACAAGCTGATCCAAGATCACATGATCGCATCGGAACTGGATATCCCGCTTAAGATCCTGAGCGATCAGAACACATGGCTTGAAGCGGTAGGCCGGCTCAGATTTCTTGCAGCATCTTGGTTCTTTGCGGCGCTTGCCGTTCTCGCCGTTGCCGTGCTGGCCCGCAGTTTGGCGCGACCGATGGAACAGCAAACCAGGGTGGCCGCCATAGTAACGACTTTGGCTGTCTTTTTGTTGGCACTGACGCCAACAATCCAGCAGTTTACAACATCCACCGCGCCCCGGATTTACTATCAGGTCGGCAAAACGGTTTTTGAAACGACCTTGGCCAATGGTTCGCTACCCGGTTGCATGAACGCGAATGACACCTGGCTGTTGGGCACTTGCGGTGAAAGCCCTGTATTTTCAATGTTCAACCGGGTTTTGGACATCGTCAATGCACTTGCTGGTCTGTCCGTTGGGGCACTGATTGCCGGTATGATCCTGTGTCTGGCCTCCAGAGACAGCCCTGATATCGAAGAGAGAGCCGAAGAACTGGCCGCCAACATGCATCAGATGCGGCAGCAATTGTACCTGTCCAGCCTCATTCTGACTTTCGGCATGTTTTTTGCTTCAAGCTGGATGTACTGGCCCATGCCCCTTATAGAGGACAGCGGAAAGGCCGCCTACGGGTCGCTGGTCAAAGCGTCTGCATTGTTTACCGGAACCTATTTTTGCCTGTTGCTGCTCAGCTTCTATCTTCCGGTTGCTTTGGTTCTGGACAGCCGCGTAAAAAGACTTGCCCTGCGGGCCCGCGGGCGCTCGCGAACCGAAGAAACCTTTGATATCGCCGGTTGGAAAGCCACTCATGGGCTTAAGGAAGGTACGGGCGAAATCCTGCGTGCCGGATTTGCACTTGTCGCTCCGATTCTGGCTTCATTTGCCGGGGGCATAACACCGTTGGCAGTTTGATTGCGCCATGCGCAACCATTTGACTTGGCGCCAAAATTTGCGAACAGTCCACCAAACTGCAACCAACTGTTTTGAGGCGGGAAACTGCCTATTTTTCATGGTCAACTTTCAGTTGTACCGATTTTCTGCTAGTATTTACTCGGACCGAGAGAACCTAGTTCGGTCTGTTTTCATATAAGGAAGTCGTTCGGTTTAACTAGTTTCGTCACAAACACCAATTTCTATTTTGAGATGAAATCTCTTAAGCAATCGGATGGCTTCGCCGCTTAGCGAGGTATCCTGAAATGCTTTTCACGCTCGGTCACGGTCAAAAGATTATCCTATCCACACAAGCCGCCCCCGGGGCTATGGCAGGTCTGGCGCCGTCGGTGCGCACCGATGCCGTATCCTATGCCCAGGCTACGGCAAACTCGCCGGTCGCTGCTCCTGCCGGGGCTATGGCCATGCCGCAGGATGGTTCAACGCCGGGCGGACCTTTTGGTTACTTCTTCCCCGACGCGCCCGAAATTTCGACTGACGATACGACGATTGGAAAGCTGGACGCGTTGGCGGATGCGATGGTCGAAGCCGACAATGATCCACCTCATGCAGACAGCCATATTCCCCCTGTACTCACCTACCTCGGCCAGTTTATCGATCATGATATTACAGCCAACATGGATCCCTCGGGGGATCAGTCTGTAATCGAACCACCCGCCGGAGGAACCCTGGACCCATTGCCCAGAAGTACCGTGACGGCGTCCCTGCTGAACCTTCGAAAAGGATCGCTGGGACTGGACAGCCTATATGGTGACGGACCAGACAATGGACCTGCCGCAGTCAAACTGAAAGACGCCATGCGGTCGCCCGGATTTCCAGCCATGATGCGTCTTGACGTGCCCACTGACGTTGGTGGTCGTCCCCCGCTGCCTGCGGATGACGCCTGCGACTTGCTCAGGCTCGGCACGTTGTTGGATCAAGGAACTTTACAGGAAAGCGATATTCTGGGAACTCCAATCGAAAACGCGTTTGCTTCGAATGGCGTGATCAACCGGCGCGCAGCAGTTATCGGAGACGCACGCAACGATGAGAACCTTCTGGTTGCGCAACTCCACGCCGCGTTCCTGCGGTTCCATAACCGCGTTGTCGTCTGGCTTAGGGGGCAGGCGGGTGCCCCCACCGGAGAAGAGGCCGTATTCGAAGAAGCCAAGAAGCTGACGCGCTGGCATTATCAGTGGCTTGTGATAAACATCTACCTGAACAAGGTATGCGACCCCTCCATGGTGGCTGAAGTCATCGCAAACGGTGCAGCAAGTTATGCGGCTTTCTTCGAGCGAGTGAAAACAGCCAGTGGAGGCTCTCTGCCTGCGGAAAACCTTCCATTGCCATTCGAGTTTTCTGTTGCTGCCTTCCGCTTTGGCCACTCGATGGTGAGGGGCGCGTATGACCACAACCGTTTCTTTGGCCGCGGACCGTCGCCGATATTGCCGCAAGCGGGCTTCGATCTGCTATTCGCCTTTACCGGAGGTGGAGGGCTTGGCAATAACCCCACGCTACCAACGAACTGGATCATCGAGTGGGATCGGTTTACACTCGACAACCCGAGCGAGCCCGACCACTTTGCGCGCAAGATCGACACCCAGTTGGCACCGCCACTTGCCGATATGCGCAACGAACCATCCGGTGTCTTCAAGCACCTTGCCCGCCGAAATCTTCGCCGCGGCCATCGGTTGAACCTACCTTCAGCTCAGGCCAGCATCGCGGAATTCAACACCGACAGCTATGGCGGCATCACCGCGCTGACTACCGCTGAGCTGACTTCGGGCGATACAGGACAGGCCGTTTCGGACGGAGGTTTCGAAAACGAAACTCCGCTTTGGTTCTATGTCCTTCGCGAGGCCGAGGTTCAGGCTGACGGAGCCCATCTGGGACAACTGGGCAGCCGCATTGTCGCCGAAACGCTGGTTGGTCTGACCCTATGTGATCCTTCATCTTACTGGCATCAATCCGGGTCCGACAACGGGCGTTGGCATCCACAGGACGGCGCCAAACCGGACGGCATCGTCGTGGATGATATCCCCGCGATGATCCGCGCCGCACTCTGGATGTAAGGAGAGCCCTATGGTCGACAACGCCCTGCCCGACCCTATTCAAACAGACGAACTGCGCCGAAAGTTGTTTGATCCTTCCGTTTCAGAGGAAGATCTGGCGGCCTATATGGTGCTCGATCCATCAGCCAGTCGGCCATTCGCCCCGGTCGTGCGGGTAAACCCTGCGTTGATTCAGCCCCCGCCCAGCGGTAGCGGCCTGAACAGCGCTTTGCAGGGTGCATTGGCTCTAGGAGGGTTGAATGACGTTTCCCGAGCACGCAGACGCCAAGCCTACCAGGCAAAAATTGCAGCTGGTTGGAACGGGCTGAAAATCGTATCCGAGGGCGACAGCTGGTTTCAATACCCTTTCCTGTTGCAGGACGTCATCGACCATCTATCTCGAAAACACGCCATTCTGAGCCTCGGCGCAGCAGGAGATAAGCTGGACGATATTTCTGCACAAAACGAGCTGGTCACGGCGGTGTTGGCGGAGCGCCCGCATGTCGTGCTTCTTAGCGGGGGTGGCAATGATCTCGTCGGTGGCGGCAACCTAGCCGCCATTGTCCGCCCCTTTACTCCCGGTCTGGATGCTGAGGGCCACATAACGAACATGTTCGACCGCATTCTGGCCGATGTAAAACAGCATATGCGCAACATCACAAACCACGTGGCCGCAGCCGCGCCCGGAACACCGATCGTGACACATACCTATGATCACGCCATCCCCGATAACGGTCGCTGGCTTGGCCGCCCGCTTGACTCACGTGGCATCACTGACAAAGGCCTGCAGCGTGAAATCGTGCGCATCCTGATCGACCGTTGGGCCGCAGCTTTGTTCAGCCTCGCCAATGAACCGGGTCTGGCCGGGAAGCTCCACATTGTGGATTGCCGCGGCACCGTACCCGATCCTGGTTGGGAAGATGAGCTTCATCCCAATTCCAAATCATTCGGCAAAGTAGCGCAGAAATTCCAGGCGGTTATCAAGCGGGTAACCTCTGGCGCACAACCCGCACAGGCAATTGGCGCGATGGGCACACTGCGACGTCCCGCACCCGAGGAAAACGCTCTCGGCGATACAGTTCTTTCGCTCGCCAACCATTTCGATGACACTATCCTGTTGTCCGAAATCGGACGCCGTGCGTCGCTGGAACGGGCCGTACCTTCGGGTGCGGCAATGGCTATTCAGCACGACGTCGCAAATGTACCTGAATCCAGCTTAGCCGGCGGGTACCCAACGCTTCGCCAACTGGGTGCCAGAATCCTCGGGCGGGCACACCGAGAGTTACACAGTCTGCTGTGTGGAACCGACGATGCCGACAAGGAAGACCGCAAAGCCCTGCGGGATGCCTTCAACATCGGACAAGGCGCGCTGGCCGCGGCGATTGCGGGCCTGCTTGCTAGCGGCCCCTTGGGCCTGACAGCTTTTGTCGCAGCCCCGGTCGCGGCAATCATCGTGCGTCGCTTCTTGGCACCCAGTTGGGAAGAAACTTGCACGCTGTGGGGCGAGAAACTGAATGGCGGAGGTACGGCGCAAGCCAGCCTCAACGTCGCTCAGCACGGTATCCAGACTGTAAAAGCCAACCCAGACCGGTTCTGCGCGGCCTTTATGAAAAACGTGGATCCAAGCGAAGTTGAAACGTTAGAAGGATCAAGAGCGGCCTTGCTGAACAGCGCGAAATGGCCCTTTAACTCAAAGATCAAAGTGCGGTTCCTTGAAGGGACGGATCACCTGAAAGCCCGGGTTGAACATTACGCTCAGCTTTGGGTTGCTGGCGATATGGCCGCACTGACATTCGAATTCGTCACTGACGGCGACGCGGATATCAGGATTTCGTTCATTCAGGGCGCAGGCTCGTGGTCGCTGGTGGGGACCGAGTGCTTTTCAGAGCCTGATCAGACAAAACCCACGATGAATTTCGGCTGGCTGACAGATCAGTCCAACGAGGAAGAAATTCGCGAGGTGGTGTTGCATGAATTCGGTCATGCCCTTGGGCTGATCCACGAGCATCAAAACCCCGATGGCGGTATTGAATGGAACGAAGCGGTTGTTTTGCAGGAACTGTCCGGCGCACCGAATTTCTGGGACGAGGCCACGATCCGGCGCAACGTTCTAGATCACTACGATCCAACTATCCTGACCCTGACAGAAATCGACCCGCATTCAATCATGATGTACCCAATACCCAATAAATGGACGATTGGGGACTTTGAAACCGGGTTCAATTCGGACTTCAGCCCGTCAGATCGCGAACTGATCCGACGTGCCTATCCGTCAATCTGAGGCCAACGGAAGATGCCGCAAAATGCCATGGCTCTGGTAATTGCGATCAAACGTTATCCCAGTTTTGGAGGCAATGCTTCTTCGGGTTCGCGGGATCTTAAAGGCCCCGTCAATGATGCCACAACATTTATCCAGTGGCTGAAATCTCAGGGGATACCGGATGCTCACATCTTTGACGTAACATCAGACGATTTCCCGGCCGCTGGTCCAATTGGCCCCGCTCTGGCGGACCTTACCAATAAGCTTGACGACCTGATAAAGGTCGCCGAGGAAGCGCCCGCGAAAGAAAGGCTGTATATTTATGTTAGCGGTCATGGATATGGCAGACGACGGACCGAAGGCGGGCTCTACCTCGCCGACGCGACGCCGGACAACCTCACCAACTTGTTTGTCACCGACTATTTTCACTGGTTCATGGATGCCGCCCGGTTCAAGGAATGCATCCTGTTTTATGACGCGTGTATGGATCAAGGGCGGCTAGCCTCGCCGGCGCCGATACATTGGCGGCGTGAGGTAGACCGAGCCAGCCACAATATCCAGGCATTGGGGATTTATGCAGCGCGTTTTGCGGGTCGCGCTGTTGAACGCACAATGGAAAACGGCAAGGACCACGGTGCTTTTTCCTATGCTTTGAAGATGGCGCTGGACGGTGCTGCAGCGGTGGACGACGGCCAAGGCAACCGGGTTATAACCAGTGAAAGCCTGCGCGACTATCTGATCGCAACGATGCAGAAACTGATGACAGACGATCAACGTCAGCACCCTCTGGTTTCGACAGAACCTGATTTTGGTCCGTTTGACTCGGTCATACTGGTCAAAAACGCCCCGCCTTTTCTGAAATCCGTCCAAATCTTGCTGCCCGGCCCATTGGTCGGCAAAACACTGATTCTGGAAAATGCCAAACTTAAGGAAGAGGCGCAGATAGATGCCATTGAAGATAGCATCACTCTGGATCTTTCACCGGGTTTGTACGTTCTTTCCGACGGCACCGGGTGGGAACGCGCATTTGAATTTACCGGCGCAGAAACCGAGATTGATTTGCAGAGAGCAGAGTAAGAGCAATGCCCAAACTGAGTGTACGCGCTGCAGATGAAACCACCGAAATCTTCGTGATTGCTGCGGATTTCGCCTTGCGCGGACGCGGGGCCCGACGGCTGGATCAGGATCTGCTGGCCGGCATTTACAAGGTGCGCGCAGTTTCCGGCAGGAGTGAATGGCAACGAGTCATTGTTCTGCGTGAGGATACCACTCTCGACGTACCAAAGATCGAATTTGGATCTGCGGCCCCATTGGCCAGCACGAACCGGACACACGAAACTCATATGTATGCAGCCGAACAGGCTGCGCCGCCGGAACAGGGCATTGTTGACGCAGCCCCTGCCATTGCCCTGTCTTTGGGTCAGCGGCGCGCGCCCGTCCACAGCGGATCTTTTGTCTTCATGGCCCGTTGGTGGACACCTTGGAGCGATTTTGGGCCAATGAATCTGGACAATCCGGCTGAAGGGGCAAGCCTACGCACCGGTGGTGGCCGGGGCCTACTGCCTCTGGACCTGTCTACAGAAGAGGGCGACCAAACGGGTCCCACCCGCGCAGGACCCCGAATAGCACCCGAAGCGACTTGGTTCTCGGGTGATTTGTCATCGGACCGATATTCCGGTGCATCTTTGAACGCGGCACCCGGTATGTATTCCCTGTCTTTGTCCGATGGCGAAAGCAAAATCGAGCAGATGATTACCATCCTGCCGGGCTGGCGCACCCATGTATTCGCCCTTTATGAGCCGCCGATCGAAAACATCGAAGGCACCGTTACAAACGTAAATAAACGACTTGTGGATATTTCGATTCACATCTCTCGCGACCGGATGTTTATGGGTGACGAAATGGCCCGACTGACGGATGCGGCACGGCTCGCGCTGGCGGATGAAAGGTCGACGGCAACAAACGAATTGCTGCGATACGTGGGCGGAAAGTTTGAAAACCCGATGCTCGGCCTGTATGGGGCCCATCTGTTGTTACTTCTCAAAGGAAAGAATTCAGCCGCCAGCATACCGCGTCCGGTTGACTATAACGACAGTCTGTATCGCGAAGTTGTCGAAAACACCGCACGTATTTTCGGCGACCAGCACCCAGACATTGTCGCTCTGCGCGGTCTGGGCAAAGGAATGAACACGATAAAATTTCCGCCAATGCTGTCACACAGTTGGCTAGAGCTTCTGGCGAGTTCCGTCGAACATCCGAACCTGATACCGCCGAGTCTTTGGCGCCGCACAGCCCTGCGTTCACGGACCCAACCATTCTTCGCATGGCGCATCCCACAATATGGCGGTGATCGCATCATGCAGCGCGAGATTGAATTGACCCGCGCGATTCTTGAAGCCGCCGAAGAACGGGAGCGCTATGACGAAGCAGCGGCCGGTTTGAGGAGCGGCCGCGCCGACGCCTCGGTGCGCGAAGCGTTCGTGCGCGAATGCGTTACGCTATTTGAAGCTCCGCGCTCGGTCGTCGATCTGATCCTTAGGTAAAGAGCATTCAACTGTTCTAGAAAACCGATTTAGGGCGGCGGAGCCGGAACTGCGTAGATATCCCTGATTTCAGCCGACCACAGCCTTTCTCCGGTCTCAAGATCGTATGCACGCAATTGCATCGGTTCTTCCGAAAGTTCGCCATCCTGCAAACGTGCGTATGGCTGCAGTTCAACAAACAGCTTGCCATCGGATACGACAAAGGGTGAAAAACTAACTGGTAGGTCAACCGACCCAAGAACTTCGGTGCGGCCAATGTTGTGCAGGTTCCAGCGATAAACTGTCCAGATACCTTCGCCTTCCAAAGGTGCGCTTTCCAACCAGGTCATTCCGTCAGCAGACTGGAACTGCAGAGGGTTGGGTGCTGTGCTTTCTTCCGCTGGCTGTCCAGCCGCACCAGGACGGCGGATCGAAAACTGAGGTACGGTGGGAAGCGCACGTTCGACGGTCGGTTCGACCATCGGACGCACTGTTCCGTCCTGCGGCGACAACCGGACCTGCCCCCGGACTACAGTCTCTTCATCTTGCGCCTCGGCAGGGGTTGCGCCTGGAAATGCTCCCAGCGCTCCGGTCGGAGGACCCATTCCGGGCAGAATTTCGTCGGGCAACATTTCGTCAGGGCCGCTCGCAAGCCCGCGCAGGGGCCGCTCACGGTATTCCCAGCGCAATACGGCTTCGCCGTCCATGGGCTCTGCCGAAACGCTGAAACCGCGGTCGGTCGTCGCGGCTAGACTTGATTGTACGCCGGCAGGCAGTGGCACCGTGCTTTCGCTTTGCACGGCCCCTTTGTCATCGATCCGCAACATGCGGATCGCGACACCGTTGCCCGTATCTTTCGGCAATGCCTGGCTGAGAAGAAGGTTCTCTTTCAACAGCAACGGCTTATCTGCGTTTTCGGAATGCCAGATTTTGGCCCCGTCCTGCAGTGATATTGCTGTCACGCCGCCTTGGGGGGCCATGACATAGGCCCGTCCGCCCTCGGTATCGATGACAATGCCAGAGCTGAGTTCGATGCTTGTAGTCATAATCCTCTTCGCCTCCTCTCAGCTGGGTTGCACGGTGTTGGCCGCGGGGTTCAGGGCGATCAGCGGTTGCGACAGATCGAGGGTCCAAGCCCCTCTACCAAGTGTCGCGGCAAGCAGCACTTGATTGGCGTCATCATATTGCAGTTGCATGACCGGCACCGCAGGCAAATCGGCCGCCAAACGAAACCACCCGTTAAAGTTCGGAGCCTCGGCAGCATAGATGCCTGCATTAGTCCCCACGACCAGATGGCCATTTCCAAAGCTTCCGCACCAGACAACCGATCGAATGGTACGCCCGCCGGCGGCCAGCAGGTTATCGGTTATGTCCACCCAAGTCTGGCCCGAGTCGACTGTCTGATGAATGCTGTTGAACAGAGTCGCGAACGCAGTGGTTGGCATGCTTGCGTCCAATGCCACAGCGGTCACGTCCTCTCCGTTACTGAACCTGGTTGTTTGCTGCAGTTGTGCTGGCGCAGGACCGGTCCGGACGAAGACATCCAAACCTGCGCCGACATACAGCACATCCGCGTCGTTTGTACCGCCATAAGCCACAGAGGCCGCCGCATTTGCCTGAACTCCGATCGGCCCGACCAGACGCAAAGTATCACCCCGGTCAAAAGATTCCCAAACGGCATTAGCTCCGCAAATGACCAGACGCAAAGGATCGCCCGGGTTCGTCTGGATCGGAGAATAGAACTGAGGCGAAAGGGACATCGTCGTTCCGACCTCAAACAGCTGAAGCCGCTGGAACCCCAGCGAAACCCCGTTTGCATCGAAGAATTGCCGATGCGCATTTCCCAGAAACTGAAAACTGAAATAGCGGACCGATCCGCCGTTCGTGGTGTCAGGTGCAATTGCCACGACACCGCCATCCCCACCCATCACAGTCGGCCATCTTTCGGTCCCAGCCCCGGGTTGGCGCAACGTTCCGTTGTCCTGAGCACCGCCTAATGCGACCTGTGTCGCCGGATCCCAGGCGGCGGAATGAAATTCCGTGTTCTGCAGCGACCCTATCATCGTTACCCAGTCACCAAGGTTCGAATGCGGATCGGTGCGGCGGTAAACACCACCGTCATCACCTTCGATCAGATCGCCGTTGCTTGCTATGGCCATGGTTCGGGAATCCGCATGCGGCGCGCTGTTTGCATTGGTGTTCTGATGCGTTATCGGGCTGGCTTGTGCTCCGGTCGGTTGGTTCGCATCGACACGGAACAGACGGCCCGAAAATGTTTGTGCGCCTATCGAGTTGGGAAACTGCGGCAAGGCAAGCCCCGGCGGTGCGTTCTCATCAAACGAAGGTTGCCGGTCACCTCCGATATACACAATGTTGGCATCCTGCAGGTCTGCGGCCATCGAAAAGTGGATACCTGCCTGTCCGCCCGGATGCAGGCCAAAGGTATTGCCGCCGCCTTCGGTTGTCGTAGGTAGATCCAGATTGGACCAGTTAGCTCCCCGGTCAGCCGAGTGGAACAATGCTGCAAGCCGGCCATTCACTGCAATCGCAACAAACACCGTATCGCCTGGCCCAGGTGCTATGCGCACACTGGTTGGACTGAATAGGAACGACTCCATGACGCTGGAACTGATTTTTGCCCACGTCACGCCACCGTCAGATGTCACAAAGATCGCCCTGCCAGCGTGAACATAGATCAAATCCGCATCAACCGGAGATGCCGCGACCGCGAATGACGGACCTGTTTGCAGAGAGACGGGCGACAGATGAGTGAAGCTCTGACCCTTGTCATCCGAACGGTAAACTCCATCCGCCAAAGAAGCCCGCCCACCGTTTCCCGCAAGAATAATCACATCTCCGGCGGCGTGAATTGCCCTGATATGTAGGGCGCGAAATAGCCCGCCATTGTCCAGAATGCTCCAGCTGGCACCATCATCTTCAGACAGCATAACGCCCAACAACGCCCCGCCGACACGGCGCATGCTACTGAAACGCCCGGTGCCGGCGACGAGTGTCTGCACTGTCGGATCGTTGCGATCCAGACAAAGGGCTCCGATCGAAAGAGAGTCTTCGTTTGGCATCAGACTAACCCAGTCTGGCTGTGCGTCCAGCGCGTTCCGTGTACGCCATACGCCTCCGTTCACGGCACCAATATAGAGGATGTCGCTGTCAGCCGGATGTGGAGCCACGGCATTTACGGCCCCTACGATTTCGTTGTCGGCAACAGCTTCAGACTGGCCATCCGTAGCGGGTCGCGGTCCTTGTGGTATCCAATTCATCACGCTCCCCTCTTTTGTTCAGTACAAATGTTCAAGCGCCCGAAACTAGGGCTTGCCTTGCTGCCGACGAAAAACAAACAGCGGTCGTTTCAATATCTCTACTGGTTTCCCGGCTTGCTGACCGGTCAACCCCAAAGTCTTTGATACTATATATTCTTCGCGGCCCTGCGCAGGCTTAGGATCTGTTCTCTGGCTGCAACCGTGTCAGCAATTGTGAGATCAAGAAGCTCACCACAAACCAGGTCGGAAGAAAGGCCAGAAGTTCCAGAAGAAAAGAACCAAACTTGTAAAACGTGTTTGCGATGGCAATCGAAATTATCAGCGACGGGCCCTCAACAACAAGGAGCTTCCGGATGCTCTGGGACTTGACTGCATGGTACATGTCACAATCCTTATTTTGTAAACCAAATGCGTTTACTTTAACGGTCTTAGGTTCTCTCAAACTGCCGATTTAGTCAAGTTTTTAACGCGCCGCGACGGTCCGGAGACCGCCAAACAAACGTGGTTTGCCGAAGCAACAGCTGCACCGACAAACTTGCAGGCGCTGCCCTAATCACCCGCTTAACTACGGCTGACTAACCGCCGAGCCTCATAGATGATCTCAATTGGTTGCTGTCCGACAAACTCGAACCAGTCTCAGTGTGCCGCGGAAACCGCGAACCTATCCGGAACAAATTTGACGCCACTCGGCAAGAGCGGCAGTGCGTGTCGGCTTGAAGGTGTCCCGGCGGGTGAGCGATCTTTCCTGGTTGAAGTGATTGTAGACCCAGGAATGGACGGAGGCGAACTTCTACAAACTTGGCATGCGCCTGAACCGTTGTATGGCGCGTTAATGCCGTCGAAACGGGAGGTGTGAATTCTCGACTCGGTTGTTGAGCCACCTGCCCGTCTGTTGTTTTTCCGTAGCACCAAGCTCTCTGAGCGCGGCCTGGTATGACGCGAAGCGATCCGTGACGACGGTTTTCGCTTTACCGTATCGCTTCACAAACTTCTTGAGGAATTTCAGTGCTGCAGCCTTGTTTCGGTGTTTGGTAACAACAGCTTCCAGCACCTCGCATTCATGATCAACAGCCCGCCAAAGATAGTGCCGCTTGCCATTCACCTTCACGAAAACCTCGTCTACGTGCCACTTCCATTTGGATAATGCGCGTAGCTGCTGAAAAAGCTTCTGTCTGATCCCAGCAGCAAACATTGGGCCAAACCTGTTCCACCAATACCGGACAGTTTCATGACTCACGTCGATGCCTCGCTCGTGCAACAAGTCCTAAATACTCCGAAACGAGAGCGGGAAACGGATGTACAGCATCACCGCCAGGCGGATGATCTCGGGGCTGGTTTAGAAGTACTTGAAGGAGGCAGGTTTAGTCATTCCTAAATGCTATGCAACCGCCCTGCTCCGCTCAAGCAAAGTTCTCGTGACAAGACCTTCTGGTTTACCGAAACCTACTAGGAGCCAATGTAAGTCAGAGGCTTGCGCCCCTCGTCGTGCAACAGCCAACACTTCGATCCTTCGAAAACCGCAGCCGTAAGAGGTTTGCCATATCCCGCCCCGGTATCGATGTTCACACGGTTTCCATGGTGTTCAGGGTTGGCGACGTGGGTGTGGCCGTGAACAACCAGCCACGGGTGAGGGTCCGGACAGTCCAGAAACTCGTCTCGGATCCAGATTAGGTCGTCGGGGTCCTGACGATGCAAGAGGATGCCGGGCTGTATGCCTGCATGGACGAACAGCACGTTGTTGCGCAGGTAGTAGGGCAACAGACCTGCCAGAAAATCGATATGGGCCTGCGGCACGGCGGCTTTGGCCTGAGCATGGACCTGATATATTCGATCCCCTTCGCTGACCTTAACGCCATAGGAGTTTAGCGTTTCAACACCGCCTATTCGGGGATGCAACCAATGATACCCGACCAGTAGACGCGCGTCGTTTCGCGGGTAGTCCTCAAGGAACAATGCGCACATCTGATCGTGGTTGCCGCGCAGGAATGTCCAGTTTCTGCCTACGGACTGCCCTTTCACCAATAGATCGAGAACCTGTCGACTGTGGGCGCCGCGATCCGTGTAGTCACCGATAAAGACGATTTGCGCATCAGGCCCACCGTCCTTTTCGATGCGGGCCAGCGCGTCCTCTAGCATGTGCAACTGACCGTGGATGTCACCAATGGCATAGATAGGTTCTGGCATTTTTTTGGCGCTCTTACTCAGACCATTGGATACGGAGTTCTTCCCGAAAGGCAAAACGCACCAGGTGGGCTTCGATCACGCCTTTCCACTGCTCCAAGTCCCCGCGCGGTCCGGTCGCAGCGTTAATCGTCAGCCTGTCGTCATTCGCTTCAAGGGTCACGCTGTCGCCATCCGCAAAGGCCACGCTTCCCTTCTTTTCGTCAAAAAACACCTCGGCCTTGTGCGACCAGTGTTTACACAGCTGCTGCAGATTTTTGCTGGCCGCTGCGGTTTCCGCAACGCCCGAGGCGGTCTGATCCGGCAGCAGGCCCAGCCCGACTTCGGCGGCGTTGCGCATCGCAGTTGCAAATAGGGTCACGTCGATATTGGTGGCCATGAATGTGACCCCCAGATCCAGGCATTTGCGCTGCATCGCCGGATCAAGGGTCAGGATACCCGCCGCCTTGCCCGCCGCCACGATGCGGGCGAGCGCGTCCAAAACGGCCGCGACCACATCGGGGTGACCGGCATTGCCGAGATGGCCCATATCGGCGGCCAGATCGGATGGGCCGATGAACACCCCATCCACATCGGTGGCCAGAATATCGTCCAACGCAGCCATACCTTTTTGGTTTTCGACCTGCACCAGCAGGCAAATCTGCTCGTCCGCCGTTTTCAGGTAGTCCGGGATGGCTGAAAACCGCGAGGCCCGCGCCAGTGCCGATCCCACGCCCCGCACGCCATGCGGTGGGTATTGCACAGCCCGAACCAGCTCACGCGCGTGATCCCCGCTTTCGACCATGGGCACCAGAAGGTTCTGCACGCCCGCGTCCAAATACTGCTTGATCATCCAGGTTTCGCCTATCGGCAGGCGCGCGACCGGAGTGCTACCTGATCCTTCGATCACCTGCACCTGTTCGAGGATCGAGCGCAGATCATTCGGCGCGTGTTCACCGTCAACCAGCAGCCAGTCGAACTGCGCAGTTGCTGCGATCTCGGCCGTATAGGCGTTGGCCATCCCGATCCAGCAGCCGATCTGCGGCTGCCCCGCCTTGAGAGCGGCTTTGAACGTATTCTTTGGCGCAGGCATATGCGGCGTTCCTTTCAGGAGAAATTGATATCGACCGAGCCAAATGGCCCGAAATCGGCATGGATTTCAGTACCCGACGGGCACTCCACCGGGCGGATAAAGCTGCCGGACAGGATGATTTGACCGGGTTCGATGTATTGTCCGTATTGCGCCATGCGGCGGGCCAGCCAGACAACGCTTTCGACCGGATCGTTCAGAACGCCCGCGCCTAGGCCGGTTTCTTCGATTTCACCATTGCGAAAGGTCAGCGCACCGACCCAGCGGAGATCAAAAGCATCCACGGCGTGCCGTTCCGCGCCCAGCACGATACCTGCATTGGCAGCATTGTCGCTGATCGTGTCGAATACTGTGCGAGCTTTGCCGGACTCGGGATCCACGCGTTGAATGCGTGTGTCGAGGATTTCAATGGAGGGCGCTACGTAGTCTGTGGCAGCAATGATATCCTCACGGGTGACGTTTTTGCCTCCAACGGCAGACATCATCACAAAGGCGATTTCGGCCTCGATCCGTGGCTGGATGAAACGACCTTCCGGAACCGTTCCACCGTGTTCAAAGGCCATGTCATCAAACAGGATGCCACTGTCGGGGATGTCGATGTTCAGCGCATATTGCATCGCTTTCGAGGTCAAACCGATCTTCCAGCCAATCACCTTGCGCCCCTCGGCTAGTTTCTGGCGATAGATGGCGTTTTGCACCTCGTAGGCGTCGTCCATGCCCATCTCGGGGTGGCGCAGTGTTAGCAGGCCAATCTGCTCTCCAGTCCGTTCAGCCCTCAGCAGATCAGCAGCTGCGTGGGCATGATCTTCGGGCGTCATTGCTGTTCGTCCTCAACTGTGTTGCGCAGCGTACCGATGCCCTCGACGGACACCTCAACCACATCACCCGGAGCCAGATATTTCGGAGGATCAAACCGCGCCCCTGCCCCGGTCGGCGTGCCGGTGACGATGATGTCGCCCGGCTGCAGGGTCATAAAGGTCGAGATATATTCAATTTCGCGCCGGATCGGGAACATCATGCGGTTTAGAGTGTCGTCCTGACGCAGCTCGCCGTTCACATGGGTCTGAATACGGGCATCATCCAGTTGCGCGGCGTCGGTAAACGGCACCAGCCACGGGCCGATGGCCCCCGTGTTATCCCAGTTCTTGCCTTGCGTGACGTTGAACTTGGCATGGCGCACCCAGTCACGGATCGTGCCCTCATTGCACAGCGTCAGGGCCGCGATGTGGTCGTAGGCGTCCTCCTGTGAAATCCGACGTCCAGTCTTGCCGATGACAATCGCCACTTCGCCTTCATAGTCCAACGTATGGTTTTCCGGCGGACGGATCAGAGGGCGGTTATGGCCGGTGAAGCCGCTTGCGAACCGTGGGAACAGCGACATGTATTTAGGCTGCGCGCTGCCGTCTTTGTATTCGGCGTTGCGGTCCGGGAAGTTAACGCCGACGCACAGAATGCGACGGACGTCGGGCATCACCATCTCGTAGATGAAATCCCTGTGGGTCACGCCCTTACCTTCGGCGGCTGCAGCCAGTTGATCAAGCGCTCCAGTAG
This sequence comes from Ruegeria sp. B10, assembly GCF_056539825.1. Taxonomy (NCBI): domain Bacteria; kingdom Pseudomonadati; phylum Pseudomonadota; class Alphaproteobacteria; order Rhodobacterales; family Roseobacteraceae; genus Ruegeria; species Ruegeria sp. B10. The sequence goes on from NZ_JBQFVP010000002.1 coordinate 388,328, forward strand.
CGATTACCTCATAAAGGCTCGCGTGATGTGGGAAAGCATCATTCAACGCAATTGCGCCGACGTCCGTGATCGCACCAAAAAAAGTCTGCCCATCGGCAGAGAAGGTTGCGAATTTCATTTAAGTGTCTCCCAAACCTCACGAATAACGTCTGCTGCCATCAGTACATCGTCGCGTGTTGTGTCGAATTGTCCGACCTGAAAACGAATAATCTTGCGACCATCAAACATGCCTTGGGTCAGATAAATCCGGCCGTCATCATTCAGCGCATCAACCAGACGCTGCTGCATCGCATCGTCACCCGGGCAGCGGAAGGAAAACAGGCTGAGTATCGGCCCGGTCGTGATCTCGAACCCCTCCATCGCGCCAATCTTCTCGGCAACCTCATTGGCCCAAACGACGTGATTTCGGATTCGTGTGCGCAGACCGTCCAACCCGTAAGAGCGCAACAAGAACCAAATCTTCAGCGCGCGGAACCGACGTCCCAACGGGATAGTCCATTCCGAATAATTCGTCACCTCGGCACCGGTGGTTTTGAGGTACTCGGGTTCAATTTTCAGCGTGTTGAGCTGCGGTGTGGCGTCACGCAGAAACTGGATGGCGCAATCGAATTGAGCGCCCATCCATTTATGTGGGTTGAAAACGATGCTGTCATAGCGATCAGTCCCGCCCCACAGGGCCTCGCGGAATTCGGGGCAAATCATGGCCGATCCGGCCCAAGCCGCGTCGAGATGGGTGTAAAGGTCGTATTTCTGCGCGATGTCAGCCACAACTTCCAGATCATCACAGGCCCCAACGCCCGTGCCGCCTGTGATCGCAATGATCCCGGCTGGCACATGACCGGCTTCGATGTCATCGCGGATAGCGGCCTCAAGCGCGACGACGTCAATCGCATAGGTCGGTCCCCGTGTCGGCAGCTTGACCAAGTTATCCTGGCCGATGCCAGCAACCCAACAAGCACGGTCGATCGACGAATGCACTTGGTCTGAGCAATAGATCCGCAGCGCCCCTTTGGTGTTCAGCCCCTGGCGATTGCCCGTGTACCCAGTGGCGCGTTCGCGCATCGTCAGAACCGCAGACAAAGTCGCCGAAGACGCGCTGTCCTGAATGACGCCGGTCATACCATCCGGCAGACCAAGCGCTTGTCGTAGCCAGTCCACCATTACACCTTCGACCTCAGTCGCTGCGGGTGCGGTTTGCCAGAGCATGCATTGCGCAGCGATGGTGGTCACCAGCATCTCAGCCAGCATTGAAGGCGGGGCAGCGTTCGCTGGGAAATACGCAAAGAACCGAGGGTGCTGCCAGTGAGTGATCCCGGGCATCACGATACGCTCGAAATCGGCCATGATGGTCTCCATCGGCTCACCAGATTCCGGGGGTGAGATCTCAAGCTGCGCAGCAATTTCCCCCGGCGCTGTCTGCGCCCGAACAGGACGATCCGCCAGAGTCTTGTGGTAGTCAGCAGCCCAGTTGGAGATTTGCTGCCCCCAGTGAGAAAATTCGTCCCAATTCATACACTAAGCCTCCTCAGAAGGGGAAATTCCACCCATGCAGATGTACTTCAGCTCCATGAAATCATCGAGGCCATATCGAGATCCCTCGCGTCCAAGACCCGACATTTTGACACCGCCGAACGGAGCCTCTGCCGTTGAGATCAGACCGGTGTTCACACCGATCATCCCGTATTCCAACGCCTCGGATACGCGCCAGACACGCGCCATGTCACGGGAATAGAAATATGAAGCCAAGCCGAATTCGGTATCATTGGAAGCGGCGACAACCTCGCTTTCGCTTTCGAATTTGAACAAGGGAGCGACAGGGCCAAAGGTTTCTTCAGTCGCCACCGCCATATCCGAGGTCACATCGGTCAGAATGTTTGGCTCAAAAAACGTGCCGCCCAGCGCGTGGAGCTTGCCCCCAAGAGCGACCTTTGCGCCTTTCGCGGTTGCATCATCGATATGTTCGGCTACCTTTTCCACGGCGGCTTGGTCGATCAGAGGGCCAAAGATGATACCTTCATCGAACCCATTGCCGGTTGGCAGGGTCGCAACTTTTTCAGCTAGCATTTCAGCAAAGGCGTCGTAGACCCCGGCCTGCACATAGATGCGGTTTGCACATACGCAGGTCTGCCCATTGTTGCGAAATTTCGCGATCACGGCGCCTTCGACTGCGGCGTCCAGATCGGCATCGTCGAACACAATGAACGGCGCATTGCCGCCCAATTCCAACCCCAGCTTCTTGATCGTCGGGGCGCATTGCGCATAAAGCATCGCGCCGATCTCGGTCGATCCAGTGAAGGTCAGCTTTTGCACGATCGGGCTCGAGGTCATTTCGCCGCCAATCTCCCGCGCCGAACCGGTGATGACCGAGAACAACCCTGCGGGCAGTCCCGCGCGTTCGGCGAGAACGGCCAGCGCGATGGCCGAGAACGGCGTCTGGCCGGCGGGTTTCAACACCATCGAACAGCCCGCCGCAAAGGCCGGTCCAGCCTTCCGGGTGATCATGGCGTTGGGAAAGTTCCACGGCGTTATCGCGGCCACAACGCCGATGGGCTGTTTGACGGTAATGATCCGCTTGTCCGGCGCATGGCCAGGTGTGACATCGCCGTAGGTCCGGCGGGCCTCTTCGGCGAACCACTCGATGAAGCTTGCGCCATAGGCGATCTCACCCTTCGCTTCGGCCAAAGGCTTACCTTGTTCGGCGGTTAGAATGGCGCTCAGATCATCCTGGTTTTCGAAAATCAGATCATACCAGCGACGTAAGACTTGGCTGCGCTCTTTCGCGGTACGTTTGGCCCAGTCTTTCTGCGCGCGCTGCGCATCGGCAATCGCCTCGACTGTCTCGGCAGCACCCAGATTGGGCACGCGACCGATCAACTCACCCGTCGCCGGATTTATCACGTCAATCGCGCGCTCACCGTCTGAAGCATCAACCCATCTGGACCCGACCCGCGCCCTTTCGGCAAGCAGGCTTGGATCGTTAAGAGGCAGTTCAGTCATTCGAATTTCCCTGTGTTTCCGGTTTTAGACCGAGAAGCTGACATTTGCTTGCCCGGTCCCGGAGCTACCGAAATACGGGGTGTAGATGTCGATCTTGCCTTTATAGCTGCCCCATCCAAGAGCGCCGAACAGCAAGGCAGTATCGTTCATGGCGCACTCGCCAGCGCATTTCTTGGCGTAGTCGGGCAGAAGTTCGAGGAACTCTTCGAAGCGGCCCTGTTCCCAAAGGTCCAGCACGCGCATGTCCATCTGGCGATTGAACTCGCCGTTTACCGAGTTAAGGCCGTCGACCGAGCGTTCATTGGGCGTGAAATCGTGACTCAGCGACCCTGAAGCCAGGATCGAAACGTTCCGGTCCGAGCGTCGGATGCCTTCGGCAATGGCTTCACCCCAGACCCTATTTTCAGCGATGGACGAGAATTGATTGACCGCCACGGGCAAAACCCGCGCATTCACGCCTTCGTTGATGAAGTGCATCGGTAGCAAGGTGCCGTACTCCATGCCCATATCGGGGTGCGAATGCCCCAGGGCTCGTTCGCCACGTTCGCGCAGAACGTCAAGGATGGTTTCCCCAAGCTCGTGATCGCCGCGATAGTCGAACTCCATATCCGCCAACATGTGCGGCAGTTCATGACTGATGAAACGGCCCTTGTGGTGCTCTTTCGTGTTCAGATGGAACCCCTGATTGGTGATCCAGTGCGTGTCAAAAATGACAAACGTATCGACCTTGCGGTCGATCGCATCCTGACGAAGGCGCGCATAGCCGTCGATGGCAGGTTGGCGGATGCCTTTGTATTTCGGCATCGTGTGGGACATCCAGATGCTTGGCACATGCGTTATCTTCGCGGCCTGTACAATCTTTCCCATGGCAGTTCCTCCTCGCATTTGTAACGGCTGGCAACCGAAGTTGAACCTACCTGACATCGTTCGGTCCTGCAGTAGGCGGAAAGTGCCGGACCAGTTTTCTGCGCGTTTTTGTCTATCCTAGCTTTGTCCCCGCCTAATGGTGACAGTGCCGCTAATTTACTTCCCCAATTGCATGATCTTGTGTTGACCGGTTGCAAAGCCAATGTGCTTTTGTTCCATATAAAACTCGAACGACCAGTCGCCGCCGTCGCGCCCGATGCCGGAAGCTTTGACGCCACCAAATGGCGTCGGCAGGTGGCGCACGTTTTCCGAGTTCACCCAGATCATTCCGGCTTCAAGCTTGTCGGTAAAGCGCAGCGCCCGCGTCAGGTCGTTGGTCCAGACATAACCGGTCAGACCATAAGGCGTGTCATTGGCCATCCGCAGAGCTTCTTCTTCGGTCGAGAACGGGATCGAGGTCAGGACGGGGCCAAAAATTTCTTCGCGCGCGATGCGCATCTGATTGGTGGCATTGGTGAACAGGGTCGGACGGATGAAGTACCCTTCGTCGCCCAGCTTCACACCACCGGCTGCGACAGTCGCGCCGTCTTCTTTGGCGATATCGAAATAACTGGTCACCTTGTTGTAGTGCTCTTCCGTCACCAGCGGACCGATTTCGGTTGCCGGATCCAGAGGGTGGCCAACCTTGATGTTGTTCACACGTTCGATCAGCTTGGCTTCGAACTCTTCCTTGATACTGTCTTGCACCAGCAGTCGCGAGGATGACGTACAACGCTCGCCATTGATCGAGTAGATCATGAAGATCACGGCATCCAAAGCGCGGTCCAGATCGGCGTCGTCGAACACGATGACCGGGTTCTTGCCGCCAAGTTCCAGATGCATCCGCTTCAGCGTGTCCGCGCCCTGTTTGGTGATGATGCTACCTGTGCGGCTTTCACCGACAAAGGCGATGGCCTTGATCATAGGGTGCTCGGTCAACGCCTTACCCGCGTCGGGGCCAAAGCCGTTCACAGTGTTCAGTACACCTTTGGGCAATCCGGCCTCTTCGGCGATTTCGACCAGCAAGCGGGCTGACAGGGGCGAATCCTCGGCGGGTTTGTGAACCACGGTGCAGCCTGCAGCCAGAGCGGGCGCGATCTTCCAAGTCGAAAGCATGAACGGCGTGTTCCACGGGGTGATCACGCCCACCGGCCCAATCGGAACGCGGGTGGTGACATTCATCAGGGTGGGCGATTTCAGATGCTGGCCGTCCCGCGCTTGCACCACCTGATCTGCAAAATAGCGAAAATTCTCGGCTCCGCGCAGAGCCGCCTTGGACATAAATCGCAGGGTCTGACCCGTGTCCCAGCATTCGCACAGCGCAATTTCTTCGGCACGCGACTCGATGGCATCAGCCACGTTCAGCAGAATGAGGCGGCGTTCGCTGGCAGGCATATCGCGCCACTCTGCAAAGGCGGCATGGGCTGCTTCGGCCGCGGCGTCGATGTCATCTGCGGTACCGTGTGCAACATCACAGATCACAGACTTGTCGACTGGCGAGGTAGACTGAAATACGCCAGCGGACCCGGCGGCATCTTCACCCGCGATACGGTTCTTTATGCCTGCCTCTTTGAACTGCGCCAAAAAGCCCGCCAGTTTTTCGATGTTGGTGTCCAGTGCGCTCATGGGTCAGGTCTCCTGCGTGGTGGCGCCAAGGTGATCGCGGATCGTACCAGTCTTGGGCGAAAGCTTCGGGTCGATGTCGCGCATCTCAAGCGAGAGCGCGATCGAATATTGTTCGAAGGCAGGTGCCAGATACGCTTTGACCGCCTCAAAAATACGCTGCGTGGCATCCTGTTTTACGTCGTTAGACCGACCGGCGCGTAGGCGGATCGAGATATCGAGAAAGCCATGCGCCGGATTACCGTCTGCAATTGCAAAATGATCGACCCGCACAGCGCGGACACGAATTCCCGGCATCGGAAAGGTGTCAATCTCAGCGGCCGTTGCTCGGATGCACTCACACAAGCCACCCATGTCGACCTTGTCCTCTAGGTTCCCGGAATACTCGACGTGAAAATGTGGCATGTGTCCTCCCTTATTGGTTAACATGTTTACTTTTTTGTGATCTCACTGTCAAGAACTTGCCTTGTTAATCTTTGCAATTTCGGAATTGGCGATTTAGAAGGCCGCATGAACACGCAAAGCCACACAAAAAGTACCGCCCGATCTCTTCCGATTGCGCTGCTGCGCGCACGGGAAACCGTCATGGCACCGATCCGGGATATGCTTCATGACATTCAGCTCACCGAACAGAAGTGGCGCATCCTGAGGGTTTTGGACGAGCTGGGCGAGGTTGAGCAAAGCGCAATTGCCCACGAGGCCTGCCTTCTGCTGCCCAGCCTCACCCGCATTCTGCGCACGATGGAGACCGATGGCCAGATCACCCGTCGCCAAGACAAGCAAGACAAGCGCCGCACCATGGTTCGGATCACCGATGCCGGCCGCGCGGTTCTGGAAGACAACCTTGCCACGTCGCTGGCGATCTCAAACAATATCGAAGCGCAGATGGGCCGCGATAAGCTGAACCAACTTCTGGACCTGCTTGAAGAGTTGCAGGCGGTTAAAGTCTGACCCCGCCCGGGACGGGCGAAGTCTAGTAAGTGACGTTTAAAGCGTCGCCAGACCGGTATCCAGCGCAGACAGGATCTTGGCCACGTCCTCTGATGTGATGATCAGCGGCGGAGACAGGATGATATTGTTGCCGGACACACGCACCATCACACCGTCTTCATAAGCCGCTTTCTGAACCTGCAGCGGCAGGTGCTTCGCGATGGGTGCCTTGGTCGAGCGATCCGAGACCAGTTCCAGCGCACACATCAGCCCCTCGCCGCCGCGCACATCTCCGATCACGTCGTATTTCTCGGCCAGTTTTTGCAGCCCCGCAAACAGCTCATCCCCGCGCGAGGCGGCGTTTTCCCAGACGCGCAGGCGCTTGATCTCGGACAGCGCGGCCAGCGCTGCTGCAGCCCCAACCGGGTGACCGGAATAGGTATAGCCCTGATCCACCGACGCCATGCCCGTGGTGTCATTTTCAAACACCTCGGCAACAGTACCCGAAATCATCGCCGCCCCAAACGGGAAGTAACCATTGGTAATGGCTTTGGCCGTGGTCATGATGTCGGGCTGCACCCGCCAATGCCGTGCGCCGCTTTCACTGCCGGTACGCCCAAAAGCGGTGATGATCTCGTCCGAGATCAGCAGAATGCCGTGTTTCGAGCAGACCTCGCGCACCATCGGCATGAAACTCTTGTGCGGCGGGATTACACCCCCTGCCCCAAGGACCGGTTCCATGATGAAAGCCGCAACCGTGTTCGCGCCCTGGAATGAAATCTCGGCCTCAAGCGCTTTGACGCAAAGCTGCGCCAGACGCTCAGGGTCGGTCTCGTCGAACGGATTGCAATAGGTCCACGGCGCGGGAACATGGAAACAGCCCGGCATCATCGGCTCATAGGCCGCGCGGAACTTCTGATTGCCATTGACCGAAGCGGCGGCGAAATGGGTGCCGTGATAGCCCTGTTTCAGGCTGATGAATTTTGTGCGCCCGGCCTCGCCGCGCACCTTGTGGTACTGCCGCGCCATTTTCAGCGCGATCTCAACCGAATCCGAGCCACCCGAGGTAAAGAAAGCGCGGGTCAGGCCGTCGGGCTCAAAAAACTGCGCCAGTTCATAAGACAGCTCGATTGCCTTGTCGTTGCTAGTGCCACGGAAGGTCGAATAATAGGGCAGCGCATTCAGCTGATCTGCGATGGCCTGCTTTACCGGCTCGCAGGAATAGCCCAGATTGACGTTCCATAGCCCCCCGACCGCATCCAGCGCCTTGTGACCATCGACATCGACAATACTGACACCCTCGCCGCCGTTCAGAATCGTGGGCGGATTCTTCTGACTGTCGGCGGGATGCGCCATCGGGTGCCAGAAGTAACGCGCGTTGTTTTCTTTGAGAAAGTTCGAGTCTTTCATTTCTCGGGTCTCCGGGTTTTTCGCCCACTCGCTCACGGGTGGAATTCGGTTGGGAAAGTGTCGGGAAGTTGACCGCCAAAACTTGCGGTCAGGTCAGTTGAGAGGGCGCGCAGGGCGGTCAAGATTTCCGGCAGCCGGTCGTCTCCGGCGCGGCCTTCGGGAACGGCAATCGCAATGGTTCCCAGCGCCACTTGATCAATGCCGAAGATGGGTGCCGCATAGCCATAGACGCCATCTTCATAGCTTCCACTGCTATTTGCCCAACCGGCCTGACTGATTGCCGCGACCCGCTCTTTGATCTTGGTCGGGTCGGTCAGCGTGGCGTCCGTGTATCGTACTTGTTTTTTCTGACCGATACGGTCCAGCAAGAAGGATGGACCAAAGCTGAGCATACAAAGACCGGATGCTGTCGCATTGATCGGAAGAATCTCGCTGGGGTCGAGGCTGACACGCACGCTGTGGCGGTTCGTTTCGACCACCAGCGCGGTTTGAAGCCACTCCTTTTCAAGCAGGGAAAGATGCAGGCTTTCACCAACGTCCTGCATCGCGACCTGCATTCTCTGGCGGGCGCTCTCGATACCGGGACGGGCAATCTGCCGCAACGCTGCCAGTCGCAAAGCAGCAGGTCCGACCGCATAGGATTTGGTCATGGGGTTCTGCTCGATCAGCCCGTATTCCTCAAGCGCCCGAAGGTGTCGCAGCGCCGTGGCTTTGTTCAATCCGGACAGGCGCGCAAACTGACTCAACCCAATTTCTGGCCGAGCGTTTGAAAAGTAGTTGAGCATTTTCAGGGCGTTCAGGGCAGTACCCATGCGATTCACATCCTCCTGTTAAGGTAATACTTGACAGAACAAGCTTAACAAAGCAACATTATTATTGTTAACGCGGATCAAATAATGAACCACTGACGGGAGGTGTCAATGAAGAAAGTTCTAACAGCCGCCGCTTTTGTTGCTTCTGCAACCGCCGCACTGGCCGAGTATCCAGAGAAACCGGTTTCCTTTGTCGTTCCATGGCCTCCGGGTGACTTGGAAGACGTTCTCACACGGATGATCGCCGACGAATTTCAGGCCATGTATGGTGTTCCTGCCGCCGTCGTGAACAAGCCCGGTGGCGGCGGTGGTCCGTTCCCCGGAGCGGTGGAAGTTGCGACCGCTCCGGCAGATGGCTACACCGTTGGCTCCTTCGTCATAGGCGTACCGGTCATCGGCCCGGACATTGGCATTCCCGAGCTAAACCCCAACCCGTTCGAACCGATTGGCATTTTTCTGACCTATCCCTTCGTCATTGCCTCCAGCAAGGATGCCCCGTTCGCGACATGGGAAGAACTGGTGGAACACGGCAAAGAAAACGATGTCGCGCTTGGTCACTTCGGCTCGGTTCTGCCGCCCACACAAGTCACCTTTGCGGCCGCGGTCAGCAGTGGGTTTGACTTCGCCAGCGAAGCCGCCTTCGACGCGTTGGACTGCAACACCCTGGCTTCGGGCGACGTAGACGTGATCAACACGACGCTTCAACTTGTTCTTCCCTGTCTGGACCAAGTGAATGTCCTGGCCAGCATCGGTGGCGAACGGATCTCATTGGTCCCGGATACGCCCACGGTTACCGAGCTGCACCCCGAACTGCCATTGGCGCTGTGGAATGGTCTGTTCGTCCACAAGGACACTCCGTCCGAAGCACGCGAAAGGATCACTGCCGCCGCGCAGAATGCGCTGGGATCTGACAAGGCCAAGCAACTTGCCGAAGAAACTGGAGCACTGATCTACTGGCAGGATCCGGATGCCTCGAATGCACAGATCGAACAGGACCAAGCCTCGTTCTCTAAAATCGAAGAGATTCTAGGCGAATAACGCGAAACCGGCCCGGCGTATTGCAATACTGTCGGGCCTTTTTCTATCCAGCAGGAGGCCATAATGATCGCAAAGACATTGCAAGACATGTTCAAACGATACCGCCGACCCGGCGATGTCGTTTTTGCTTTGGCCTTCCTGGTATTTTCGGTTTTTCTACTGAGCCAACTGGGCACGCAGACCGAGGTTGTCAAACGCACCAAGTGGTTTGCGCAACCAAGCTTCTGGCCAATGGTCTCGCTCTGGGCAATGGCCGCCTTTGCTTTTCTGCACTGGCTCAGCTCCGCCATGTCGGACCGCATTCCGGGTCGCTGGCCCGAAGTCGCGTTCTGGCTGTGGTCCCTTGAATACGTCGCCTATTTTCTGATCTACGTCGCCGTTGTCCCGCTTCTTGGATACCTGCCTTCGACCGTTCTGTTCGCGGTATTCCTTGCAGTCCGAACCGGGTTCCGAAGCGCTGGGGCAATTGGCCTTGCGGCGGCTTTCGGTGTGGCGGTGACCATCATTTTCCGAGCCTTCCTGCAAGTGAAAATCCCGGCCGGTGCCGCCTATGAATACCTGCCCGATTCCGTACGCGCCTTTGCGCTGACTTATCTCTGAGGTTCGCAAATGGAAACGCTTCTGTCCGGTCTTTCGATCCTGACACAATGGCAGGTGATCGTTGCCCTTCTGATTGGCTCGATCGGTGGGGTCATCATTGGCGCGCTGCCCGGTGTTGGCGCTGCGGTTGCCATCGCCATCCTTCTGCCCGCCACCTTCGCATTTGAACCCATTGTCGGCCTGACGCTGTTATTGGGTATCTATGGCTCGTCAATGTATGGAGGTGCCATTCCCGCCATTCTTATCAACACGCCTGGTACGGCGGTGAACGCGTTGACCACCTATGACGGCTATCCCATGACCAAACGCGGTCAGGGGCATCGCGCTCTGTCACTGGCCTATTCCGCATCGTTCTTCGGCGGTGTCTTTGCCATCATCTGCCTGATGATCCTATCGCCAGTTCTTGCATTGATCGCCCCCCATTTCGGCAGCCGAGAGATATTTCTGGCCGCCCTTCTGGGGATCATTCTGGTGATCCTCGCCCACCGCGGCCAGATTTTTGCCGCCGGAATGTTGGCCGCTTTCGGGATTTTCCTGAACACAGTCGGGCTTGAGCCTGTCAAATACACCCGCCGCTTTACCTTTGACCAAAGCTGGTTGGCGTCGGGTGTCGATCTGATTGTGGTCGTTCTAGGCCTGTTTGCCATCAGTCAGGCCTTGCTTTTGCTGCTTGAAAAGAACCACGCACCCGGCGAAACGCATGTCAGCGGCAACATCTTCGCCGGCCTCAAGGAACTGCTCGGCATCAAACGCGTCGCAACCGTGTCCTCGAGCATTGGGGTTTTCATGGGTATGGTGCCGGGCACGGGTGAGTTCACCTCGCAATTCCTGTCCTACACCTATGCACAGAAAACCTCGAAAGACCCCGACAAATTTGGCGATGGCTCGCCAGAAGGGTTGGTGGCGTCCGAAGCCGCCAACAATGCAGTGCCCGGCGCGGCCATGATCCCACTTTTGGCGCTGGGTATCCCAGGCGAAGCGCTGACCGCAATGATGCTGTCGGTGTTCTACGTGCACAATATCATCCCCGGCCCACAGCTGTTTGAGAACCAGATGGATTTTGTGATGGCGCTCTATATGGCGCTGATCCTGCTGAACGTCATCGTTCTGGTCTTCCTGCTCTTCTCGACTAACCTGCTGCTGAAGATCATCCAGATCCCCACACGGTTTCTGGGCATTATGATCCTGATCCTCGCCTTCGTCGGCGTCTACAGCCTGCGCAACTCGATCACCGACTGCGCCATTGCGGCTGGGTTTGGTGTGTTCGGCCTGATCCTCAAACGGCTGGACCTGCCGATTGTGCCGATCATCCTGGGTATGGTTCTGGGCGGGATCATGGAGGTCAAGCTGCGCAGCGCCATGGCACGGGTCAAATCACCGCTCGATTTCGTCGACCGCCCGATTGCGGCGATCCTAACGGCGCTGATCGTTCTGATCCTGCTGCTGCATTTCCGAACGTTGTACTACGAGTTCCGCAACAAGCTGAAACCCGAGCCGACCGCGCAACCAGTCGACTCCGATCACCCCAATCAGCAAGGGTAACTCTGCCATGAACCAGTCCGATATTGACGCCCTTCGCTCTCAGATTCTGTCCCCCCGATCTCACTTCATCGGCGGGCGCTGGGTCGCCGCTTCGGAAGGTGGACATCGGGAGGTGCTATCGCCTGTCGATGGCGCAGTACTGACCCAAATTGCCGAAGGCACTCCGGCAGATATGGAGGCCGCGATTAGCACTGCGCGGGCTGCGTTCGAGGATGGCCGCTGGTCGCGCCGCTCCCCTGCCGAGCGCAAGAAGGTCCTGCTGAAGCTGGCCGACCTGATCGAAAAACACGCGCTTGAACTGGCGGTTCTGGGTGTGCGCGACAACGGCACCGAGATCACAATGGCCATGAAGGCCGAGCCTATGTCAGCAGCCGGGACATTCCGCTATTACGCCGAGGCGATCGACAAGGTCTACGGTCAGATCGCCCCAACGGCAGAAAACGTACTGGGCTTGATCCATCACGCACCGGTTGGCGTCGTCGGAGCGATTGTGCCGTGGAACATACCGCTGATGATCGGCAGCTGGAAACTGGCCCCTGCGCTGGCTACCGGCAACTCGGTCGTGTTGAAACCCGCTGAAAGCGCATCCTTGTCGCTGCTGAAACTGGCTGAACTGGCCGCCGAGGCCGGAGTGCCCGACGGCGTTTTGAACGTCGTCACCGGGTCAGGCCGGGTTGTGGGCGAAACGCTGGCGCTGTCGATGGATGTGGACATCATAGTGTTCACAGGCTCGGGGGCCACAGGCCGACGACTGTTGGAGTATTCGGCGCGTTCGAACATGAAACGCTGCTATCTGGAACTGGGCGGCAAATCCCCCAACATCGTCTTCAACGACGCCCCGGACCTGAGCGAGGCCGCCAAAGTGTCCGCAGGTGGAATCTTCCGCAACGCAGGTCAGATCTGTATCGCAGGATCACGCTTGTTGGTCCAAGAGGACATCCACGACGATTTTGTTGCCGAACTCGTCAAACATGCCGAAGCGATGCGGGTCGGCAATCCGCTCGATCTGGACACACAAATCGGCGCAATTCATTCACTGCCAGAGCTGGAATCCAATCTGGACTTTGTCACCAAGGCCGAGGCCGAAGGCGCCGAGCGTCGCACTGGTGGCGGGCGCATCCTTGAGGAAACCGGTGGTTACTATATGGCCCCGACTGTAATGACCGGGGTCAAATCCACTGACAATCTGTTCCAGAACGAGGTGTTTGGCCCGGTTCTGGCCGTGACCCCCTTTAAGGACGAGGACGAAGCGATCAGTTTGGCCAATGACTCGGTTTATGGCCTCTCCTCGGGTGTGTGGACATCCAACCTGAGTCGCGCGCATCGCATGATCGCTGGCATCCGTGCTGGCGTCGTGCATGTGAACACCTATGGCGGCTCTGACTTGACCGTGCCGCTGGGCGGTGTGCGCCAGTCGGGCAATGGGCACGACAAATCCCTGCATGCGTTCGAGAAATATCTCGACCTTAAAACCGCCTGGATAAAACTCTGACCAAAGGTCTTCTGAATGACACTTCCTGCGAAATCCGCCGAGCTTGTTGAACGCCGGACCAAGCTGCTGGGCCCGAATGTCTCGACCTTTTATGACGAGCCGCTTCATATCGTGAAGGGCGAAGGGGTCTGGCTTTGGGATGCGAATGGGCGCAAATACCTGGATTGCTACAACAACGTCCCGCATGTCGGCCATTGCAACCCCCGCGTGGTCGAGGCGATCTGTCTGCAGGCGTCAACGCTCAACACCCATACGCGTTATTTGCATGACGGCATTCTCGACTATGTCGAGAAGCTGACGGGCACGATGGATGCCTCGCTAGACACCGCCGTTCTGACCTGCACCGGGTCCGAGGCGAATGATATCGCCCTGCGCATGGCTGAAGGCATGACCGGCAATCGCGGTATCATTGCTACAGATGCAACCTATCACGGCAACACTTCTCTGGTCAGTCAGTTGAGCAAATCGAACGTGCCGACCGTTGGCTTTGGTCTGGATCGGTATTTCCGGTTTGTGGAGGCACCAGACAGCTATCGAAACCCAGACCCAGACGGCAGCAAGTTTGCCGATGCTGTGGCCGAACAGATTGCTGAACATGAAAAGTCCGGCATCGGCTTTGCCGCTTTGGTCCTCTGCCCCTATTTCCTGAACGAAGGCTTCCCCGACCATCCCAAGGGCTGGCTGAAACCCGTGGCCGAAGTGGTACGCAAGGCCGGTGGCTTGCTGATCTGCGACGAGGTGCAATCGGGCTTTGGCCGCACCGGCACGCATATGTGGGCGCATCAGAAGATGGGCGTGGTACCGGACATCATGACCATGGGCAAACCGATGGCCAACGGTCATCCGGTGGGCGGTGTCGTAACGCGCAACGAAATCCTTGCCACCTTCCGCAAGGGGTATCGGTACTTCAACACGTTCGGTGGCAACCCGGTGTCCTGCGCAGCGGCGATGGCGGTACTGGAAGAGATTGAGGACAAAAACCTTGTCACCAACGCCAAATCCGTGGGCGATCACGCCCGCGTGCGCATGACATCTTTGCAGCAGAAATACGAGTTCATCGGCGATGTGCGCGGCTCGGGCCTGATTTTCGGGGCCGAGATGGTGCTGGATCGTCAAACCAAGGAACCGGCCAGCGAATTCACCGATCGGGTCATCAACGCGATGCGACATCGGGGCATCATCCATTCGAAACTCGGCCGTCACAAGAACACGCTCAAGATCCGGCCACCAATGCCGTTCTCGAAAAAGAATGCCGATCTGCTGTTTGACACATTGGACGAGGTTTTGGCCGAAACCCCGCTGACCCTATGACCCCGGTTGTCGAGCAAGCCCTGACCCTTTGGGGCATGGACGGTGCTGAATGGTCGCTGGTCGCGGCCCGCGAAAACCGTGTTTATCGGGTTCAGATCGGCGCGAAAAGCTATGCCCTGCGCCTGCACCGCAAGGGCTTACATTCGGATGCTGCCTTGAGGTCCGAGCTGCAGTGGATCGCCGAGCTGGGCGCAAAGAGCGTCGGTGTACCCACACCGGTACCGGCCACGGATGGCCGCTATCTGCAACTGCTGGAAGGGATCCAGGTCGATATGCTTGACTGGTTGCCCGGCCGCCCGCTGGGATCGACAGAAACCAGTATCGACCATAGTGATCGTACCGGGCTGTTTCGGGCCCTCGGGCATGAGATGGCAAAGCTGCACGAAGTCAGCGATGCCTGGACGCGTCCCGATGACTTTGAGCGCTGGTCCTGGGATCGTGTTGGACTGCTGGGCGATGCCCCATTGTGGGATCGGTTCTGGGAAAACCCCACGCTTTCTGGCGAGGATCGTGCCCTGTTCACTGCGTTCCGCGAGAAAGCTAACAATCACTTGCTGCAGATCGAAAACCAACTGGACTACGGCCTGATCCACGCCGATCTGGTACGTGAAAACGTGATGGTCCGAGGCGACAAGCTCTGGCTGATTGATTTCGACGATGCCGGGTTCGGGTTCCGTCTGTTCGATATCGCCACGACACTGCTGAAAAACCTATGCGAGCCGGACTACGACGCCCTGCAAGCGGCCCTGCTTGAGGGATACCGGTCGGAACGTGCGCTAGACGCCGAGCATCTTGATCTGTTCATGGCCCTGCGTGCGGTCACTTATGTCGGCTGGATTTCGTCCCGCATGGGCGAAGATGGGTCAGAGGCACGAAACATGCGGTTTAAAGATACCGCCCGAAAGTCGCTAACGCGCTACCTCGGATAAACCGCACTGACGGGAGGAAACCATGACCAAAAAAACGATCCTGCTGATTGGAACATACGACACCAAAGACGCCGAGATGCGGTTCATCGAAGACGCCGTAAGGGCGCAAGGGGCAGATGTGCTGACGATGGACGTCTCCGTTCTTGGCGATCCTGAAACACCGACCGATATCTCGAAACATGACGTCGGAGCGGCCGAAGGCAGAACTATCGACGAGGTGATTGCGCTGGGGGATGAGAACAAGGCCTTTCGCGTCATGTCCGCCGGGGCTGCCAAGGTCGTGGCAAAAGCCTATGCCGATGGCCGGTTTGACGGGATGCTGGCCACTGGTGGAACTATGGGCACCGACCTTGCGTTGGATTGTGCACAGGCCCTGCCCATGGGGGTCCCGAAATACATCGTTTCAACAGTCAGTTTCTCACCGTTAATCCCCCCACATCGGTTGGCCCCCGACATACAGATGATCCTGTGGGCTGGTGGGTTGTACGGTATGAACTCGATCTGCAGGTCTTCTCTGGCACAGGCCGCGGGGGCCGTAGTCGGTGCTGCCAAAGCCGCCATCGCGCCGGATCGTAGCAAACCCCTGATTGGCATGACCAGCCTTGGGTCCTCCTGCCTGCGTTACATGAAAACTCTGAAACCTGCGCTGGAAGAGCGAGGCTTTGAGGTTGCAGTATTCCACTCGACAGGCATGGGCGGCATGGCCTTTGAAAAACTGGCCGCCGAAAACGCCTTTGTCTGCGTGATGGATTTCTGCATGCAGGAATTTGGCAATCTGCTGGCCGGTTCCGTTGTTTCAAGCGGAGAGGATCGCGTTACCAATGCCGGGCGCGTTGGCACGCCGCAGATGGTTGCACCGGGCGCGCTGGACCTGCTGGATTTCGCGGGCTGGCAAGAGATCCCGGACCAATATGCAGATCGCCCGTTTCACGAACATAACCGCCTGATCAAAAGCTCGGTCTTCAATGGCCACGAACGCCGCGCCTGGATCAGGGAACTTGCAAACCGGCTGGAAGCAGCAACCGGGCCGGTTCATTTCTTCCTGCCGTTGCAAGGCGTTGAAGCATGGGACAAGGAAGGCGAAGAGGCACATGACCCCGCAGCCCTTGCTGACATGGTCGATGAGGCCCGCATGGTCATGCCGGACCAGGTGCCGATGACTGAGCTGGACGCCCATATCAACGACGCCGCATTTTGCAATGCCGTTCTGGCCAAATTTGACGAATGGGTCGAAAACGGTGTTGTCAGCCGCGGTTAGATGTCTTGCTATCGCGCGCCAGAGTGTTCTCTAAGCAAATCGCACGTGGCTTCGAGGTTAAACAATTTGCACCACAAGGGAGTGTCCAACGCCCCTAAAACCACTCTTTGTCGCAGAAGGCAGCTAATAAATCACGCCCGGACAAGCGGGCGTGACAGGTGTGCTGTCAGACATATTCGAACCAGCCTCAGCTAGACCGGTATGGTGCTGTCAGACGAATTCCAACCAGTCTCTAGTAGGCCAGTGACGCTGTCTTTTATCCCGCACCAAGTTCGCGCCACTCGGCAAGAGCGGCGGATCATGTCAGTTCGAAGGTGTCTCGGCTGGTGAGCGATCGTCCCTTGTTGAAGTGGTTGTAGACAGGGGAATGGACAGAGACAAATTTCTGCAAACTTCGCATACGCCTAAAACGTTGCATGGCGCATTCACGCCGTCGGAAAAGATGGTGCGAATTCCCGGAGCGGTTATTGAGCCACCTGCCCGTCTGCTGTTTTTCGGTGGCGCCAATCTCTGAGAGAAGCCCGAAAAGAGGCGCAGCTATCGGTGACTACTTCTTCAGCTTTACCGCGCGCTTCATCAATTTCCCGAGAAATTTCAATGCCGCCAGCTTGTTTCAACTTTTGGTAGCGATTGCTTCCAGCACCTCGCCCTCGTGATCGGCGGCCCGCCAGAGGTGGTGTTTCTTGCCAATCACCTTCACGAAAACCTCGTCTACGTGCCACTTTCATTTCGAAAATGTCCACAGTTTCTGGACTCGCTTTCGTCTGATCTCAGAGGCAAACACCAGGCCAAATTGTTCCACCAATATTTGACAATTTCCTGGCTCATGTCGATGCCTCGCCCGTGCAGCAAATCTTCGACATTGCAAAGCGAAAGCGGGACAAGGATGTACAGCATCACCGTCAATCGGATGAACTCGGGGCTGCTCTTGAAATACATGAAAGAGGCAGGCCTGATCATGCGCAAAAGCTACCGAACCGCCCAGCCCCGCTCAAGCAAGGTTCTTCTGAAAAGACTGTAGCGATGTTGTCTGGCTCCTTTGTTGAGAGCACATGGACGAATGTCTCAAACGCATTGAGCATGTTGCAGGTGCTGCAATGTTGGCTTTCGAAGTCTTCGTGGCAAATGCCACGGTCGTTTGAGATGCTCAACCCTCCGGCACTGCAGTCGCGTCAAAAAACTTAAATGGCCCGGGAATAATCGTAGCTCATCCGACGACAAAAGAGTTTAGTTGACATGTTTGGGCGAAATAGATTTGGCAGCCGTCCCAGACGCCGCCCAAAAAACCTAAGAACTGACCGCGATGTGTTTTCGGCAGCGCATTGGAAATTTAGCTTTTGCCTCAAAAATGTTACGACGATGCAAGCGATGCAGTTGAGTAATGTCCGCATCGGGCTCTGAGCCGTCAGTAAGCCCGGATTGTGCGAACGACAGCTTCCGAAAGCTGAATGTCTGCACATTGGGCTAAACCCGTGAAAACGCCACGTCATCTCGATTTCCGCAATTTCTGCTTTCACGACTGATTTCAATCACGAAACGCTGCATCACCGCAAGTCCGCTCTGAGCCCTGAGCGGAAGTGTCGAAATCTAACTCCCACGTTCGCTGCACGAAAAATACTCTCCTGTCGAAGAGGTCTCGTTCGCATCGCGACAGAGGTCATATCCACTCATTCGAATATCGCCAAATCCGAAGCCGCAATTCAGAAAGCGCCACGGCTCTTGTGTCATTGGGCACGCATATGTGGTACAGTGCCTTGGCAGCCTGTCCATCATTTTGGAGCAATAGGAAGCGATATTTCAAAGATTCTTTTTGGGAGGTGATTTGATGGCTTTTGCTACAAACAGGACCGGTTCTATCTGGCCCGACGGCGTCGTCCCTTATGTCATCAGCAGCGACTTCAGCAGCGATCAACGGGACGAAGTCGAAGCCGCAATAGAGCACTGGAATATGCGTACCATTATGCGGCTACGGCCTATGACGACAGGTGATGTAGACTTTGTGCGCTTCGAGCCGGCCGAGGGATCTTGCCGCTCACCCGTAGGGCGCCAGCCCGGCGGGCAATCAGTGAGATGTGATGTTCTGGATGGTTTCCATCGCGGAAATATAATTCATGAGATCGGGCACGCGGTAGGATTCTGGCACGAACACACCCGGCCCGACCGCGATATGTTTGTTACAGTTCACGAAGACAACATCGAACCTGATGCCATCGGCAATTTTGATATTGGTATGGGCCGTGTGCTTACAGGCTATGACTATGGGTCCATCATGCACTACGGACGGCGCGGGTTTGCCATAGATGATGAAGAGGATACTATAACACCAATCGATCCTGATGCCGACATCGGTCAACGTGAAGGCCTCAGCGCTTTGGATCTGCTGGGGATCTGTCTCATCTACGGCGCTCCCCATTATTCGGTCGCCTGGCAGGACGACAATGATGATGACGGTGAAGCGGACATCTGGTTAGCAGGGCTTTCGGCTTGGGGTAGCTATTGCGGTGGTCAGCAACGCAGGTTGCACAACACCGGTGGCCACCAATCGCGCCCTACACTAGGGCTGGACGGGCAGCGAAATGCGATGGTCGCCTGGGAAAGTACGTCGAGCGGCGTGCGCCACATTTCCCGGCGCGCGTTCCGAGCTGATGGCTCCCAGCTTTTTGGCGGCCATAGGGCAAGTTCAAATGCGTCATCGAACAATCGCGACCCCGATATAGCGGTTGCTCCAGACGGGCGTTTCTTGCTGGCTTGGCAAGAGACAAGAGACGACGTCATACGTATTATGGCGAGGGGCTACAATGCAGACGGGTCAACGCGTATCCCGCTTCAAGCACTCGCGACTTCGGACTCTGGAACACCGGCGGCCCCAACGCTTGGCCTAGTGGGCACTGGCGGATTTGTTTGTGCCTGGGCCGAGTTGTCCGCTGATGAGAGTATCTCGATCCGGTGTCGTCGCTTTGATGATGATGGCATTGCGAACGGGCCTGAAACAGTTGTGGCGACGGGACTTGGAGATCAGGAGGCGCATCCACGAATCGCTGTTGATGGCTTGGGGCGTTCCTATATTGTTTACGAGCGCGGCGCGCGGGATGTGATGATCACGGGTTTGGAGGCGGACGGGGGTGAACGCTTCGCTGAGCGCCCGGTTCCGCAGGATACGCGTGGCGACCAAGTCCGGCCCGATATCGCGCTGCTGAACGATGGAACGCTCATCGTGGTCTGGACCGATGACAGAAACCAGAATGGACTTGGTCAAATCAGGGCACGTGCTTTTGCGACTGACGGCAACCCGGTTTCGGGCGACTTCACTGTAAATCAGCGAGGTGGTGGTGATCAAAGAAATGCGCGTGTCGTTGCGCTTGTCGAGGGTGGTTTTGTTGCCACTTGGCAGGATGACGAGCAGCGCGATCGTCTTTATCAGATACATGCTCAGACATTTACGGCCGAGCGCGAGCCGCGCTTCGCCAACAAGACCGTCAACCAATTTCAGAAGGGAACACAAACCAATCCGGCAACCGGTGCCTAGGTGAGATACGTTCCTGGTCGGTGCAGCCCCATAAGACCACGCGTCATCGTATCAGCGCTGTCAGACGAATTCGAACCGGCTTCTGTTAGGCTAGTGAAGTTGACCTTTATCCCATGCCAAGTTCGCGCCACTCGGCAAGAGCGGCGCTGCGTGTCAGCTTTAAGGTGTCTCGGCTGGTGAGCGCTCGTTCCTGATTGAAGCGGTTGCAAACGGAGGAATGAACGGCGACATACTTCTTTAAACTTCGCGTACGCCTGAAACGCTTTGTCGCGCGTTCGCCTCGTCGAAACGGCAAGTGTGAATTCTCGGCGCGGTTGTTTAGCCACCTGCCTGTCATTTAGTTTTTGAGCGCGCCCAATTGTCTAAGCGCAATCTTGTAGGAAACGATCTGTGACGACCTCCTCAGCGCAACCGTGCCGCTTCATCAATTTCTTAAGGAATTTCAGTGCTGCAGCCTTGTTTCGGCTTTTGGTGACAACGGTTTCCAGTACCTCGCCTTGGTGATCGACCGCCCGCCAAAGATAGTGCCGCTTGCCATTCACCTTCACGAAAACCTCGTTCACGTGCCTCTCCCATTTGGAGAATGCGCGCAGCTACTGAACACGCTTCCGTCTGATCTCAGCAGCAAACATCGGGCCAACCCTGTTGCAACATTAGCAGACAGTCTCGCGGCTCACGTCGATGCCTCGCTCGTGCAGCAGATTGTCGACGTTCCGAAGCGAGAGCGGGAAACGGATGTACAGCATCACCGCAAGACGGATGATCTCGGGACTGGTTTTGAAGTACTTGAAAAGCGATGGTCTTTCTATAATCGGAGGCTACGCAAACCCCCTGCCCGAATCAATCAAAGCTCTTCTGACAAGACCATCATTTTCGCTACGGCCCGACGCATTACTCGGTTTTCTGGATAGCGAATCCCGATCCCGCGGTCCTGTAAGCTTCGCGGGGTGGCGCGAACACGTCGAGCACTTTCGCGCCATCGGGACCAGCACGAAACCCGTGTGCAACGCCGCCCGGAGTGCGCCAGAAGTCACCGCTTCCCACAGCTACTTCGATATCGTCTTCAATACGGATGCCACTGCCTTCAAGCAGAACTCCCCATTGCTCTTCTGAATGAGAGTGGATGGAGCCCTCGATGCCAGGCTCAAAACTGACCACAGAGAACACTGCCTTTTCGCCAGCGAAGACCCGAGTTTCGATCCCGGTTGTCAGCGTACGGGCGATGCCCTCGCTTAGGTCGGCAAGATTGAAAAAGTTTTCTGGTCTAGACATAAATTGAACCCTTTTGTTTAGGTGCTTTAGCTGCGGTCGAGTTCTAAAATCTCATAGGTGGTCGTACCGGCCAGGGTTCGAGCTCGGATGACCTCTTACCGCTCGGCGACATGAGAGACTTTCTCCAGGATTTCCGCGGCGAAACTCGAAGGCAGAACCACCACGCCATCGTCGTCGCCAACAATGATGTCTCCGGGCGAGACAGAGACCCCGCCTTCGACCACCGGAACATCAATTTCGCCCGGTTCGGTTTTTACGGTCGCTTCGGGATGAAAGCCCCGGCAGAAGACCTGGAACCCCAATGCTGCGATGTCTGCGCTATCCCGAATTGTACAATCGAAGACAGCGCCCAAGATGCCCTTGGACTTGCATCCATCGGCCAATAAATCGCCGAACGGGCCAAACCGCTCCGAGCCGCCGCCATCCACGACCAAAACGTCACCCGGCTGGGCCACATGCACCGCACGGTGAATGGCGCCGTTCTGCCCTGGCGTGATGCGCTCAGTGCGCGCCGGCCCCGCAATCCGGGTTCCACGGATCAGCGGCTTGATCCGCGCGCTCATAGCTCGAACTCTGGTATCTGCGTTGCAAAAGTTACCAGTTGGAAAAGTAGCGAACGGGGTCATAGTGGTTCCTCTTGTTCGGCAATAAATCCTGCAAGCGCCGACCATAGTGCAGGTGGATTTGAATACATGGGAAAGTGCGCTGAATGTGGAATTTCGATGACTTGAACACCGATATCAGGCAGGTGTTTCAGATAGGAAAGATGGCGGTTTTGTTCACCATAAACAAAGGCCTTCGGACATGAGAGCCCCTCGAAGATGTCCATCAGAGGAGTGTTGTCGGACAAGTCGACCATCGACCTGAACACAGGCTCAATCGTTGATGGTCTGACCTTGCTGTCCAGCGCTGCAACGTAGATCGCCGATGAAAATTCCATTCGTTCACGCACACGTTCTTTAAAGCCTTCAAGAAAAACACCCGCATTGGCGGTCGGGAAGTCGACAATCTGGCGCGAAAGAAAGCAGTCTTCCGGCGCGACATTACCTTCGATGTCAAAAAAGCTCAGGACCCTGTCCGGAAGTGCGCTGGCCAGCATTAGCCCGGTCAACCCGCCCATGGAGTGACCGGTTAGATGGAACCGATCTAATCCCAGTGCATCAACCGCGGCAGTCGTGACTTCGACAAGGAACGGGATAGATAGCTCATCAGGCCTGCTGATATCAGACGCGCCACAGCCAGGTGCGTCCCAAAACACAAGATCCCGATCCAAGAAGTCTTGGCGAAAGGCAAGATCGGCGTAATCCTCTTTGGTCGACCCAAATCCATGCAGGCATACAAGTGCCGGCTTTATGCCGTTTCGGCGGAGGCATGACAAACGAAGAGAAACTCCGCTGATCGTCAGCTCCAGAATATGAGAGTTCATGACGATGACCTTTGATAAGAGCTTTCGTCTTTAATTTTCGAATTTTGAAGACGAAAAGTCATCGAAAGCATAGTAACGATGCATGATTGACGGAAAAGACCGTGAAATACTGTCCATCCTTCTTGAAAGCTCGGCCATACCAAAAGCTGAGATCGCGCGTCGTGTGGGTCTTGCACCCTCTGCGATCTCCGAAAGGGTTCGCCGTCTGGAATCCATGAACATCATTCAAGGCTACGAGGTCAGGATTGATCCGCGGGCGCTGGGAAAGCCGCTCTTGGCCTTTGTCTTTGTAACCGACGCCAAGCCGAGCCGGGGTTTTGACACAGCCGCCGCCCTGTCGCAGGTGACTGGACTGGAAGAGCTGCACAAAATCGCAGGAGACGATTGCTATCTACTAAAGATACGCGCTTCCGGCACCGACGTATTGAACGAAATCATTGAGCAGCAAATCAATCCGGTTCAATCAGTCACACGTGTTCGTACCACAATTGCACTGAACTCAGTTACTGAGAAACCATGTCTTTCTGGACACGAATTACGCGCGTGAGGTTCCAGTCGAACTCAGCCAGTTGCCGAAATAAAACTACATTACTGCAAGAATGAATGGCGGCTTGAGACTCTGAGCGGTCAATCGCTGCGAGGCGACATGATTTGCGTCCACGAACGACTGGAATGCGGACGAAGCCAATTTTTGGTCCGGTCCAAGAAACTTGAGGTTCCGGCCCCAAAGCTAACATTCGTATACTTGTCGCAAGTCGATCTAAGTCGACATTCCCTCCGATCAGTTTTCTGTTTTAAAACAATGCTATTCAGCTTTGCTCGCTTCCTGTTTCATCTATCCCAGTTGCATGAGGGTTGGCATTCACCCCTGCCAACATCTTTATAACTTCGGCTTTCCAGCCCGCCTTGATCTTTAAAGCCAGTTGAGACGGTGGTCGGTGGTCTGGCTCAAGGAGCGCATATTCATATCTGAGCGGTTTTTTGAAGGGCACGAACGCGACTTTTCCGTTGGACAGGTTTAGTTCTCGTTCAGTCGCTACGGTCAAAGGATCCACGATCGAATAACACTGACCTGAGCTCACAAAGGGTATAAGGGGTAGAAAGTACTGACAGGTCACTGTTGGGTTGTAGTCAGCTGAAACATCTTGAAACTCTTGCCGAATTTTACGCTGGAACGGGTGCGCGGCATGCAATCCCCCCATAGGCGCTCCGTCGAGATCGGAAATGGATATGGTCCCACGTGAAGCAAGTGGGCTGTCACGATCAACGGCACAAAAACAATCTGCCCGGATCAGTTCTGTTGAATATTGAGGCTCTTTCCCGGTTGAATGATCGAAGTCTGCAAAGCCGAAATCAATATTCTGCGTGCCCGCAAGCTCAATAATCTGAGGCGAACTGCGTGTAGACAACGTGATACGTATCTCGGGGTTTTCGCCGACTGATTGGCTGATAAAACGCGGGAACAAGAAAGCGGATGGGCCGGGCATTGTAGCGATATTCAAGCTGCCGGAATGCCCTTTAATCAACCCTTCCATTGTACTGGAAATCGTCGCAAGGCGGTCCAGAATACCTGTTGTTTCGGCCAAAAGGTAATGCGCTTCGGGAACCGGGACCAATCGCCGTCCCTTACGCTCGAACAGTGTCAGGCCAAGGGTCTTTTCAAGGTTCTTCAAGGCCAGACTGATCGCAGGCTGGGTGCGGTTCAGTTTCTTGGCGGTCTGAGAGATAGAGCCGGTCTCCATCACCTCGCGAAAAACGGTCAACTGCATAAGGTTCATGGTTAATCTATAAGCTAAACCTTAGTTTTATGAAATATAACAAATTTGTATTTATGAAAATTGCGACTACGCTTGCAGGATCGAAATTCGGCCAAACCGAATCCGACGATCCAACAAGGGAGATGATGATGAAATTTGTGAAATGTTTGACGGGACTGGCCCTAGCAGGCGCGCTTGCCGCCCCGGCACTGGCACAGGACCCAACTTTTTTCCGCATCGGCACAGGCGGCGCAGGCGGAACTTACTTCCCCATTGGCGGCACCATCGCAAACGGAATCTCCGCCCCTCCGGGTTCGCGCCCCTGCGAAGAAGGCGGCCAATGCGGCGTGCCGGGGCTGATTGCTATCGCTCAATCCACCACCGCGTCGGTGTTCAACAACGCCGCCGTTCAGAACGGAGAGCTTGAGGCCGGTCTGGCCGCAGCCGACGTCACCCGCTCGATGTATCTGGGTGAGGGTAAGTTCGAGGGTAAACCCCACCCCAACCTTCGCATCGTGGCCAACCTGTTCCCCGAAGACCTGCACTTGGTTCTGCCGGCCGGTGAAACAATCAACGACCTAAGCGATCTGGAAGGAAAGCGCGTCGGCATCGCGCAAGCCGGTTCCGGTACACAGGTTGCCGTGCTGCAGATGCTAGATGCTTGGGGCGTCAACCGTGACAATATGGATGAGGCCGAGCTGAACAACAGCCAAAGCGCCGAGCGTCTGGCTGACGGTCAGCTAGATGCCTATTTCTACGCAGCAGGCTGGCCCGTGGCTGCGATGGTGCAGCTTTCGTCAACCAAGGGCATGAACTTGCATTCCTTCAGCGACGAAGACATGGCGAAGATCAATGAGATCATCCCAGCCTATATTCCCTCAGCCATCCCGGGTGGCATTTATGAAGGTATCGACGGTGAAACCAAGACCCCGGCGGTCAGCGCAATGCTGGTGGTGTCCTCGGAACTATCCGATGAACTGGTATATGGCCTGACCAAGGCGCTGTGGAACGACAATACTCGCAAGCTGCTGGACAATGGTCACGCCAAAGGCAAGCAGATCACTCCCGATACGGCGCTGGATGGAGTCGAGGCGCTGGGTGTGCCGCTGCATCCGGGAGCCGAGAAATTCTACAAAGAAGCCGGTCTGCTTCAGTAATCGTACCTTACTGACACTTGTCGTCGGTGCCCCTGCTCGGGGCACCGCACTCTGAAATTATGCGAAATCGGGGGGCCATCATGTCCGAGACCCAGAAACTTGATGACCACGAACTGACGGCCGAGGAACTGGCTGCCATCGAAGAACAGTTCGACGAAGGTGCCGCCGTCCGGCAGGTCACGCCCACCGCGGGCAAGGTGCTGCGCGTTGTTGCCCTGATCCTTGCGTTTTACGAATTCTTCACAGCCGGTTTTGGCCTGCCCGCCGACCATTGGCACATGGGTATCTATCTGGCGCTGCTGTTTATTCTGGTCTACGCGACAATTCCGATTGTCGGCTCCAAAAACCTCTATGCGCTCAAGGTCAGCCGGTTCCGTATCGGCAACATTCCTCTGTACGACTTGGTCTTTATGGCGCTGGGGATCATCGCGGCGCTTTATGTTGGGGTCGCATGGCGCGGCATTCCGTTTCTGGGGATCGAGGAACAGACGTTCCGAATGGGCAACCCGAACACTTATGACGTGGTTTTGGGCGTAGTCATCATCCTGCTGGTTCTGGACATCGCACGCCGCACCCTGGGTTGGGTGCTGCCACTGATCATCTGTGTGTTTATCTCATACGCCCTGTTGGGCCCGTATTTTCCCGGCTTGCTGCAGCATCCGGGTGTGAACTTCAAAACCTTCGTGTCTTCGATGTATTTCCCGCAGGAAGGCATCTATGGCGTCACCCTCTGGGTCGTATCGACCATTGTGTTCCATTTCGTCCTGTTCGGCGTGATCGCGCAGCGCACCGGATTGGGGCAACTCTTCATCGACAACGCAACCATTTTGGCGGGCCGCTATACCGGCGGGCCGGCAAAAGTGTCGGTGGTATCCTCGGCGTTCTTCGGCACGATCTCGGGCTCTTCGGTGGCCAACACCGTTTCGACCGGCGCGCTGACCATTCCCAACATGAAGCGCCTTGGGTACCCCGGCCATTTTGCGGGCGGCGTCGAAGCCGCATCGTCAGCCGGAGGGCAAATCACACCGCCGATCATGGGGGCAGCGGCCTTCATCATGGCCGAGTTCCTTGAGGTGCCCTACACCACCATCGTCATCGCCGCGATCTTCCCCGCGATCCTTCACTATGTCGGCGTCTTTGCCGTGGTGCACCTGATGGCACGCAAACTGAACCTGCAAGGTTTGGCGAAAGAGCAACTGCCGCAGCTCAAGGCCGTCTGGGCCGAAGGTTGGGCCAACATCGTGCCTTTGATCGGTCTGCTGGTCGTACTGTTCACGGGATATACGCCGTTCATGTCCGCCTTCTGCGGCATTTCCCTGGCAGTGATCGCAGGCATGTCGCGCATCAAACAGCCGCCCACGCTGATCTATGCCGCGGCTTTTCTGGCCTTCGTTCTGTGGAAATTCTCGGATGGCGGGTTCGATCTGACGAT
This sequence comes from Ruegeria sp. B10, assembly GCF_056539825.1. NCBI lineage: Bacteria > Pseudomonadati > Pseudomonadota > Alphaproteobacteria > Rhodobacterales > Roseobacteraceae > Ruegeria > Ruegeria sp. B10. Next base: position 415,746 of record NZ_JBQFVP010000002.1, read on the forward strand.
GACGGCGATCCTGTGTGCCTTGTCGGTGATTGCCACGTTGAACCCGCAGAAACGCATCGAAGTACCCGAGATGCTGCAAGCGGTTGAGTTGGGAGTGAAATACTCGCTGGCCGTGGGCGCCGCTGCTGCCGCCGTCGGCATTGTCGTCGGTGTTATCAACACAACCGGCATTGGCTTTCGTATCGGGTTCATGGTCACTCAAGGCGCAGGCAATCTGGCCGCTGACCTGTACAACATGATCTCGTTTGGCAGCTGGCAGCTGTTTGCGATGGAAGACCTGCAACTGTTCATCTCGCTGGTCTTCATTGCCATTGTTTGCATCCTGATGGGCGCGGGCATCCCCACCACCGCGCTTTACATTATGCTGGTCTCTGTCGCACAGCCCGCATTGGCGCAGCTGGGTGTCCCGCCGATCGCAAGCCACCTGTTCGTACTCTACTACGGAGTGGTGTCCGAGATCACGCCGCCCGTCTGCACCTCGGCCTATGCGGCGGCAGCCATTGCAAACTCCAACCCGTTCCGAACTGGTCTATCTGCCTTTACCCTTGGGTTGGGCAAGGTGATCGCACCAATGGCCTTCGTTTATGCGCCGGTCTTATTGTTCGTGTCTTCAACCGGTTTCAACCTTTGGGAATTCACCTACACCGCCACCAGTTGTATCGCCGGGGTCATCGCCCTGTCCGCAGCTGTGGTCGGATACTGGCTGAAACCGCTGAACATTGCGTCGCGTATCCTTATGGCCATCGCGGGGGTGATCTTTGTTGCGCCCAGCCTGACCGCTGACCTGATTGCGCTTGCTGTCGCCTCGCCTGTCATTGTCAGCCAACTGATCGCGCGCAATCGCAGCCATTCCCCGGCCTGATACGATGACAGAGCAAGTGACCATCATCGGCGCAGGGATCGTCGGCATTTGTTGCGCGCTGTCGCTGCAAGAACGGGGCATACCGGTCCGTCTTATCGACCGGAGCGACCCTGGACAGGAAACCTCGTTCGGCAATGCTGGGGTTGTGTCGCCCTGGTCGATTATTCCGCAGGCCGTTCCGGGCATTTGGAAGAAGTTGCCCCAGATGCTGTTGGACCCGAAAAGCGCGCTTTCGGTCCGGGCGTCCTTCTGGCCGAAGATGATCCCGTGGGGGCTGCGTTTTCTGGGAAAGTCCGGCGAAAAGACGGTTCGCGAAATCTCAGATGCGATGGAGATTTTATGTCGTCCGTCCATTGATCTATACCGTCGACACCTGCAGGGCACGGGCCACGAAGCGCTGATCGTGGACAGTTACTACATCCACGCGTTCCGCAACCCTGAACAAGCCAAGCTGAACGACCTTGGTTATCTGATCCGCCAGGAAAAAGGCGGTGAACTGGAGCGTGTCGATGGCGCTGAATTGCGGCGCCTGGAACCCGCGCTGTCAAAAGACCTCAAGGCTGCGATTGTGATCAAAGGTCAGGCTCGCGCAACGTCTCCCGGTCGTTTGGGCGCTGTATTGGCCGAAAAAGCACGTGCGCAAGGTGCCGAGTTTGTGCGGTCCGAAGTCACCAAGCTGAGCTACACCGAAGACGGCATTTGGACGCTTGCCACGTCTCATGACACGTTGCACGCGCGCAATATTGTCCTCGCGGCCGGAGTGTGGTCTGCCGACCTGCTCAAACCCCTTGGCCTACCCGTGCCGTTGGTGGCCGAGCGGGGTTACCACGTTGAATTCCCGGTCCCTTCGGCTGTGCTGAACAACTCGGTCATGGATGTGGACGCAAAGGTTGTCGCAAGTTCGATGCAAGGCGGCCTCAGGGTTGCCGGTACAGCCGAGTTTGGCAGTGTCGATGCCCCAGCCGATCCGCGAAAAGAAAAGATACTGACCGATCAGGCAAAATCTTTGGTGCCGGACCTCGATACTGGCGAGGCAAAGTTCTGGATGGGCCGGCGCCCCTCTTTTCCCGATAGCCTGCCAGCGATTGGGCCGCTGAACGGAAAGGAAGGGCTTTTTACAGCATTCGGCCATTCTCATTACGGGCTGATGATGGCGCCAAAGACCGGAGAGCTTGTGGCGGATCTGGTGTCCGGACGCAGCCCGAATATCAATCTGGACCCGTTCTCGCTGGCCCGTTTTTAAATCCCCTATTCGAAAGGACCTGAGCACCATGCCAATTTACGAAGGTGGCCAAAATATCTGCGGGGCATCGATCGGGGTTTTATGCCTTGAAAGCTATTTTCCCAAACCGCCCGGGCACATTAAGAACCCGTCCAGCCTACCGTTCCCCGTTCTCTACGAAATGATCGACGGCATCACCGTACCGACCCTGCTAACCAACCCGACACCCGAGCTATTGGCGCCCTTTATCAAGGGCGCGCAAAGGCTTGAGGCCGAGGGCGTTCGGGCAATCACGGGAAGCTGCGGATTTCTGGCTCTATTTCAAAAGGAATTGGCTGCGGCGGTTTCCGTTCCTGTCTTTGCATCCAGCTTGATACAGGTACCTCTTGCCTTTCACATGACCGGAGCGAATGCCCCGGTGGGCGTGTTGACCGCGGATGCATCTGCCCTGACGCCGAAGCATTTCGAAGGTGTCGGCGCTGCGGGCATTCCCGTCGCGGTACAAGGGCTAGAGGACACCAGCGAATTCGCTGAGGTGATCTTGCGAAACACGCGCACCCGTATGGACACGGATCTCATTGAGGCTGAAGTCCTTGAGGCGGCGCGGCGACTTAAACGCCAAGCGCCGGACATACGGTCGCTTGTGTTGGAGTGTACCGATCTGCCGCCTTATGCGGCGCGCCTTCAGGACGAGTTGCGACTTCCCGTCTTCGATTTGACGACACTGGCGCAGATGGCGCATACCGTTGCGACGCGCAATTCCTATGTTGGCATCATGCCTTGGACCTAAAGGAACAGCAGTATCGCGCGGGACTTGGAGGATTTTAGTGTCCGTTGACCTAACCATCCTGATGGTTGCCATCGGCCTTGGCGCAATGCTGCAAGTCGGCGTCGGCATCGGGTTTAGCATCCTTGCCGGACCGCCTATGATGATCTTGCTTGGTACATCAACCGCCGTTCCAATACTGCTGCTTTTGAATACGGTCGTTTCAGCGGTCGCGACAAACCGACAGGTGCTGAAGGCCGACCGACAGACCATTCGAACGGCAATCATCGGATGCCTCATCGGAGTGGTCGCGGGCCTTGTCGTATACCCTTGGCTGAGCGAGGCGTTTGTCCTTGCCCTAACCGCCAGCCTGTTGCTGATCGGGCTTGTAACAACCTTGCTGCCCTTACGTCGCTCAATTGGAACAGCAGGGTTTTCGACCGTTTCCGGCTTGTCCGGGCTGGCGACTGTTTGGGCAGCGACGCCCGGCCCGCTAATGGTTTTCGGATTGATTGCGAAAGGACGCCCAGCCAAAGAAGTTGCCAAGTTGGTTCAACCCATTGCGCTGGTGGCATACGGCATCGCATTCCTGTTGCACAGCCTGTCCGAGACTCAAGCCTTCGCTTATGGCCCGCAGCTATGGGGCTTCGTAGCGCTCACATTGATCGGCAGCTTTTTTGGTCGTGCAGTGGGTCCCTATTTGCCTCAGACCTTGGTCACAACGGCTATCCGCGTGGTATCACTGATAGCCTGTGGCGTTCTCTTTCATCGCGCATTTGCGATCGCGTAAACTCGAAGGGCAGACGATGACAAAAGACAACAAACTGGACAGATTTCCTCGTGCCCAATTCATGTCGGGCCCAACCCCATTGGAGCGGCTGGACAGGTTGTCTTCGGAATTAGGCATCGACCTCTGGCTGAAACGCGATGACCTAACCGGGCTTGGGTTTGGCGGAAACAAAACGCGGCAGCTTGAGTTCTATTTCGGTGATGCCCTTCAGAAAGGTGCGGATACCATTCTGATCACCGGCGCAGTTCAGTCAAACTTTGTTCGGTCTGCTGCAGCCGCTGCAGCAAGACTGGGCATGCGATCCGTCCTGCAACTAGAAGAGCGTGTGTCGGATATGGGCGAGGAGTACTACAGCTCTGGGAATGTGTTGCTGGCACAAATTCTGGGTGCCGAACACATGACCTACCCCGAGGGCGAGGACGAAGTCGGTGCGGACGCTGCGTTACACGCGCGTGCCGATGAGTTGAAGGCGCAAGGGCGCAAACCTTATGTCATTCATCTGGGATTAAACCATCCGCCTTTGGGTGCTTTGGGCTACGTCGTCGCTGGACAAGAATTGTGTCAGCAGATGCCTGATATCGATGCGATTGTCGTACCCTCAGGTAGTGGAGCCACTCATGGAGGCTTGTTGACCGGAGTAGCATTGGAAGAAAACGCCGCTTCTGTGTTTGGCGTTTGCGTACGCCGGAATAGCGAAAAGCAAAGGGTCCGAATGAAAACCGTTCTGCAGAAACTGGCGGATTTGTTGGATATCGACGCAGCGCCGTTGCATGACAGGCTTAACGTCATGGACGAAGCGCTGCCTCCCGGCTACGGGAAACTCAGTGGAGGCACGCGGGCTGCATTGGACAAGATGGCTCGTACCGAAGGAATATTCCTTGATCCCGTCTATACCGCGAAAACCTTCGCTGGATTGTTGCATTTGGTAAGCGAAGGGAAAATCCAACCCGGACAGAAAGTCGTCATGGTGCACACAGGTGGGTTGCCTGCGCTCTTTGGGTACCAAAACGAGTTGGTAAGCGACCTTTCCTAGCTCCGCCCAAACCACCATGAAATTCACTAACAGGAACCACTCGAAACATGACCATTACCAGGATCGAAACCAGCCAACGCATGAGCCGGATCGTCAAACACAACGGCGTTGCCTATCTTTGCGGCCAGACATCGGACGCATCTACTGTAGGTGAACAAACACGCGACATCTTGGCTAAGGTTGAAGACCTTTTGACAAAAGCCGGCAGCGACAAGACCCGTATTCTGAAATGCGAAATTTGGCTTGCAGACATGGTAGATTTTGCTGAGATGAATGCCGTTTGGGACGCCTGGTTACCCGAAAGCCACGCTCCGGCCCGCGCCTGCGGTGAGTCCAAACTTGCCCGCAGTGTTTTGAAGGTTGAAATGATTGTGACGGCAGCCTGTGACTGAACCGCTGTCGGGAGTTTTCGAAAAATCGACGAAGCGGTATTCTAAGTATAGCAGGCATAAGTCCTCAGTTAATGCGCCGTTTCTCGCAAAAAAGTGCTACCTTTTCCTAGGTTGCGGTCCCATTGGCACCTCTAACGAGCGAGATACTCTCGTTGAACTTGAAAAAATGAGCGGCCCTTCATTCTGCGCGCCTGATCTGCAATCTCGATCTTAAGCGGCGGCCCAAGTGAAAAACGAACCGGTCGGGAGCAACAGAAGCAGACCTCAGAACTACATTGCGCCACATTCCTTCAACACGATTTCGGCTAGTTTTTGAACCGACGCCTTCGGTAACTCAATTCTGATGTAGCCGAGCGCGCAAGGCTCCCTCGATGCGGAGGTCTGGGGCGCGACACTTCGACTCAGATCGCGTTGGACGACGAGTTCTAACCAAGTCGAGAAATGCAAACTCCCACAATGGGGCAGAATAGCGGGCTGACGGCATTCCTTCCCAAAAAAAAATTAGGTTCATGAGAAAAGTGGCGGAGATGAAGTCAGTGTAGCTAAATCTGCAAGATGCTGTTAAATATATATTAAATTTGGACGCAAATGAGTTATACGCCATAGATACCACACGAAGCTCGATTTCAAGCGAGGCATAGCGAACAGTGTCACATGACGGGCTGTTGGAAAGAACACTTTGGCAGTCAATCAAGCAGAGTGCAGCAAACAACCGCTTTGAGCCCCTGTCGGCCATTGGTTGAACTTCGGCCTTTTGTTCACGCAACAGATCGCAAACATCGCATTTCAGACATTCACAGCCCGGCGTCTGATGACTTCGACGCAAGAGCCCCGTAGTGCGATTGCTTGAAAGGTCTCAGCACGACCAAACAGCTTCGCGGAAACTCTGACTTGTTTTCAACAAACTACTCGCGCAACATCTATGAACGTCCGGAACCAATTGGGAGGTTGGCATGGCGGAGCTACGCGAAATTGGTAAGACAGGGATACGGGTTCCTCGCGTCGGGTTTGGATCGACAGGGTTGGGAAGTATTCCGGAAATCTATGGGTATGAAGTTGAGGAAGACCGCGCGATTGATACAATTCGGGTAATTCTTTCGCAGCCAAATGCGTTCCTGGACACATCCCGTTGCTATGCCATGGGGCGAAGTGAAGAGCGCATAGGAAAAGTCATTCGTGAGCTTGGCGGTTGGCCGGAAGGGCGGGTACTTTCCACCAAAGTCGACCGGGATATGGAAACCGGTGCCTTTGATGCTTCTCAGGCACGTAGGTCATTCGAGGAAAGTCTTTCGGCCCTAAGCGTCGACAGCGTCGATATACTCCACGTCCATGATGTCGAATATGCAAATGACCTATCTGAGGTCAAAGGACCAGGTGGCGCGATTGAAGAGTTGTTTCGTATCAAGGAGGAAGGTATGGCAAAGGCGGTCGGAATCGCGGCGGGACGTGTCGACTTGATGATACCAATTTTGGAGGGTTGGGATTTTGACGTGGTCCTGACACACAACCGGCATACGCTGGTAAACGACAACGCGGCACCTCTGATAGAACTCGCGAAATCACGAGGCGTTTCGATATTGAATGCAGCACCTTATTCCGGAGGTGCACTTGCCCGAGGCAGCGCGATCCATCGCTTTTATGTCTATCGACCTGCAGATGATGATGTACTTGCGCCAATACGTGCTGTTGAAGAGGTATGCGGTCACTACGATGTCCCAGTCGGGGCGGTCGCGTTGCAAAACTCTTTGAAAAATGACGACATCACTTCGACCGTTTGCGGAGTGACATGGCCTCAGCATGTTCAACAGGCGATGGAATGGGCAGAGTGGTCCATCCCTGATGGTGTTTGGGAGGCCCTCGCTGATCTAGGGATATCTTCGGAGGATCCAGAGGCTTAAAGTGAAATCCCGGAGGGGCGGTATCGCCAACAAGGCGGAAGATCATTCGAGATTTGATATGGTGCTTAGGCCGATTTTCGAAAAGGAAACAGTGTCCTCAGTACCTGCCAGTCTCGGCAAGACCAAAAAGTCAAAGGGATCAATATGATTGCACTACTATTTGCGTTGTTCACATTCGCTTTGGGGCTCGCTTATTTTAAATTCGTCCGACTTTCATACGCTCTCTTCGTAGTCACGCTTTTGACGAGCGTTTATTGGCTAAAATTTCATGCAACAACGTCGCTTTCAATCCAATTGTGAGATCGTTCCATGTCACCTGAATTTGCCCGAAATATGAACGCGCTTGGTGCCCTGGCTGTCTGCCTCGTGTTGGTTCTTGCATTCTATTTTCAGCTTGTTCTTTACGAATTACCCTGTCCGCTGTGTCTATTGCAGCGTGTCGGTTTCGTGGCCGTGGGGTTTGGGCTCGGGCTAAATCTGTTATGGGGCACGCGTGCAAGGAACTACGGAATCGTCCTTGTGGCAGCAATATTCGGTATCAGCGTTTCGATCCGCCAAATCCTACTGCACATAGTGCCAGGCACCGGGCACTATGGGTCTCCGGTTCTTGGTCTGCATTTTTACACTTGGGCCGGCATAGCCTTCGGATTGATAATACTCGGGACCGCGGTGATGCTTGTCTTTGAAAAGCAATATGATCTAGCCGCGGACGTTAGGGCATCGGAACGGTTCGGTGGAAGCAAGTTGGCCAAAACCGCGTTCATGTTGATCTTAGCTTTGGGTGCCGCCAACGCAGGCTCAGCTCTATTGGAGTGTGGGCCAGGTATTTGCGACGATCCGCCAACAGACTACAAGTTTTTGGATAGGCTTGAGGAAGCCGGTGAAACTTAGGCCGAGAAGAGATCGTGTGCGCAGTTTTTCCGGTATTTTGCCTCCTAAAATCAAAGAGGAAATACAAGGGCGACCTTTGCTAAAATTATAATCGCAAGCAATTTCCAACAAGGAAACTAAAAACTGTTAACCAACTAGATGGCCATGTTTTAGGCAGTTGACTGCTTTGGGCTCGAAACAGACGCCCAACGGCATCGGTCGGATGGCTAATGCTAGGTTTTATCGGGAACTCCTCAAACGGGTCTGAAACCTCGCGTGGGTTTTGTCCGACAAACTCGAACCAGTCTCAGTGTGCCGCGGAAACCGCGAACCTATCCGGAACAATTTTGACGCCACTCGGCAAGAGCGGCAGTGCGTGTCGGCTTGAAGGTGTCCCGGCTGGTGAGCGATCGTTCCTGGTTGAAGTGATTGTAGGCGGAGGAATGGACAGACGCGAATTTCTGTAAACTTCGCAAGCGCCTGGAACGATGCATCGCGCGTTCGCGTCGTCGAAAAGGAGGGTACGAATTCTCGACGCGGTTGTTGAGCCTCTTGCCCGTCTGTTGTTTTTCGAGCGCGCCCATTTCTCTGAGCGCTGCTTTGTAGGATGCAAAACGGTCGGTCACGATCCCATCGACACAACCATGGCGTTTAATCAATTTCCTGAGGAATTTCAATGCCGCTTGCTTGTTTCGACGTTTGGCAACGATTGCTTCCAGCACTTCGCTCTCATGATCAACGGCCAGCCAGAGGTAGTGTCTCTTGCCATTCACCTTCACAAAAACCTCGTCCGCGTGCCACTTCCATTTGGAGAATGCGCGCAACTGCTGAACACGCTTCCGTCTGATCTCGACAGCAAACATCGGGCCAAACCTGTTCCACCAATAGCGGACAGTTTCGTGACTCACGTCGATGCCTCGCTCATGCAGCAGATCTTCGACACTACGTAGCGAGAGCGGGAAACAGATGTACAGCTTCACAGCAAGGCGGATGATCTCGGGACTGATTTTGAAGTACTTGAATGGCGATTGTTTAATCATGCGCGAAGGCTACGAGAGCACCCTGCCCCGCTTAAGCAAAGTTCTTCTAACACGATCATCTTAAATACGAGCGTGCCGCAGCAGGATGATGACAGCGCTCAAAACGGTTGGCTGACCACCCGCACCCTGAACCTTTGGCAAGTTTAAGTGGTCGCGCGTGGTACAAAAAACCACCCGAAGTTTGCTGATCAGACAAAAAAGTGTCCGCTTGGATCCAAGCGGACACTTCTTCAGTTCTTTTGGGACCTTACGCGATTGTGTCGTACGCGCTTGGGGCGAAAATGAAGTCGGTTTCATCCAGATCCAGGTTGAAGGCCTGCACGTAGATGCTCTGTTCTTCTCCAAGGTGAATTGTAGCACCGAACAGGGATGTTTCGATCATATCGGATAGCTCATCGAAGCCCGAGATCCCGGCACCGGACAAATCGATTGTGTCCTGTCCTTGCTGGAACCTTAGAATTTTGTCATGCCCATCGCCCAAGTTGAAGATGAACGTGTCTGCTCCAAGACCGCCAGCCAACAGGTCATTGTCGGCCCCGCCGGTGATCATGTCATCGCCCCTGCCGCCGCTTAGGTAGTCGGCCCCTTCGTCGCCGTAGAGGCTGTCATCTCCGCGCCCACCAAATACCTTGTCTTTCCCAAGACCCCCAAAACCGACATCGTCACCACGGCCCATAAGGATCTTGTCATTTCCGCCATTTCCGTCGACGAAATCATTGTCTCGTCCGGTCCGAACGTAGTCTGACTGATCGCCTTTGATCAGGAAATCAACGTCATTTGAGCCGTCGGATTGCAGCAAGTCTGCAGGTAGAAGAACTCCGTCCAGCACATGTGCAACACCGTTGCTAGCCGGAACGTCCGTCGCGATCAGATTCGGATCCGCGATGTCGGGATCCGCATCCACCAGCGTCGTGCCATCGACGCCAAGCGTGGCGCCATCCAGCAAGGTCTGGATCGAGGTTGCGTTCAGCACCTCATCTGAGCCCAATTCGCCGGGGGCCACGTGGTATTGCAGAACACTCTGCAAGAGTCCGATGGGATCGCCTCCGTTCAGAAGTGCAAGAGCTTCTACCAGGTAGTCGAACGCGCCTGCTTCATCCCCTCCCTCAAAGCCCAACGCCTGACTTAGCGCGACGAAGGCGGCATCGTTCGGAGCGAAAACAGTGAGGCTGGCATCAGGATCGTCAAGAGCTTCGACCAGGCCTGCAGCCTGAACCGCATTGAACAGGATGTCGAAATCTGTCGCATCGTCGTCGAAGACACCGCCACTTGCCGCAACGATTCCAGCAAGGGTCGGATCGGTGGGCTCGACAGGCTCATTGCCTGGGATGTCGATGGGCAGCAGGACGCGATCGATGACCTGAATGGTGCCGTTGGAAGCCGCGATGTCCGGTCCAACGATGTTGGGGTTGTCGATATCGGGTTCATTGTCGACCAGCTCAGTGCCCTCCGAGCCGAAGGTCGCACCGTCCAGCAGGGTCGTGACCTGATCCGCGGCATCGACCTCAGCCGCCGTTTTGGCACCGGGAGAGACGTGGTAGGACAGGATGTTCTGCAACAGCGGGATCGGGTCTCCGTCCGGGGCAAGATCGGTCAGCGCGCCGGCAATAAAGCCGAAGACAGCGCCTTCGTCGGTCGTGTCTCCCTCAAAACCCAGATCGACGGCCAGCTGCGTGAAGGCCGTATCGGTCGGAGCAAAGACGGTGATGTCGTCGGCATCCCGCACAAGGCCGTCCAGACCAGCTGTTTGCAGGGCCATCACAAGGATGTTGAAGTCATCCGAACCGGCCGCGATGTCCACGATGTTGGGCTCATTGCCTGGGATGTCGATGGGCAGCAGGACGCGATCGATGACCTGAATGGTGCCGTTGGAAGCCGCGATGTCCGGTCCAACGATGT